>JAYUUV010000445.1:0-7199 GCA_043754695.1 Planctomycetota bacterium
CAAACGAAACCGTACCGGTTTCGTTTGTAAAAAGCGGCGGCGGATTACCGGGGACCAGAGCTACGGCACGAATGTGACGGACACGACGTTGGTGTACGCGAATCCGTGCGGCGCCGGCGCAGGCAAGGTGAGCGCTTGGAAGGAATAGGTTCGGCCGAGCAGCGCGGGAGTGTTCGGGATCATGCGCTGGAACACGACCGGCGGGCCGGGAGCCACGGCACTGTTGACGAATACGCCGATATTGGCCGGATTCAGATCGAACTCGCCGAACGGAGTCATCGTGGGCGCGATCGGCGCGAGCCGCGAGAAGAACACTCTCGTCGACCCGCCGCTGGCACCAAAGAGTTCCAGCCTGAGCACTGTTCCCAGCTGACCGGACGTCACAAGGAATACCGGGGCATGTTCGAACGCGCCGATGTCGAAGGACTCGAGGGTGTCGAGATCGCCGTCGATCGGCCGCGCATTGCGCGCGAGATCGAGCGTCGCGACTGGCGTCGCCGGGTCACCGCTCTCGATACACGGGCTGCCGAAACGCAGCCGGTAGTCGCCGTTCGCGGCATCGACGAACAACGGATCCGCCGCGAAATTGCCGTTCGAACCGGCAAAGTCGCCGTCGCCGATGTCGCAGAACGCCGCCGACGTTCCGCCGTTGGGCGCCAGATCGTCAGCATTGCCGAAGACCAGGCAGGCCTGCAGCGCAGCGGAGTTGTAGGGACCGCCCGCATTCACGCCGATTCCCACGTTTTTGGCGATGGTGCAACGCGTCACGGTTGCCGCCGTGCCGGTCCATGGAAGTCCGCGCAGCAACTCCAGCCCGTTTCCGCCATTGTCCGTGATCGCGCAATCCTCGAGCGTGTAATTCACGTTCGCGAATCCCTGGTCGTCGCTGACAAGGCCGTGCGTACCATTGTGCTGGATACGCGAGCGCCGCATCACCAACTGCGTGCCCTTGCCCAGCGACACACCCGCAGTCGCGTGATTGCCGATGACCGAATCGAGCACGGTCACCCTGACCGCCGCGGGTGGTGAATTGCCGATCGACAGGCCCGAACTGCAATCGTGCACGCTGACACGCTCGAGCAGCGCATCGAGCGTGAAGTTGCTCGCCCCAGCAACGACGGAAATGCCCGTGGTGCAAGCCGAGACGTCGAGGTCGCGAAGCTCCGGGGTATTGGGCCGATCCACCATGGAGACGATCACGCCGGTAACGGCATTTTGAATCGACAGCCCCTCGAGCAAGGTGCCGGGCGCCACGTAGAAGTGGTCGGAAATGATCATGAACGCGCTGCCGGCGCCACCCGCATCCACGATGACACTGCCCAGCCCCTGCGCAGCCGCGACGAATTGCCGCGTGCTCTGGAAACCATGGATGATGATCGGGAAGCTCTCGCCAAGCGCAGTGTCATAGAGACCCGGGGCGATGTGAATTCTCTCGATCGCGCCCGTCGGTGCGCTGGCGTGCGCGAAGCTGATCGTGCGCCAGGGCGAAGCGAAAGTTCCGCTGTTGGCATTGCTGCCATTCGCAGCGTCCACGTAGTAGTCACCCGCACGGGCGGACAGGGTGCAAATCGTCAGTCCGGCGAGCGCGAGGAACGCGCTGGAAAGAGGCCTGAATCTGCTGATCTTCATGGAGATTTCCTTCCGGTCGAGCCGGGGCAGAAGTTCAAGTCTAGGCTCAACCGAGATTTCCACCCGTTCGCAGTTGGTCGTAGTTCATCGACAATTAGTGGCTTCCCCGCCGAACACAACGGATCAGAAGCGCGCTACGAACGGCCCTGGGCCCGGGGTCGTGCGCGGCCGGATGCCGAACGAGCCGAGCAGCGCATGACGAGCCCGCCATCCCACTCGCCTGGCTCGCGCGGAACACGCTGCAGCGTGGTGCTCGATGCGCTGACAGTGGAACCTGATTCGCGCGCGGACCTTGAAACGCCGTGCAAGACGTACCGTGAAATGCTGTCAGCGGAGCCGGGGCCGGCGAAGGCGATTCGTGCCGCTTGAATTCGCTGCGCGCTGCGGGCCTGTGACCCGGAGCTGGCTTCGGAGAAGTCGTGGCCGCTGAGTGGGCGGTCATGGAATCCAGCGAGACTCTCGCCAGGCCCAATCACGTCCGCTGTTCAGCGTGAGACCTGATCTGGCAGTCGCCCCACGCTCGCCGGAGAGGCGGAACAACCGATTGCGACGCCGGATTCTCGCTCGAGCTTGCTGCAGGAGTTGCGGCATGGCTCGCGCGCCCTACGATGCACCCGTGATCAACGACGCAAATGATGGATTGGACCGCGACCTGGGCGAGCAGCCGATCGCACGCCTGCTGACGACGTTGGGCCTCTGCGCGAACGATCTCGTCGCCGCTTCGACCGAACAGATCACGCACAAGATGGTGCAGCGCGCGTGCAAGGGGCGCCGCCTGACGCCACATGTGCAGCTGAAGCTCCTGAATGCACTGAACTCGCGCACGGCGGGGAGCTACGTCCTGGCGGATCTGTTCACATACCGCGGTTAGCCACGCGCTGCGTGCCCGACGCTTGCTGCCCCTGTCCGGCCGTCCGATGCCAGGCAGCGTAGTGCGACCGTCCTGAAAACCAGGCGCTGGTCATTCCTTCAGAATGCACTGGTGTCGTCAGCACGCCACTGCGCGCGCGAACCCCAACGTGAAGTAAAGATCCTGTCGTGGCGCGCGGATCAGTGATCCAAATTTGACAGACACGCAGCTTGGACGTGCAATGGCCTCGATCTCGCGCTCTGCTGCGGGGTCGCGAAACCAAGTGATTCGATTCTTGAAGCGCGCCCTGCGACGGACCTCGAGCCTGCGACTGCAGCTGCTCGCACTCCTGTTCCTGCTGGGATATGTCGCAAGTTTCACGCACGACGTCACGGTGCATCACTCGCTGTGCGCCGAGCACGGCGAATGGGAGCACGACCCGGTTGCAGTGCAGGATGCCGGCCCTGCCCACGCTTCCGAAGACGGCGGGCCCATGCTGCGCTCGCTGCCGCGCACGACGGAGGAACCGCACGGGCATTGCGCGATCGTGGCGATCACACGTCAGGTGCGCTGGCTCGCTCCCGAAGGTCCGCTAGTCATTTCTGGGCCTGGATTGGCTGGACTGTGCGACGTCGTCGCCTACGCGACGCCCGCGCGAGAAGTATGCAATCGGTCCGCGCCTGCGCGCGGCCCGCCGGACTGCGTTTGAACGATTTCCGATCGGCCTGACGCGCGAATCTTCGCGCTTTGGCCGTCGATGCTCTCGGCGAGCTCTGCTTCGACTCGCCCTGGCTTGCGCAGAAGAGCGAATTTACTTCGCCACGCGCCCGTTCCAACCTCCGTCGCGCACTTTCTCTCCCTACCAACATTTCCATGCAATTGACTACCGCCGTCAGGCTCGCCGCCGGACTGCTGCCCGCGATCGCGCCGGCGTTCGCACTCGCGCAGGACGCACAGCAAAAACCCAGTCAGGCTCCAGAGACAACGATCGATGACCTGAAAAAGCTATTCGAAGCAGAGGCCGCGAAGAATGCCGATGAAATCGACGACCTGAAATTCCAGATCGGCACGCTCGAGAAGGACGTCGCCGAAGCCAAGCGCGCCGCTCAGTCCAAGTCCGGCCAATCGAACAACGTCTTCAACCCGCAGATCACGGTCTTCGGCAATTTTCTCGGCCGCGCCGACAACCAACAGGTGTTCGTGGACGACGACCCGACCGGAGAGCGCATCGACAACCGCATGAACCTGCGCGAGGTCGAGTTCGATTTCCGCGCGCCAATCGATCCGTGGGCCGATGCCGTGATCATCGCGAGCTTCGAGAGTCCGTCGCCCAACGAATTCGAGACTTCGATCGAGGAAGGCTATTTCACACTGAAGAAGCTGCCGATCTTCGACACGGCGCCCGCCGGCTTGAAACTGCAAGTCGGCCGTTTCCACCAGGAATTCGGGCGTTTCAACAAGATCCACCTGCACGATCTGCCGCAGCCGAGTTACCCGCGCGCGCTGACCAATTTCTTGGGGCAGGACAGTTACGTCCAAAACGGTGTCGCGGGCAGCTTCTTTCTGCCGAGCCCGGGCGAAGCGAGCACGCTGCAAGCCTCGGTCGCGCTGCTCGACGGCGGCAATATCCCGCTCGATCCGGCAGGCAGCGGCGCGAATCTCGCGGCTCTCGAGCACGTCGATTGGTTCAACGAGTTGAGCGACTCGCAAAGCCTCGACCTCGGCGTGTCGGCCTGGAATCAAGACCAGGACCACGCGCTCTACGGGCTCGACGCGACTTGGAAGTACAAACCGTTGGCCGGCGGTGAATGGCATTCGTTCCTCATCGGCGGCGAGTTCTTCGCGGCCTCGCTCGACGAACCGAACATGTCAGACCACCCGCTCGGCTACTACGTCTGGTCGCAATACCAGTTCTCGGCGAACACTTACCTCGGTGCGCGCTACGACGTCGCGCAGGAGCTGGCGGATTCGAGCCTCGCAACGCAGACGATCGGCGTGTACGTGACCTACTACACGACCGAGTTCCTGCGCTTCCGCCTCGGCTACGAACACGCCGAAAGCGATGTCGCCATGCTCGACAACCGCAACACCGCCCTGATCGAAATGAACATGGTTTTCGGATCGCATCCCACAGAGCCCTACTGGGTCAATCGCTGAACAAGGAACAACCAAATGAACTCCACGCTTGTAGGACTTTCGGCGGGACTCGTGCTCTTTGCGCTCGGCTCCGCAACTGCTTTCGCCCAGGACGCCAAACCGGCTCCACTGCGCGTCGTGACGACGCTCGGCGTGCTCGCCGACTTCGCCAAGCAGGTCGGCGGCGAGCACGTCGACGTGCATGCACTCGCGGATGCCCGGCAGGATCCGCACTATGTTGAACCGCGACCAACATTGATGCAGCGCGCGCGCGAAGCCGACGTGTTCATCGAAGTCGGTTTGCAGCTCGAAATGTGGGCCGAAAAAGTGGTCGCCGGTTCGGGCAACACCAAGATCCAGACCGGACAGCCTGGACGCATCGTCGCCTCGGCGGGCATCTCGACGCTGGAGCTGCCCACGACACTCTCGCGCGAATGGGGCGACGTGCACCCCTATGGCAATCCGCACATCTGGCTCGATCCGCTGAATGCCAAGGACATGGCAGCAAACATCTGCGACTCCTTGTGCAAGGTCGATGCTGCACACGCTGTGGAGTTCAAGGCACACCTCGAAGCGTTCCAGCAAAAAATCGACGACGCGCTCTTCGGCGCTGAGCTCGTCAAGCAGGTCGGCGGCAAGAAACTCGCGCGACTCGCGCGGCAGGCTAGCCTCGATGACTTCCTGAAGTCCAAGAGCCTGGAGAGTTCGCTCGGCGGTTGGCTCAAGCTCGCGCACGGATTGCAGGGCCGGCCGATCGTGACCTATCACAAGACCAGCGTGTACTTGTCCGATCGCTTCGGCTTCAAGATACCGATCGAGATCGAAGAGAAGCCCGGCATCCCGCCGTCAGCTCGCCACCGCGACGCGGTAGTCGAGTTGCTCAAGCAACAACACGTGAAGACCGTGATGCAGGAGGTTTTCTACGACCGTGCCAGCGCCGACTACCTCACGGCACAGACCGGAGTGCACGTCGTCGTCGTGCCGCTGGACATCGGTTCGGAAGTCGGCATCAGCGATTACTTCGCCTTGATCCAGAACTTCCTCGACAAGCTCGTCGCCTCGGAAACCTCGAACTGATCGCCGACCAGGGCACACCGCATGGACGCCACGTTTTTCCACTCGATGCTGTACCCGTTCCTGGCCTGCCTGGTGGTCACGGGAATTCACGTGTACCTCGGGATCCACGTCATCGAACGCAAGGTGATCTTCGTCGACCTGGCGCTGGCGACTCTGGCCGCGTTCGGTGTCGTCTGGGGCGCACTGCTGGGCTGGGAGAGCGACGCATTCCCGTGGGCGGCGAAAGGCTTTGCCTTGGCCTTCACCTTCGTCGGCTCCGTGGTTTTTTCGATGACGCGCATGAAGCACGAGCGCGTGCCCCATGAAGCGATCATCGGCATCACGTACGCGGTCGCGCTCGCAGCCACGATGCTCGCCAGCGCGAAGTTGCCGCACGGTGCCGAGGAGGTGCATGATTTGCAGGCCGGCAGCATCCTGCTCGTCAACGCTGCAACGATCATCGAGACGGCAATCGGCTACACGATCATCGGCATCTTCCACTACGTATTCCGGGCACGCTTCCTGGCGATCTCGATCGATCCGGCGCGCGCGGAGGCGAACGGTATCAACGTTCGTCTGTGGGACTTCCTGTTCTACGTTTCGCTCGGATTCGTAGTGACGCGCTCGGTCTCGATTGCGGGCGTGCTGCTGGTCTTCTCGTACCTGGTCATTCCCGCGGTGGTCGCGGTGCTCTTCGCCGAGCGCATCGGCGTGCGGCTGGTGATTGGCTGGGTGGTCGCGACCTTGGTCAGCGCGCTCGGCGTGTGGATCTCCTACTACCAGGATCTGCCGAGCGGGCCGGTGATCGTGGTCTGCTTCGGCGGATTTCTCGTGCTCGCCGGTGTCGTGCACTTCTGGCTGCACAGCAAGAATCGCGCGAATGCGAGCCTGCGTCTGGTCATCGGCGCAATCGCATTCTCGGCGTTCTTCGGTGGATCACTGCTGCTTCGGCGTCATGAAAGCGTCGATGTGGTCCGGACCCTGAAGTCCGGTGCGAAGAGCGAGCGCATGATCGCGCTGCTCACGCTCGAAGCAGAGCCGGAGTTGTGGCCCCAGGTCCAGCCGCTGGTTCCCGATCTCTTGGCCAACGCCGATGTCGAGGTCCGTTCGAAATTGCTCGACCTGATCGTGAAGCGCAAGGCGTTGGAGTTCCTGCCGCAGATCCAGGCATTGCTGCGCGCGCCGAACGATCTGCTGCGCGAGCAGGCGTTGAAGGCCGTGCGCGGTCTCAATCAGCCCGGAAGTGCTGCAGCGATCCTCTCCGCTGCCGCCGTGGAACAAGACGACGACATCAAAGTCGAAATGGCCGAGGCTGCGCTCGAGCTAGGCGACGCCAAAGGTGTTCCGTTCCTGCTCGACGTGATGGAGAACGGCGACGCAGCGCAGGCTCGCAAGGACGCCTTCGAGCATTTCGCAGCCCACGTCGAGTCCGACTTGCCCTTCCACGCCGACGGAAACGACGCCGCTCGCAGCGCGGAAGTCGCCGCGCTGCGCGCATGGTGGCAATCCCACGCCGCTACGATTCGCA
>JAYUUV010000446.1:0-12707 GCA_043754695.1 Planctomycetota bacterium
CCTCGATCGCCGGCGAGACGCATGGGTCCAGAGGCCTGAGCGCTCAAGCGGCATGGGCCCCGCCGCGCCGCCACGCGGGTTGGCGGCACGCGGGACGAATTCGACTGACCCGCGCCCTCCCGAAATTGCATGGCTCCCGTAGGATAGATTCCCCCTGCTGCGGCCAATTGCCCGGCACGAGCCCCCCCGTCTTGCTCTTCAGGAGATTGCTTTCAATGAAGTGGAATCGAATTTTGGCGGCGATTGCGTTGGTGGCCACGAGTGTTGGCGCCAATGCGGACGTCTTCTACACGATCAAGGAATCCAACGACACCCTGTGCACCCTAGACACCAACACGCTGACGCTCACGACGATCGGCCCGCTTGGTGTGGTCTACAACTTCGGCGACCTGGCCTACGACACATCGACCGGCACGATGTACATGACGGATGGTCGCGGCGCGACCTTTGGCGGTTCGAGCAACCTGTTCAAGGTCAACCTCCTGACCGGCGTGGCGACGCTGATCGGCAGCATGGGCGCAATCGAAGTCTTTGGGCTTACCTACGATCCGACCACGAACAAGCTCTTCGCGAGTCAGTCGACGGGAGCGTTCGGCTTCCTGGAGATCAACCGCACCACGGGAGCAGCGACTCCGATCGGCAACCCGGGCGTCGGTCTCGACGGCCTGACCTACGTTGGCAGCACGGGTGACATCGTCGGCTTGTACGCAGGCCCCGGTTCGTTGCACAGCCTCGATCGCAACACGGGAGCGGCCACGCTGCTCACAGGCGGCGGCGGATTCGTCAACAACTGCGGTATCGCGTGGAGTGCCACGTCCAACACGATCTATTCGATCGACTGGTCGGGGGTGCTCTATGCGTACAACGTGGGTGCCGGATACGCGCGCACGACGTTGGCCACGACGTTGGGAGCGTGCGACGGATTGGCCTCGACGAACGGATGCGCGACGTCGGTCGTCTATTGCACGGCGAAGGTGAACTCATTGGGTTGCACGCCGACGATCGGATCCACGGGTTCGCCCAGCGCGACCATGGGCTCGGGATTCACGGTCAGCACGACCAACGTTCGCAACCAGAAGCCGGGCCTGCTGCTGTACGGCATCAACGGCCGCGCTGCGGCGCCCTTCCAGGGCGGAATCCGCTGCGTGAATTCACCGATCAAGCGTTCGGTTCCGCTGAACTCCGGCGGCAGCTCACTGCCGACGAACGATTGCTCGGGCGTGTACGCGATCGACATGAACGCGTTCGCCGTCGGCGCACTGGGCGGAACGCCGCTTCCGGCGCTGCAGTTGGCGGGCACCGTGGTCAATTGTCAGAACTGGGGTCGCGACCCTGGCTTCGCGGCGCCGAACAACACGACGTTGTCGGACGGCTTGGAATACACGATCTGCAACTGACAATCAGCAGCGGCTCGCGGCGATCGAGGTCCTCTACACCTCGATCGCCCGCGGGGCGCATTTTCCCGACGAACGCGGTAGTGTCGCAGCCGTGCGGCATGTCTTCAGTGCGATCTGAGATCCATCCATGACCCTACTGCTCCTGCCCCTGCTGCTTGGCTTCGCCTGCCCGCAGACTCCGCGCGAGGAAAAGCTCCCGCTGCAAATTCTCTACGCCGGCAACGCGGGCACGGCCTACAGCGCCGCATGGGAAAAGTTCCTCGGCGAACACGCCACGCGCGTGAAGTTCATTTCCGGCCATGCGCTGCGGCGCGAAGATCTCTCAGGCTTCGACCTGCTCGTGATCGACGGCGAAGTCACGTCGCACGATGCGGCCGGCCAGCTGCGCTTGAAGAACGAGAAGCTCAATCTCGTGCTCGACGAGCTGCAGGGTTTTCCGGTCGTGCTGATGGGCGGTCAGGGCGGCTTCGTTTCCGATGATTTGAAGCTGAAGACGTCCTGGGGTTCCGGCTGACTGTGCCTCTCCAACCGGGCCGTCGTGTTGCGGCCCGAACACGAACTCTTCGCAAAGCCCTTCCCCGTCGCGTACCAGCTCGAGGAGACACCCTCGCCGGACAATTTCGCGAAGTGGAAACCCGGCTTCGGCCCGACGCTTTTGACTTTCCCGATTTTCGAGGCGAGCAGCGGCGAGAAGGACGAACCCGGCCTGGTCACCAGCGACGCGGGCTTCGAAGAAGTGCCCGACGCCGAGCGCATCCTGGGCGGCATCAACATGAAGGGCCCCGACTACGCGGCGGTCGCGCGCCACGGCTCGTTCATGATGTGGGGTTTTCACTCGTCGCCGGAGAAGTTCAGCGACGCCGGGCGCAAGCTCTATCTCAATACGCTGGCCTACGCGGCGGCGCACAAGGGCGCAGTTGTCGAGTCGCTGCGCCTGCGGCCCGCGCGCGTCGATCTCGAACATGCGCTGACTATTTTTCTGCCGATGTACGAAGAGGCCAAGCGCAAGGGCATGCTCGAGCGGCACTACGCCGGCGAAGCGATTCCCGATGCGTTGCTGAAGGATCCGGCGGCCGCGAAAAAGTGGTTCGACGAGCGCGCGCCCTTCCTGCACCCGGCGGCGGACGGATCGGATTGGAACACGGTTTACCAGCTCGCGCTCGATCCCGAATGCAAACAGCTCGGCCTGGCGAACGATTCGCTCGCCTTCCTCGACGCGCTCGCGCTGCGCCTTTCGAAGGACGAGCAGGATGCGCTCGCGACGACGCTCGTCGGACGCTACGTACCCGATGCGAGCGCTGCGCAGTTCGGCGCCTGGCTGGCCAAGAATCGCGAGCAGCTCTACTTCACGGAGGCGGGCGGCTGGATCTGGCGCGTCAAGGGCACGCGCGCGAAAAGTGCGGCCCTGCGCGTGCTCGACGCCGCGGGCAAAGACGAGCCTGTGACCATCAAGGCCGAAGCGAGCGAGACGCTCTTGACGATCACGCTGCGCATCCGCGCGGGCTGGCATCTGTACTCGCCGAAATCGACAGAAGGATTGCCGGTGAGTTTCGAGCTCCTCGAGGGTTCGGCCTTCAAGGCCGCCGGTGAAGCGAACTTCGGCGACGAAGACGCCGGCACGCTGCGCGAATATGCGCAGATCAAGCTGCCGATACGGCGCGTGGCGCAGGGCAATGCGCTGGCGATCGACCTTACGTACTCGGCCTGTGACGAAAAATCCTGCAAGCCGCCGAAGACTGTGCGCTTGGCGCGCTGATCCCGTTCAACGGCGGACCTCGCTGGAAATCGCGCGCCGGCGTCGCGCACTTCGCTCGACGCGCGTGGCTCACGGGCACTGCCGCGTCCAGCGCACTGCGGTTGTTCCTCAGATTCCGTCGAGGCCCCAGACGAAGGGCGAAAGCGGCAACCTGGGCGCCGCGCCGCCCAGGACCCGTTCGAGTTCAAGCACAGCTGCGCGATCTCCACGCACACCGAAAAGCACGGCCAAGGCCTGTTCGTCCGACAATGCGCAGCGGCCGAGCGGTCCGCGCACGACCACCGAAGACTGCTGATCCGGCGTCGCGTCGTGTTCGGCGCGCAACTCGCCGCCGAAACGATCGAACAGTTCGCTCAGCGCTTCGCTGTCCAGGAGCTTGGCCATCGCCAGCACACCTTCGACGACCTCGGCGCCCAGGGACTGCATGCGTTCGCGCAAGATCGCGGCACTCGGCGGCGCGATCAGCGCCAGTGCTCCGTCATGGCCGGCGGCCTGCGCGCGGCGCGCGTGCTCGGCCAGCAGCAGCACCACATCGTTCTGATCGCCGCCCCATTCGTGCACGGTATTCGGGAAATCCGCCCCGCGTCCGAGGCAGGCATAGGCGACGACATCGCGATCGCGCTGCAAAACAAGCGTCAGCATGCCGGGACAGTTGAGCAACGCGGCGGTCTCTTCGGCCGAACGATCCACGCGCGCGCCGTGCAGGGAATACATGCGCTGGATGGCCGCGAAATCATCTGGAGCCAGCGCGCGGATCAGCGCATCGGTCTTGACATGCACGAGCGCCGACGCAGGCACCACGAAATCGACCTCCCAGCCGATCGGGCGATAGCCGCGAGCGGCGTAGAAGTTGGGATCGTCGGCCCACAAGAACGCAGCGACGCAGCCTTCGCGCGCCAGACTGGCTTCGGCCTCTTCGAGCACGCGCGCGGCGAGACCGCGACCGCGCCAGGCGCCCTCGGTCGCGACCGAACCGAGCAGGCCGACGCGCAATCGCGCGCCCTGTACGACGAGGTCGCGCACGATCATCGCGCAGGTCGAGCGCACGTCGCCCTTTTCCTCGTAGGCGACGACGCGGCCGCTGAAACGCTCGTCGAAGATCAGCGGAAATTCTGCTGCGATCGAAGACACGCGGCCTGGCCGCAGACAGCGTTCCATCAAGGCGCGAGCGCGCTGCATCGTGCGCGTGGTCGAGGCGGGTTTCATGCGACTATGACTTCGACTGCGCAGACTGAGTGGTGCTTTGACGGAAGGCTTCGAGCAGGCTCTTGCTGAGTTCGAGCGCGTCTTGCATCGACGAACGCGCGCTTTCGACCGCGGCCGGCAGTGTCTCGGCCGAGAGCGGCTCGTGTGCGGACTTCGCCATTTCCTTGGCGCGCAAATCCAAGTCCTCGAGCAGCGCCTGGAAGCGCGCGCCTCGCAGCGCACTGGCACCGTCGTTCGGCGTGCCGCCCGGGATGACCGACGGCGCACCGACGCCGGCGACCGAAGCTGGCCTGGAAATTCCGGGTTGAAGGCTGGGATCGAGCATGACTACCTCAGGAAATTGAGGAAGGAGTTCTGCAACAATTTCGAACCGACCGACTGCGTCACTTGCAGCGTCTGTTCAGCGCGCATCATGTCGAGCACGACCTGGCTGTAGTCGGAGTCCTCGATCTCTGAGATCTGCGACTTGAGGTCGGTATCGAGATTGCCGTAGTCTGTTTCCAGGCTCTTCAAGCGCGCGCTGCGTGCGCCGAGCGTCGAGAGCGCGGCCGTGACGTTGTCGTGATTGCGGTCCAGTTCGTCGAACACGAGGCGCAGGCGTGCTTCCTGTTGCTTCGCCGTGAGCCCAGAGCCGTTTTCCAGCGTATCGGCGATCGATTCGAGCGCATCGAAGACGTTGACGGTGCCGCCGAAGGAGACCAGTTCGGTTCCGGCACGATGAATTCCCGTCTCGTCGACGTGCAACACGCTGTTCGTGCTGCTGTCGATCAACTCGACGTCGGTGGAGGCGCCGCCGATCGCCGTCCAGTTCGAACCGTCGAGCGACATCGAACCAGAGCCTGCGACCGTTCCAACGTCCGCGCCACCGGCCCAGGCGCTGAAGTCCAGGTGCACGCTGTCGCCCTGAGCATTGGTCAATTCGAAGTCGGAGTAACTCGCGGAGCCGAGGCTGGGCAGATCGCGCGCGGGACCGGAATCCAGCGTCACCGTTTCGGCGACAGGATCGATCGAGAACGTGTGATTGCCGATCAGGTTGTCAGCCTGACCGCCGTTGACCAGCGCGACACCGCCGGGAATGTTCAAGCTTGAAGAATCGTGGCGCACGAAGAGTGTGACCGCGCCCGTGCCTTGATCGGTGCTCGTGCCGCTCGCCGCGCCGGTCAGGCCTTCGAAGCTCGCACCCGTGGGATCGAGCGCGGCGAATATGTCGCTGCCCGGAATGCCGATGGCCATGCGTTGATCGCCGCCGACCAGCAGTTGTTGTTGATCAGAGTTGCCCGAATAGCTGGTGCGCGCGAATCCGTGCACGTCGCTCGCGCTGAACGGGCTCGCGCTCTGATCCGTGCCGGCGAACAGGAAACGGCCGCTGGCCTTGGAGTTGGCCAGGTCGAGCAGCTGACTTTTTATCTGGCGAATCTGGTTGGCCAGCACACGGCGATCGTCGGCGTTGGTCGTGCCGTTGAGCGCTTCGAGTGCCGTCGCGCGCGCCTCCGAGATCAGTCCGTCCGCGTCCTGCAGCACGCTCGCGCCCATGTCGAGTTCGCGCGTGCCGCCTTGGATTGCATCGACGTAGCGCTGATTGGTGTCCGCGCGCGAATGCAACGTAAGCGCACGTGCCGCGCCGACCGGATCGTCGGAAGCGCGCTGGAAGCGCTTGCCCGATGAGACCTGGCCCTGGGCGTCGACGAGCTTGCTGAAGTTGTTCAGCATGCTGTTCTGCACCAGCGCGAAGGTCGAGGCTTGGGTCGGTCGGATGCTCATGTCGTCACTTAGAGGATGTTGAACAGGTCGCTGGAGAGTTGGTTGACCACGCGCATGTATTCGCCGGCGGCGCTGTAGGCCTGCTGCGCTTCGATCATGCGCGCGAGCTCTTCGTCGACGTTGACGCCGCTGACTTGATCGCGGCGCGACTCCAGGCTTTGGCGCATGAACTCCTCGGACTCGCCGGCGTCGCGCGCGCTCGACAGTTCGAGCGCGACGCCGCCGACCACGCCGGTCAGACTGGAGTCGAAGGTCAGGCCCGCCAGGCCGTCGATGCCTTTCTCGCTCTGCTGGAGCAAGCGCAGCACGTTGGCGCCGTCACCGGACGCGCCAGTTGAGGACGAGGCGAAGAGTTCAGGGTTCTCGAGCAGATCCGGGCGCACTTCGATCGAAGACGCGTCGTTGCCGACGAACAGCGTGTTGATTCCAAGGGCCGGCAGCACGTCAGCCGTGTCGGAATCCGCAAGCACGTCCAGGCGGAACAGATCATTGTTGGCGGCCGAAACATCGCCTAGGCCGAAGGAAACCTTCACGCCGTCGCGCACTTCGAGCGCGCTGCCGGGTTGATAGTTCGCGCCGACGTCGAGCTGCGCGATCTGCACGCCGTTCGCATCGAAGACATCGACCTTGAGGCCGACCGTGCTGCCGATCGTGCCGTCGCCGCTGGGCCGGAAAGTCCAGGCGTCGTTCGCAGCGCCGCCATACGTGCCGCTGATCTTGGGGTCGACACTGAGACTCTTGCCCGTGACCGTGCTGTTCGCCGCCCAACCCAGTGCGGCGTTCGCGCTGCCGCCGGTGACCGTGAACGACTGGCTGGTTCCGCTGCCTGAGGACTGCACGACCAGCGAACCGCCGACAGTCTCGGCGATCAGGCCGTTGCTCTGGAAGTTCGCGTCGCTGTTGAGCGCGGCGGCGAGTTCTTCCGCCGTGGCCTGGCCCATGCTTTGGAATTGGTTCGGCTGGAAGGCAACCGAGAACGCGCCGAGCGGGCCGTTGAAGTCGAGCGTGTCGCCGAGTGCGAGTGCGTATGGCTCGCTCGACGCGCCGGCAATCGACGCGCGGCCTCCGCCGAAACTCGCGATGTCGTCCGGCGCTGGATCGAGTCGTGGGCTGAAGTCGAAGCCGAAGCCGGAGTCGGCCTGCACTTGGACGCGGCCTTGGCCGTCGACCGAGGCCGACAGATTCGGGATCCTGGAAAGCTCAGTCAGGAAATCCTGGACGGTCGTGCGCGCCGCATCGATCGTGACGCGGTGCTTGGTCAGCGCGCCGCTGGCAAGGTCGGTGATGTTCACGAACAGCTCGCCGCTCTGCGCGTCAAACGGAAGGCCGGAATTCGAGAGCAACTCGTCGGTCACCTGTCCGTCGGAGTCCTGGTCGAGCAGTTGGCTGGAGCCGACCAGCGCCTTCATCGGTCCGCTCGACGGCATGCCGGTCGAGTGCGCGCGGTTCATCTCGAGGATGAAATTGCGCGCGAGCGTGTCGGTGTCGCTCTTGAGTTCTGGCAGGAAATCGCGCAGCACACTGAGCAAGCCGCCAATCTCGCCGCCGCTGATCGCCATGTCGACGTTTCCGCCTTCGACACGGATCGAGATGTCCGTCCGGCCGTCGGTCGTGACTTCCAATTGCCTGAAGCCGACCGGCGAGACCAGAGTCTGACCGCCGACGAGCACGCGCAGAGCGCCGCGATTATCCTCGACAGTCTTGACGTCGGTCAGTTTCGCGAGCTCCGTCACGGCCATCTCGCGCGCGTCGCGCAAATCGTTCGCGGGCTGGCCTGCGGACTCCGTGCTCAGGATCTGCCCGTTGAGACGACTGATGCGTTCGGCGAGTTGGTTGACCACTTCGACCTGCGATTGGATCCGCCCGATCGCGTCGACGCCGATGTTCAGGGCGCCGTCCGAGAGTTCATTGAACTTGGAACTGATGTTCGCGGCCGATTGCACGGCGTTGTTGCGCGGGTGCGTGTCCTCGGGCGTCGTCGAAAGCGTCGACAGACTGCCGAAGAAATTCTTGAACAGCTGGTCGAGTCCGCCGGAGCCCGAGGCAAACAACGCTTCGGCCTGGCTCAGCCCGCTGACCCGCGCGTCGATGCGCGAAACGAGCGAACCTTGCGTCGTCAAACGCGTTTGCAAGAGCGAGTCCACCGTGCGTCGCACGACCTCCGCCTGCACGCCGGTGCCCTGCAGCAGCCCGTGCAGGCGCATCGTCGGACTGGTGCCGACTTCGAGCGTCTGGCGCGAGTAACCCGGCGTACTCGCGTTCGAGACGTTGTGGCCGATGGTCTCGAGCTTGGACTGCGCTGTGAGCAGCGCCTTGAGACCGGTGTTGAGTGCTAGGGAACTCATCGTGATTCAGACTTGTGCGTCGACCAAGGCGCCGCAACGAGCCATGTCCCGCGGATCGACGCCCTGATCCTCGAGCAGCGTGCCCAGGATCTCGTCGTTCAGGCGCGCGTGCATGCGCGCCAACGCCGACAGACGCCGCGTGGCGCGCGAAACGGATTGCGTGGTCTCGCGCAGTTCGCTCGCGACGCGCGAGAGTCGTTCGCCCTCGTCGCCCAGGCGCGTGCAGATGCTGGAGAGCGTCAGCGTGGCCGAAGCGACGCCGAATTGGACGCCGAGGCGGCGCAACAGGTCGTGGCGACGCTGCGTGCGCGCGGCCACGCCGGAGAGCTGTGCATCGATACGCTCCACGTTGGCGCGCATCGCTTCCAAGTCGCCGTGGAACAGCGCGGCTTCCTGCTCGCGCAGGAGTCCGAGCGTGCGCGTCTGCAGGTCCAGCTCCTCCTGCGCGTAGGCCTCGAGTTGATGCACGAGAACTTTCAGCGCGCTCATGGGCGGAGCTCCTGCTTGGAGGTGGTCGGGTCATTCGCCGGCAGTTCGGCCTGCGCGGCTTCATCGATCTTGGTCTGCATCGAATGCGCGATCATGTCTTCGAGGCGCAGGCCGTCGCGCTCGGCCAGCGAGTTGCCGATGTGTTCGTCGAGCCAGCCGTTGAAAATGTCCGAGCCGGCGCCTTCGCCGAAAAATCCGTCGGGCAGGGCCTGACGCATTTCCTTGACCAGCATCGTGGCCAGGAGCTTCGAAAATTGATGCGGTGCGTCGGCCGCGCCCTTGGCGCCGGTCTTCGCCTTGGCGGCGAGCGATGTGGCCGTCTGCACGAGCCGATCGGCCTGTGCGGAGGAGCCCGCCTGAGAAATCTGCGTGTCTGCGCCGACTTGCATGTCACATCCTCTGGATTTCGGCCAGCAACATGCCGCCCTGGGCCATGGCTTCGAGCACGCTGATCAAATCGCGCGGCGCGGTGCCGAGCACGTTGAGCGCCTCGACGACTTCTTCCAACGTGGCGGCGCCAGGAATAAGCAACAGTCCGTTGTTGTCCTCGTTGACGTTGACGTCCGAGCGCGCCTGCTGGGTCGTCTGACCTGCGGAGAGCGGACCGGGCTGGCTGGTTTCCTTCGACTCCGCGACCGTGACGGTCAGATTGCCAAAGGTCACGGCCATCGGACGCAGGCGCACGCCTTCGCCCATGATGATCACGCCTGTGCGTTCATTGACCAGCACGCGCGCGAAGTCATCGGGCTCGATCTCACGGCGCAAGATCGTGTCGATGAAAGCCATGTACTGCGATTCGGGCACGTCCTCGGGCACGCGCACGCGCACACTGCGGCCGTCGTTCATCGGTTGCGAGACGTTGGGATACAGGCCGTTGATCGCCTCGGAGATGCGCACCAAATTTCCGTAGGAACCGTGCACCGCGCGCGCGTCGAGGTACAGGTAGCCGAGTTCGCTGACCAGATTCGCCGGGATGGCGCGCTCGACCTTCCCGCCGCCGGTCAGGATGCCGACCGTGACCGAGTTGCGTTGGACAGTTGCCGCATCGCCGCCGCGCGAAAAACCGCCGATCGTGATCGGTCCGCCGGCGGTGGCGTAGACGTCGCTGCCGCTGGAGTCGGAAAGTTCGCAGAACAGGAGCACGCCGCTTTCGAGACTCTTGGCGTCGCCGATCGCCGAGACGCGCACGTCGATCTTCTGACCGGGCTGCATGCCGGGCGGAATCGTTGCCTCGACGCTGACCAGAGCCGCGTTCTTGGACTGGATCTGCTGCGGATCGATCTTGATGTTGTGGGTGAGCAGGAAGTTCGCCAGCGGCGCTCGAATGAAGTTGGCCGAGTCGCCGGTTCCGGCAAGACCCGTCGCCAGGCCGATGCCGGAAACCTGGTTGTCCTCTTGTCCGCGCACGGTGATCAGGCTGCCCAGCGGTGCGCGCACGCGCGCAATGGCTTGCTTGCGTGCGAGCGAAGGTTCCTTGCGCTCGCCCTGCGTGAAGGTCGCCGTCGAGCGTGTCTTTGGTTGCACGGGCGCCTGCACACCGCCTTCGGTGTCCAGCAGGATTCCGCCGTCAGGCGGCAGCAGTCCGGATTCGACGGCCTTCGGCGCCGGAGTCGGCGCAGGAGTCGGGCCCACCGGCGCGGGAGCCGGGCTCTGAGTCAAGGCGAGCAAAATGGAAAGCAGGATCATCTAGGTTTCCTGTTGATTCTCAGAAGGGCCACAGCCAACCCAGCCAACGATGGACCCAGCCACCGAGGCCGTAACGGCTGGTGGAGTCGGTCAAGGGACCTTGACCGCGATAGCGAATCTCGGCATTGGCCACGAGTTCGGACTGCACGGTGTTGTCGTTGGCGATGTCGAAGCGCCGCACGATGCCGGAGAACTCGATCAGCTTCGTCTCCTTGTCGATGCGGATCTCGCGCCGGCCGCTGACGACCATGTTGCCGTTCGGCAACACGTCGACGACGATCGAGGCCAGGCGCGCTTCGAAGGCGCCGCGCTTTTCGTAGTTGGCCGTGCCGTTGAACGTGTCGCTCGAATCGGCGGAGACGCGCGGCAGCGTGCTGAACGTCTTCGGACTGATGTCGAAGACGTTCAGGCTGTAGTCGAGGTTCGTTCCGCGCGAGAGGTCAGTCGCTTCCTTGTTCGTCAAGGACTGCGATTCCTTGATCACGACCGTGACGATGTCGCCGCGGCGGAAAGCGGTCTTCGAACCGATGATCGGACGCGGGCCCGAGTCAGGACGGTAAATCGATCCGGGCCGATCCTGCGCGAACAGGCCGCCTGCCAGCAGCGTGAAGAGGATCGCCGAGAGTAGTTTGATTTTCGTTTTCATGGACGGGTTCCTTGGGCCTTGCGATCGCCCAGCGAGACGCGAACGGTGTCGCGCGCTTCGATGATGGCGTTGATTTCACGTCCGGTCTGTTGCACGGTGACCTTGATGCGGTCGCCCATGGCGCCGGCTTGCTGTGCAGTAGCCGGTGTGCGCACATGCACGGCTCCGGAGTTGACGACCAGGATCACCAAGTCGCCTTTCTTGACGATCATCGGGCGCAAGAGATCGGTCGCGAGCAGTGTCCTGCCTGCCTCCAGCGGGCTGACGGCCGCGGTGCCCAGCACCTGATTCAAGTCGAGCACATTCGCGGCCAGCCCGGCGTCGACCGGAGCGCGGCGCAGCTCGACCATGCCGGCCTCGATCACTTCGCCGGCGTGCAGCGCGCGCGTCAGCACGGGCTGCTCGCGCCACGATTGCACCCGCCAGCTCGTGTAGGCCGTGCGGTACGCCTGTCCGTCGACGATCAGACGCACGGCGACGAGCGCGGGCGAATAATTCGGATGGTCCGGCTGCGGGGCAACCTCGATCCGGCAGGCTTGTTTGCCCTTGGGAACTTCGATGGCCGCGAGCTTCGAGACGAGCTCGAGCGTGCAGTCGCTGAGGTTGCGGCCGACAAGGTGTTGCTGCAGCGACGCGCGCGCGGCACTCGTGATCGCTTCGACCGAAATTTCTTCGGTGGAGGGCAACACGCGGCAAGTCTTGGAGCCTTGGAACTTGACCTCGACACCCGGCGCGAGCGCGCTCACCTGACGCAACAGTGCGCTCGATTCGATCACGCGACTGAAGCCGGGCGCGGGTGCGTAACCAAGCGTCAGCGCCTGAACCCGCGCCGCGAGCGCGGGATCGTCGCATTCGATCGTTGCGAAGGCGCCGAGCGAGAGCTCGGTGCCCTCGACTTTGATCTGCGCCGGCAGCGTGACCGTCACGCCGGTCCAGAGCAGGATTGAACAGAGCAGGGTGATCACTGGTGTACCGTGTGGATGGGTTAGTGGATGTTTCCGTGGTGCGGAGCGAAGGTCAGCGCAACGAGGTCGCCGACGATCTGGACGCGTGAACGTTCGAGCGCGTTCTGCAGCAGGGTTCCCGCCTCGGCAGTGCCTGGTGCCGCTTGCCGCGGCTTGCCCGAACTGAAGGTCTCGCAGTACGAGTTGTCGCCAAGCGCTTTCAGTCCGCCGTCGTTGGCGAAGCGGAACAGCGAAATCGTTCCGATCTCAATCGGCATGCCCGTGCCGCCCTTCATGATCGCGACGCGGCCGTCTTGGCTGATCAGGACCGATGTCGCATCGGGCGAAATCACGACCGCAGGTTGCAGCGGATAACCCTCCGAGGTCACCAGTGTGCCCGTGCCGTCGCGCTTGAACGAGCCGTCGCGCGTGTACTGCGGATCGCCCTGGCCGGGCTTCACTTGGAAAAAGCCCGCG
>JAYUUV010000447.1:0-14039 GCA_043754695.1 Planctomycetota bacterium
CGGATCGGGCTTCGCGCTGCCGGTCGAGAGACCGACCGCTTCGACGAAACGCGGTTGCATCGCGGCCAGGCCCATCAGCGAACCGACCGCTTCGTGATAGGCGCGATTCGCGCCTTCGCGCAGCAGAATCGGCACGTCGGGGTTGGTGTAACTCAAGTAGTAATAGATGTGGCCGAGTTCGTGGTGCGTGGTCTCGTACCACTCCGTGTCGGGCAGCACGCTCATCAGGGAGCGCACATCGTGATCGAGGTCGATGTGCCAAGCCGAAGCATGCGTGTTTTTCTTGAAGCCCGCGTCACCGGCGACCGGAAAAAGCGAGGACTTCGCCCAGAACGACGGCGGCAAGCTTTCGAAACCAATGCTCGTGTACATGCGCTCGGCCTGGTGGATCAGCCAGTCCGGTCCCTTGGCCTTCAACGGCGCGTCGAGATCGAAGCCGGCGACGTCGACCAGCGCGGCCCAGTCCTGTCCCCAGCGATTCGGCAGCCAGTCGGCCGGAATCAGATCGTGAACGGGCACGCCATAACGCTCGGCGAGTTCGTAGCGCGCGAAGGTGTGCAACTCGCTGAACAAGGGCCGCAGGTCGCGATTGACCTGCGCCATCGTCGCGGCGAGTTCTTCGGTCGTCATGCCGTACTCGGACGCCATGTAGCCGAAGAAGTCGTGATAACCGAGCGATTGAACGCCTGCGTTGCGCAGGCGCCGCAGCTCGACCAAACCGGGCTTGAGCGCCGCGCCGACTTCCTTCGAGGACTCCCAGATCTTGCGCCGGCGGCCGAGATCTTTTTCCGTGCGCAATCCCCCATCGATGTCGTTCGGCGAGAGTTCGGCGCCGTCCATCTTAAACGTGAAGCCGTACATCTTCTCGGTCTGCGCGGCTTCGGCTGCGATGCGCTGCTTGACGAGTTCAGGTTCGGTCTGCGGCTTGTCGGCCGCGGCGAACAGGACTTTCGCGATCTGCTTCTCCTGCAGCGGCGTCAGCTCCGCCTTGCGCGCGAGGAACTTACGCGCGGCTTCGATGTTGGCGATCGAACCGGTGAACGCGGCCATCGCTTCGTTCGCGGCGGTCGTGCGCTTGGAATTCGTGTCGTCGCCTTCGACAATGTGCGTGTTCGAGGCCCACTCGGCCTCGCTCGACGCCGCATAGAGCGTCTGGAAAGTCTTGGAGTAGTCGTCGAGGAATTTCTGCGCTTCCATCTGGAATTTTGTAGTCGCGCTGCTCGGCCCCTTCGAAACGCCGCTCGGCGCTTTCGGATCACTCGAAGCGCACGCGGAGAATGCGGCAGTAGCGAAGAGGGTCGTGAGGACAAGAGTTTTTTGCATGGGGGTTTTCAATATCCGAGAGCGCGCATGCGCGAGAAGAGGAAATTGGCGGTGTGGTCCGGCTTGCCGTTCACCCAGGCGACCCAGTCCGCACCGAGTTGGTCCTTGCCGATGGGATAGAGCCTGACATTGTGCATGACCAGTGCGTTCGGGCTCTTCCAGTTCGTGGCATCGAGGAAAGAAAAGGACGCCATCGTTTCCGGCGAACGAGTAAAAGAATCGAGCTCCATGCGCGGCTGATTGCCCTGACTGCAGTAGTGCGTCATCAGCAAGCGATTGCCGTCCATGTAGTACATCGAGATCATCTCGTGCGGCGAGCCGACGTGCAGTCGCTCCATGACCGCCGAGCCGCCGGAGACGACTTCGTAGCTGACGTCGACAGGGCTGGACTGCTCGCCCATCTTGGAACTTCCATGCCACCTGCCGGCGAAGGACTTCAACATCTCGAAGGCCTGCGCGGCTTCGGCGGGAGCAACGGCAGATTCATGCTGCGTGCTGACGCATGCGGACAGCAGCGCAGCTGTTGCGATGGCGAAAAGCTTCGACTTCATGGTCGGCCTGTGGAAATGTTGAATGGCCTATTTGTCGGCAAGCGCTTGTGTGTAGTCGATCTCGTACGGCGGCATGTCGCCGCCAGGCCCGACAAGGTAATGCTCTAGCCACTGCAGCATGCGCAAGTTGTAGTCGAAGCGCGACGCTGCCTTGCGATTGCCGTGGCCTTCGCCGGGATATTGGACCAGCCGCACAGGAGCGTGCCCGCGAAGTTTCAAGTGCCGATAGAGTTCGCGCGACTGGCCGGGATTGACGCGCGGATCGTCCTTGCCGCCCAGGATCAACAGCGGCGTGTTGCACTTGTCCGCGTAGTAGATCGGCGAGCGCTCGAGCATTTTTATCCAGTCCTCCCACGGGTGCATGAGCGTGTGCACCATGAACTCTTCATTGGGAATGTCCGTCGTACCGAGCTTCGAGATCTTGTCGGAGATGCCGACGAACATGACTCCCGCGGCAAAGCGCTCGGAGTACCTGGTGCACAACCAGGCGGTCGCGTAGCCGCCATAGGATCCGCCGGTGACGCCGACGCGCTTGGGATCGACCAGACCCGTGCCGACCAGATAGTCGACGCCGTCAACAAGATCGTCGAACTCCGCGCCCGCGGGATCGCCTTGACTTGACTTGGCGAACCCGACCCCGCGGCCGGTGCTGCCGCGATAATTGAGCTGCAACACCGCAAATCCGCGCGCCGCGGCCATCTGTCCGGGATTGGAGTAACCGGTCAACCAGCCATTCGACTGACACGACTCGGGTCCGCCGTGCACGTTCAGGATCAGCGGACAACGCGTGCCGGGTTTTTCATCCAAGGGCCGGATCAAGATGCCCTCGAGTTCGGTGACTTTGTCGCGTGCCTTGAAACGCACGACTTCCTGGAGCGCCATGCGCACTTGGTCGAGCTGTGGATTCGAGCGCGTGCGACGCTGCGCGGCGACATCACCTGCGCTCAACGTGAAACACGCAGCCGGGTGAGCAGCTGTGCTACCGACGAGCGCCAGCACTTGACCGCCCTTCGAGCTCGACAGGTCGGTCATCACCGCTCCGCCGGGTCCCAGCAACTGGGCCGGCGCGATCCCGGAATTCGGCGCACCGACTGTGCCGACAAAGCTCCACACCCCCTGCGCGGCGACGTAAGCCAGACGTTGATTGTCGAGCCAAGCCAGTCGTTCGACGTGGCCCGCGTAGCCCGGCAGCAGATCCGTGAACGCACCACCTGTGCTCGCGGCGCAAAAAATGCGGCCGGCGGCGGTGTCGTGCTCGTCCGCCGCCGAAACGCAAGCGATCCAAAGGCCATCCGGACTCCAACAGATCTGCCCGAGCTTGCCGGGATTGTCGAAACGCGCCACGACCTTGCCGCTCTTCGAGTCGACGATTCCGACGCGACTCTTCATCATTTCGTCGTCAACCAGCGGCGTCGGAGAAAGCGCGAGCGCCAGTCGATCGTCGACGGGACTCCATTGGATCTGGTTCACGCTTTCCTTCAGTTCGAGCGGCTTGGGATCCTTGTTCGCGGCAAACAGTTCGAGCAGGTAGACCTGCGGCAGGCGAAAGTCCTCCTCATAGACTTCTTGCTTGAAACCCTTGTCGCCGGCTTGCTTGTGCTTCGAGTTCTCAGGCGCCGTCGCGATCACCGCGGCGCGCAATCCGTCGGGTGAAAGCGAAAAGGCTGTCAGCGCAGTCTCCAAACGCGCCGCGCAGCGTGCTTCCCCGCCGTCGACCGAGATGGAATAGAGCGCGGACGCCTTGTCGTCCGCGCGCTTCTCCAGGAAAAACAGTGTTTTGCCATCGCGCGAGAACTGGACACTCGAAACGCCGCTCTTGCCGCCGACAAAGCTGCGGTCTGTGTTCTGCGCGAGGTCGAGCACGTGCAGCTCGGTCCACGGACCGCCGTCCTCCTCGACCATCGGTTCGCGCGGAACGCTGAGCGTGTAGGCCAGCCACAAACCGTCGGGGGACATGACGGTGCTCGACACACTGCGCAGCCGCGCCACTTTCGCGGGTGTCATGACGTCTTCCTGCAACGCGGCAGGGCGAGGAACGGGAAGGGCCAGAACCAGCGCGAGGGATAGGGTCAGCATGGCGAAGGAACTGCGAGTGGGTCGCGACCAGGGTCAATGTGCGCCGAGGATAACCATGCTCGAGCTGCACTGCGACCGGCAGCGCCGTGCTGCGCGTTCAGGTTTCGTTCCGCCCGGTGCGCAAACCGGCCACGCGTGCGAACGAGACTTGGCGGGGCATCGGCCCCGCGTCGGGAGAGCACGCTAGGCGCGCCGCTTGGGGACACTGCGTTCCGAAGCCGTAGTCGCAGCCAGTGTCCATACGCAATCCTTCATCGAATCACGGGGATCTGTGCTGACTTCTGCAGCACCAGGATGCGGGCTAACGACTCCTGGCAGTGTCGACGCGGACCCTGCCGATTTCCGTTCCACTCTCCCCGCAATCGAAGATGACGACCATGTTTCCCCAAGCAAGCAAATGGCTCACCAGCCTGTTGATCGTGGCCGGCCTCGGCACGTCCGCCGCCGCGCAGAACCACTACGCCCTCGATGACGGTTCGCCGAACTCGGGCCTCACCTATGGGCTGCCCACGGATTACTGCTGGTTCCAGTATTTCACGACGGTCGGCTCGACGGATCTGATCACGAACGTCCAGGTGATGTTCCAACCTGGGATGATCCCGGATCAGACGCCGATCACGCTGTGCGTCTGGGAGGATCCCAATGACGACGGCGATCCGGCGGACGCAATTCTCGTGGCCCAGGTGCCTGGCGTAGTGCCGCCGCTGGCCGGCTACGTCTACACGACTTATCCCGTGCCGAACCCGGCGACGGTGCACGGCACGTTCTTCGTGGGCGCCTACCTGACGACGGATGGATCGTTCGGCACGATCTCGCTCCTGGACTACGACACGCCCTTCATCCACCACGCCTATTTCGCCACGGACGCGCCGGGCTATTTCGATCCGAGTCAGTTGTCGTCGAGCTTCTACAACCACATCGAGATCCTCGGCGCGGGCATCCACGGCGTATTCATGTTGCGAGCGGATGGATCGGGCACTCCGCCGATCGCTTACTGCGCGGCCAAGCTCAACTCGGTCGGCTGCACGCCGCAGATCGGCTCGCTCGGTTTCCCCAGCGCCACCTCGGGCGCAGGCTTCTTCATCCAGGCGAGCAGCGTGCTCAATCGCAAGCAGGGCATCCTGCTGTACGGCACGAATGGGCGCGCGAGCACTCCATTCTTCGGCGGGACGCTGTGCCTGTCGACGCCGATCTTGCGGACTGCCCCACAGAATTCGGGCGGATCGCCTACGGGTAGCAACTGCACGGGCGTGTACTCCTTCGACTTCAACGCCTGGAACGTGAGCGGCGGCGGCCCGCACCTGCCGGCGGGCACGCTGGTCGATGCGCAATATTATTCGCGCGATCCGGGGTTCGCGGCTCCGAACAACGTCGGGCTGTCGAACGCGCTTGAGTTCACGATGCTGCCTTGAGCCTGCTGAAGCTCAGGGTCATCGAGCGGGCCGCTCCCTATGGGCGGCCCGCTGCACTTTGCGGCCTGGACGAGTAGCATGCTGCGGTGAGTTCACTCGCCATCGCAGCGTTCCTGGCATTCGTCCCACAGACGCAGGTCGCGTTGCACAGTGACTTGAGCGACCTCGAGCGCGCGAGTGGCTGGGTATCGATGAGCGACGAATCGAACCTTGCTGCGTGGGGAAAGCCGGCGGAAGGTTGGATCTTGGATGGGCGCGGCCTGCGGCGCGAAGCAACGGCGAAGTCGTATCTAGCGTGGAACGAGGTGCTCGCCGAATTCGAAATCGATTTCGAATGGCGCGAATCGCCGACGGCGGAGAGTCCGTGGTTGTCCGGCCGCGTGGTTGTGCACCGCGACAATAGCGCGCTGGCACTGCTCGGCGAGAGCAGGATCGATCGCGCTGCGAACAGCGATTCGCCCTCATTTCGCGTGGGGCCTTTCGAACTGACGCCGGCGCAGTCGAAGCCGGGCTGGCGCATCGCGCTGAGGCCCGGCGACACAGTGCTCGAACTGCGCGCGGTTCATTTGCGCGACCGTTCGAAGGAAGTCGGCAAGCAAGTCGAGATCTTCGACGGCAAGACGCTCAACGGCTGGCGCGCGCTCGGTGACGCGAAGTACACGGTCGAGAACGGCGAGCTGATCGGCGAGGTCGGCGGCGGCTCGCAGAGTTTCTTGCGCACGGAGAGAGAGTTCGGCGACTTTATCTTCGAAGTCGAACTCAAAAACGATCTGCCCGGCAATTCCGGCATCCAGGTGCGCAGCCACGAGAACGAACAGAAGCGTCTCTTT
Organism: Planctomycetota bacterium; assembly: GCA_043754695.1. GTDB lineage: Bacteria > Planctomycetota > UBA1135 > UBA1135 > JADJQU01. The sequence continues at coordinate 6,193 of JAYUUV010000447.1, forward strand.
GGATATCAGATCGAGATCGATCCCTCGGCGCGCGCCTGGTCCGGCGGTCTGTACGACGAAGCGCGGCGCGGCTGGCTCGACGATCTCTCGGACAATCCGCACGGCCGCACAGCGTTCAAGAATGGCGGGTGGAATCGCTACCGCATCGAGTGCATCGGTCCGTGGATCCGGGCCTGGGTCAACGATGTTCCGACGGCGGATTTTCTGGACGCGAAGGACTTTGAAGGTGCCTTTGGGTTGCAGGTCCACTCAGGCAAGGACACGAAGATGCGTTGGCGGAACTTCCGATTGCGGGAGTTGGGGAGGTCTCGTTGGTCCGACGAACTGGACATGATCGGGATGACACACACTCCAGGCCACGGCTTCGTCCTGGGCAGCGAAGGCGGATCGTTGCGGCTCCACTACAGCTCGGGAGTGCACAGCACGGATTTGCCCGCTCCGCTCAAGCTACTAAGACTCGAAGGCCCGGACTGGACGATCCCTGTTCCGACGAAGGACATGCGCGGGGAGGATGTACTGATCCTCTGCTATCCACCCCGAACTGCAGTCGAGATCGACGGCCGTCGTGTCGCGACCAGCCTTTCCGGCGTCGACGATTCAGCAGGACGGGGCAAGGAGATCATGGCCTGGATCGAAGTCCAGAACGGCTGGAATGAGACTTCAGAGTTGCTCGCTCGAGACTAGCGCCGCGATGCGCTCTCCGCTGTAGCCTGTCCGCATGGCGAAGTCCCCTTCGAAGCGCTATCCGCTGATCCTGCTCACGCTGCTTGCGATCGAGGCACTGGCTCTGGCCTTCAATCCAAACGATCGCAGCGACTGGGCGCTCGAGAACGCGCTGGTCGTGGTGGGTGTCGGCGGGTTGATCGCGACCTTCAAGCGCTTCCCGCTCTCCAAGGTCTCGTACACGACGATTTTCAGCTTCCTCGTGCTGCACGAAGTCGGCGCTCACTACACCTATTCGCTGGTGCCTTACGACGAGTGGTGGAAGAGCTTGACCGGTGGCACGCTGAACGAACTCCTCGGTTTCGAGCGCAACAACTTCGACCGCGTCATCCACTTCGGTTACGGCCTCTTGATCGCCTATCCGATCCGCGAACTCGTCGTGCGCGTCGCCGACGTGCGCGGCTTCTGGGGCTATTTTTTCCCGCTCGATGTGATCATGTCGACCTCGATGCTCTACGAACTGGTCGAATGGGCCGCGTCGGCGGCATTCGGTGGCGAACTCGGTATGGCCTATCTCGGCACCCAGGGCGACGTGTGGGACGCGCACAAGGACATGCTGTTCGCAACCATCGGCGCCGTGCTGGCACTCGTGATCACCGCCGCGATCCATCGCGCGTTCCAACGGGATTTCCATCGCGAGTGGGCCGCGAGCCTGCGCGTCCAACACGCACAGCCCCTGGGCGAAGTCGAACTTGCCAAACTGCAGAAGAGCGGCAAGAAGTGACTCGGCACAGGGGCTTTGAAGTGTCAAGCAGCGCTTGACCGGCGTGTCTGAATCAAGGGCAGATGTGGAACTTCACCGCATTGCTCAGCCCCGAGCCGAAGCTCGCCGGCGGGTCGCGGAACCAGAACTGTCCGAAGACATTGGCTCCGGCAACCAGCGCCGGATTCGTCGTGGTCGCGAGCGCGGCGTTGAACTCGAGGGAGAGCACACCACTGCACGCCGCAGTTCCCCCGCCGATGATCGTGTGCAAGCGCTTGACCACGGGCTGAAGACAAAGGATGCCGCCTGAGAAGGGCGTCGCCGCGGCGCCGGTCGTGCTGTAGAGGAAGACGCCTGGATTGCCTGGCTCGGTCGAATTCGCCTGGATCGTGAAGCCTGAGCCGATCGTCATCGACGGCGCGCCGAGGGTGGAAATCGAGGGCACGCAGCCGTGCGAACTTGTCTTCGCAACGCAGTAGGTCGAGATATTGTTCGTGCCGCACTGGCCCGGTCGAACTTCGGTCCAACTCAATCCGGAAAACTCGTCCGGCGTTACGAACAGGCCAAGAATTCCCGCCTGAAACGAAGCCTCGCGTGGACGCAAGTTCGACGCAGTTCAGGCTGCGTTCACTCGCTTGCGCAGCAGCGCGGTCGCGAGGCTCTCGTGCGCATGCAACCAGATCTCTACCACTTCACCTTGACGCCGATGTACTTGGGCTTGAAGGTCGTCCAATCGAATTCGACTTCCGGCGTGATCACGACGCCGTTCCCGAGCGGCACACCCTTGGCCTTGATCAGTTGCTTCATCCACTTGGGCAACTTGTCGAGTTCGCTCTTCGGCGTTTTTTTCGGCACGTTGAGCGGACCGAGCAACAGGACGTCGAGCTTGAGCTCGCTGCTCGCCGTCTCGACATTCTTGGCGAGTTTGTCCAACTCCGCCTCGTACGCGGCGATTTTCTTCTTGTCGTCGGCCGTCGGAGCGGCGATCGCCCGCAGCTTCTTCAGTTCCTCGCGCGGCTTCTTGGCCTTGCCACCGATGGTCGTGATCTTCGCTTGCCAGCGCTCGATCGCCTTCTCGACGCCCTTCCTGTAATTCTCTTCTTCGATGGTGGTCATGGTTCAACCTCGCGGGGTTATTCGAGCCAGGAGCGCATTTCGCCCTCGACTTTCTTGCAGGTCACGAGGTCAGGATGCTCGGCGGTGATGTTGTTGGCGACCGTGATCGTCGTGCCGCTGACCGTGTAGCTGCCTTGGATCTTGTACTTGCCTGCGGCCCAGTGGTCGCCGCTGAAACCGTAGTTGCCCTTCGTCTCGTCACCGCTGAAGGTCCCCTGTTTGTCGGCGATGCCCTGCTTGACCTTGGCGACCGCCGCCTTCGCATCTTTCACGGTCAATTTGAACGACGGACAGGCCATGTGAATCTCCTGGCGGGTATTGAGCGGCAGTCGGCGCTCGATTCGGTTGGGAACTTCGGCGCAACGCTAACAGGGCCATGGCTGCTCGGGCAAGACCGCCGCCGGCCCCGCGCGTTGGACAGCGCGCGAGGCATGATTCCCTGCGTTGTCCGGAGGCGTTCGCCAAGCGCTCGCAGGCAAACAAGCCCAGGGTCTGCGCTGGAGCACGTCTGTGGCCGCGCCCCAAGTGAATGCGAATTCCCCTGTCACACTTGCGGCCCTGGAGGATGATCGTCTCCCGTGAACGAAGAGCAGAGTTCCCCGCGCGACGTAGAGCGACTGCTCGCCGAATCCGATTGGCTCAAGCGTCTGGCCTCGGGGCTGGTGCGCGATCCGCACGCGGCCGACGATCTCGTCCAGGACACCTTTGTCGCTGCACTGCGCCGCGCGCCGCAGTCGAGTGCGGGCGAACTGCGCGCCTGGCTCACGGTGGTGCTGCGCAACTTTTCGCGCCGCCGGCGTCGCGACGCCGACTTGCGCGCGCAGCACGAGCGTTCGAGCGCGCGCGATGGTGACAGTGCACCTTCGGCTGCAGCCATCGCCGCGCGCGTCGAGTTGCAACGCGAACTCGCCGAAGCCCTGCTCGCGCTCGAAGAGCCCTACCGCAGCGCGATCGTGCTGCGCTACTTCGATGGGCTCTCCGCCGTCCAGATTGCGGAGCGACTTGGCATCAGCCATGAGAACGCCCGCCAACGCATCGCGCGCGGCCTGGCGAAATTGCGCACGCGCCTGGACCGCGAGCATGAATCGCGCGGCGCGTGGCTCGCGCTCGTTCAGCCGCTCGTGGACACGAGCGCGCCGACTCCATTGCTGCTACCGATTTCGCTCGGAGGACTCGCCATGGGTACTTTTCTGAAGCTTGCCGCCCTGGCCATCTGCGTTGTGCTGGCGCTGACGCTTTGGAATTGGCGATCCGAAGACGGGCCTGCGCTCGCCGTCCACCGTGGAGCGTCCGAAGACTCCATGCTCCAAGCCGCGCCGGGCCCGAATGCAGCCGAGGCGCCGGCCGAGCGTGCACCCGATTCGCGCATGCCGGTCGCAGCCGACAAGGCCGGCGCGGCGACGGCACTTGCAGTGGCTGGTGGAGACTTGACGATCAGCGGCGAAGTTCGGGACGCACACGGAGTTTCCGTCGCGGGTGCCTCAATCGTTGCGCTCGTCTTCGGCGACCAGGGCTTCAGTCTGCTCGACAGCGTGCACAGCTCTGAGCGCCGTGAACTCGATCGAGCCCAATCGGACGAGGCTGGGAAGTTCCGACTCGCGGTCGGTCGGTCAGGAAATGTACAACTCGAAGTCGACGCTGGTCTGCGTGGCGCATGTTTGATCGGCGAACGTCAGGCAGGCGAACACGTGATCGCCATCGTGCTCCCCCAGGCAACCATCCGTGGTCGTGTCACGCGCGGCAAGAACGGAGAGCCGGCGGTCGGCGCACGTGTGCGGGCCGTGCTCGCCCTTCCCGACCGAGGTGAGGAAGATCGGCCCGACATTCGATGGGGTCGAGACACGCAGAGCGATGCGAACGGCGAATACAGTCTGCCCGGCTTGCCGGCGGGCAAGTACCACGTCAATGCCTTCATCGGAGGTGTCGGAACGGGGCAAGCCCTCGAACTCGGCGCGGGGGCGATCGCGGAATGCGCTCTCGATCTCGGCGAAACTGTCCGTGTCCACGGAACGGTTCGTGATGCGCTCACCAGCTCGCCGATCGAGGCCGCCGAAATCAGTACGAGTTGGACCTTCGCCGATCCCGTGCGCACGAACTCGCGCGGGGAATACGAGCTTCAGGTCTCCAACGCATTTGCGCATGTGCTCCATGCTCGGGCGCCCGGCTATGGCGTTCTCGAGCAGAAGCAGCCGAGCAGCTCCTCGTCGGACCCGTTCGACTTCGAACTGCTGCGCTCGCGCAGCTGCCGCGGTGTCGTGCTCAACCAGGACGGCGCGCCTATCGCGGGTGCCTATGTCGCCGCGGCCGCGGCGGACTTCGACAAGCGCGGCGAACTCCAGCGCATCGACTGGCCCGCTGCATTGACCGATGCCACTGGCGGCTTCGAGATCGTAGGGCTGCGCGCGGACGTGGCCCACTCGCTCCTGGTGCGCAAGCCGGGTTTTGGCGCGCGCGTCTTCGAATTCCCAGCGGCCGAGAGCGACTCCCTGCGGCTCGACCTCGGCGAAATACGCCTTGCGGCCGAACTCGAGATCGGGGGCACGGTCCGGCTGGAGTCGGGCGCGCCGCTCCCTGGTCTCAAGCTTGCGTTGCGGGGGGCGAACAAGGATCGCGGGCGCTGGAGCCTCGCCGAACGTCCGATGCTCGACACGTATGTCGCGGAGCGCGCGGGCCGCAGCGACGCGCTCGGTCGATTCTCGTTCCACGAGTTGTCCGCAGGTGCCTACCAGGTCGAGGCCTGGCTCGCCGGTCACAACGAACCCGTGAGCCTCAACGTCACGCTCGAGGATGGCCGTTCCGAGTTGGAAATCGCGTTGGTCATTCCCGCAGGTTCGCGCCTCGCGGGCTCCATCAAGGACGCTCAAGGGCAGGGAGTGCCCGACACTTACGTCAGCATCGAACCAGAGCTGAGCGATGGACGAGGCCTGGACGTTCCAACCGACGAGCAAGGACACTTCGAGGCTCGCGATGTCCCAGCAGGACAGTACACGCTGCGCATCTGGCCCGGCGCCGCCGCACGCACGGCTACGCTCGATCGCTATCTGGTGCCGCGCACAGTCGAACACGTTGCTGCAGGCCGGCAAGATCTCGAGATCACGCTGGAGGAAGGCGTCTGGCTGCGGGGTCGTGTGGTCGAAAGCGATGGGAGCGAAGCAACGGACGTCTTCATCGAGGCGCTGGGCAGCGACGGAAAGACCGTGGCCCGCACGTTCCATGTCGGCGGCGCCCCCTTCCGGCTCGGTGTCAGGCGCGCGGAGCTTTTGACGATTGTCGCGCGGCCCAATGGGCCTCCGAGCCGCTCGCCGACGGACAGACTCGCCGATCCCGATCCGGCGCACGCGGCCCGCATGTCCGGCGTGGTCGGCGGCGGAGCGGAGATCACGCTCAGGTTGCCGCCAAGGTGAAGTAGTGCGCGGCCTGCGCGAGCAGGACGGGGGGGGCCGATCGCTGCCGCTCAGACACTCAATTTCAGGCCGAAATATAGCCCGTCGAAGGTCAGGTCGGCTTCGACGGAATCGGATCCGTCCTTGTAATCGGCGTTGATGTCGATCCGGCGATAGCCCGTCGAGAAAAGTGCGTCGACCGGGCCCATGCCGAACAGCTTGAAACTCGCCGACAAGTCGGTGTCGAAGTACTGAGCTTGATTGCCATCAACGTCGACCGACATGCCGGCGACCAAGGCCTCGAAGTCCAAGCGCCAGATGTGCACGCGAAGGCGCGCGGCGAGCACCGGGATCGGAATTATCTCGTCGATCTTCTCTTCCGTCGAGCTGAGCGTGTCAATGACACTTGCCTTCAGGTCGACAGCGTTGATGCCAAGTCCAAAGCCGAGCTCGACATTCGGCACGGGCAACACATCGAAGGTGATCAGCGCGCGATGGACAGCAAGCTCCATTTCGCTATCCACGGCAACATTGGCGCCGGCGATCCCACCGAAGTCACTCACCACGCCCGTGCCGGACCAGTCCGCGCTATCCGTCCCCAATGTGATGCGCGGGCTCCCGAACGGAATGTCGACACGCAAACCGAGCGCAGATTCCTGGCCGGCGATTCCGATGTCGCTGAGCGAGTTCCTCGCTACCGGAGAACCGGAGTTCGTCAACGCCAGCTCGCCCTGGGCATCCAGCAGGCCGTAGCGCGGCTCGACGGAAATTCCAGGAGCCGAGCAGGCGACAAGAAGCAGGGTCGCGAGGGCCGCGCAAGCCAAGCGAAAATTCATCGGGACCGCCGTGGAGTGGGCCTGTGGGAGGTAAGGCAGGGCGCTGAGGTCGGACCACAGAGAGCCTGTGGCTTGGCGCGCCCGGAACAGCTCCTGCCATCGGCAGGTGGGGGCTCAGGCCTCAAGCCTGGCCGAATCGGCAAACAGGGGCACGCTGTCCGCTGCGTCCTGGACAGCCCAGGGCAGGGCGATGACCTAAGGCAAGAGTGACCGACACGCCCGCGGGACCAGAACGGAACCGAAATTCTAAGCCCCTCTACCGCGACCGGCCTCCGCCGGTAATGGAGGCGTGATCGAAGCAAGAGCGGTCAGACTGACCTCGAAAACGAAAAAAGCCCCTGGGGATGAACCCAGGGGCTTAGAGAAAAAACCCGGCGACAACCTACTTTCTCGCTTGAGCAATATCATCGGCAGCTTCTGCTTGACGACCGTGTTCGGGATGGGAACGGGTATGGCCAGAAGCCTATGATCACCGGGAATACGTCAGGGGGTCTCCGTCCGCGAGGGACAGAGACCCGCCTGTTATAAGAAAAGGCGAATCGGAATTTGTGAGCAACAGACCACACCTTCTTGAAGGCGTGACCTTTTCCTACTCTGCTGCAAGCAGCAAAGAAGGAGAAGGTGGTTAAGCCGATCGTCCGATTAGTACCGGTAAGCTGAACATGTCGCCATGCTTACACCGCCGGCCTATCAACCTGGTAGTCTCCCAGGGGACTGGTAGGGATGACTCGTCTTGGAGAAGGCTTCGCGCTTAGATGCATTCAGCGCTTATCCGTTCCGGTCTTAGCTACCCAGCGCTGCCACTAGCGTGACAACTGGAACACCAGAGGACCGTCCACCCCAATCCTCTCGTACTAGGGGTAAACCTCCGCAATCATCCTACACCCACGTCAGATAGGGACCGACCTGTCTCACGACGGTCTAAACCCAGCTCGCGTACCGCTTTAATTGGCGAACAGCCAAACCCTTGGGACCTCCTACAGCCCTAGGATGCGATGAGCCGACATCGAGGTGCCAAACCTCCCCGTCGATATGGACTCTTGGGGGAGATCAGCCTGTTATCCCCGGAGTACCTTTTATCTGATG
>JAYUUV010000448.1:0-4343 GCA_043754695.1 Planctomycetota bacterium
AAAAGGCCGGCTGGTTGGGTGTCTGACACCGAAATGTCGCGCTCAGTCGGCGTAACCCGCGGCTTCCGCCACGAGGAAATCGCCATGACCGAACCCGACGCACTGCCTCCCCAAGATCCGCCCCAGATTCCTGCGATCGAACAGAAGGCGGAGCAGGAACCTTGGCCGTTCGAACGGCCGCCGAGCCAAGTAGAGCCCGCGACTCCTCCCCCGCCTCCGCTACTGCTGAGCGCGGCGCCGGCGGTTCTCCAAGCCGCGCCGGTGCCGCCGCCCTACTCGCCCTCGCCCAAGCCTTCCCCCGCGGCACCGCTGCCGCCGCCTTTCTCGCCGCCGCCGCGCACGCCGGAACCGGTTCCGTACGAGCCTGAACCTCCCAGCGCGCCGCCGACTCCGCCGTCCTTTCCTCCCGTGGGCGGAGCGACGCCGATGCCGGGCCCCATGCCGCCGTCGAACGGTTCGGGCTGGGCGACGGCCGCGCACCTGACCAGCCTCGCCGGTCTCGGCTTCTCCTGCCTCTTGATCGGCCTCGTCGGGCCTCTGATCGTCTGGCTGGCCAAGAAGGACGACGATCCCGAAGCCGACTGGCACGGCAAAGAGTCGCTCAACTTCCAGATCAACATGCTGATCCTGTGGGTCGTGGCCTGGCCGCTGTATTGCCTGTGCTGCCTGGGCCTTGTCATCCACCTGCTGCAACCGATCTACATCATCGTGATGGTCCTGATCGCCTCGATCAAAGCCGCCAACGGACAGCGCTGGCGCTATCCGTTCACGATGCGGCTCTTGAACGACTGAGCGGAGCGCTAGGATCTGACGCGTGACCCGCGTCGAGCATCCTTTGATAGGCATCAACGGTGTCGCCACTCCCGGCGACACCCCGAAGGTTTCGCTCGCCTATCGCTACGCCGACGCCGTGCTCAAGGCCGGCGGAATTCCCGTGGTCCTGGCGCCCGTCGGCGGACCGAGCGATGTGGCGCGCGTGCTCGGCGAACTCGACGGACTCCTGCTCTCCGGCGGCGACGACTTCGACATGGAGCGACTGGGTCTTGGCCGCACGCATCCGGCGGCCGAACGCACGCCGGGGCAGAAGCAGGACTTCGATGTGCTGCTGGCGCGAGCGGCATTGGAACGGCGCATGCCGGTGCTCGGCATCTGCTACGGCATGCAACTCTTGGCCCTGGTCGAAGGCGGTTCGCTGCACCAGCATTTGCCTGACGATCGGCCGGGCTCGCGCGAGCATCGCGGCGGAGCAATTCACGGCGTGACACTCGCACCGACGTCGAGGCTGGCCCGAGTCGTCGGCCAGACTCAGCTCGACGTCGTCTCGCGACACCACCAAGGCATCGCCTCGATCGGTTCGGCCTGGACAGTCGCGGCGCGCGACGACGAAGGCCTGATCGAAGCCATCGAACGCGCGGACTTGCCGTTTGCACTCGGCGTGCAATGGCATCCCGAGCTCGCGCCCGAGGGCACGCCGCACGATCGTTTGTTCCGCGCGCTGATCGGAGCCGCTGGTGTGGCGGCAGCTCGCAGGCTGGAGTCGGTCGCAGCACGTTGATCGCGCGCTGGCGCACAGAAGCCCGATCGCACCATGCAATTGTTCGACCCCAAGCGATTCGACGCACCGGTCAGCGGACTGTTCCACGCCAAGGAAATACGACGACTTTCCTGGATGCTGATCGGTGCGCTGCTGTTGATCGGTGCGATCGTCGCGATCAGGACGCAGGTCGGTGGAAGTGCCAAGAAAGCGTCGCCTGAGCAGGCGCGCGCGCCGACACTGCCCACGGTAATCTCGCTTCCGAAAATCGATGTCGCGGCACTCGAGGCGGCGGCCTTGGATGGGCGTGCGGAACAGCGTGTCAACTTCCCTGCGAGCGCGATCGAAGCAGGATTTTCCGCTTCGTCGCAGTTGTCCGACAGCATCTTCGACGCACTCGCTGGTCGCGAACTCACAGCGCAAATCGCCGAGCAGATTCTGGAAGCGCCTAAGCAGCATCGCGGCCAATTGTTGCGCGTGCGCTGCAGCGTCGACGAGCTGCGCCTGCTCGAGAATCCGAACGACAACGGCAAGCCACGCCGGCTCGTGCGCGGCCACCTCGAAGCCGGCACGCCGCTCTTTTTCGCAGTCGAGGAAAGCGTCGGAGTCGCGCCCGCGCCCGGCGATTTCGTGCGCATGGACGGACTTTTCGTGCGCGTCGAACGTGCGGAAATCGATGGCGTCCAGCGCGAGGCGCCGCTGTTCGTCGGCCCACGTATGTGCGGATCGTTTCCGACGCTCGCGCCGGTCAGGCAGCTCGACGCGAACGCATTCAGCTACGTTCACGACGACAGTCTCGCCAACGGGCTCGAAGGTCTAGACCCGGACACGTATTGGCAGCTTGTCTCGTACGTCAAGCACCTCGAGCCAGACGCGGTCGACTGGGACAAGGCGCCGATCCTCGACAACAAGACGATCCAGTCGATCTTCTCCGACGGCAACGCCTGGCGCGGCAAACCCGTGCGCGTGCCCGCGGCGCGCCTGTTCGACGTATGGAAAAAAGCGCAGTCCGAGAATCCGCTGCGGCTCGAGCACCTGATCGAAGGCTGGTTCGGACGCGGCGACTGGATCGGTAAGGCCAAGCTCGCGCACTTCGTCGCGCCCTTCGACGCAGTGCCGGCGAATCTGCAGGGCGATGTCTCCGTGCGCGCCTTTTTCTACAAGAATCTGGCCTATACGCCGCGCGACGGCGGCACGGCGATCGCACCCTTCTTCGTTGTGCAGTCGCTCGAGCGCTGCGTGCCGGCCGACAATCCAGGACTGCGGCAGATGAGCTACGTGCTCGCCGCAACGCTGCTAGTCCTTGGAGCCGCCATCTTCGTTGCCTTGCGCAAGGACCGCAAAAGCAGCGCCGCGCTCGAAGCCCAGTTGCGGCGCTGGCGTCACGAACGGCGACAAGCGCTCTCGCCGGGAGCGAAAACATGAGCCTGCAGCAAATCGAAGTCGAGACCACGCCGAAGTACACGGTGCACATCGGCGCGGGAGCACTGGAGCTCGCCCGCGCGCAATTTGCGAACGAACGTCCGCGCGTCTTGATCAGCGATGCGCGCGTGCATCGGTTGCACGGCGCGCTGCTCGATCCCGATGCGCAAGCGCAACTCCTTCTGCTGCCGGAGGGCGAGTGCGCCAAGGATTTCGAACAGCTCGAGCGGACGCTGGAATTCTTCGCGTCCACCGGACTGGATCGGCGCAGCTGTGCCTGGACGCTCGGCGGTGGAGCGCTCGGCGATCTGGGCGGACTCGCGGCGGCGCTGTACATGCGCGGGATCGCCGTCGTGCATTGCCCGACGACGTTGCTCGCACAAGTCGACGCGTCGATCGGCGGCAAGACCGCGATCAACCTGGCGGCCGGAAAAAATCTGGCGGGAGTGTTCCATCAGCCGCGCGCGGTCTTTGCCGACACGCGCGTGCTGGCGACCTTGGACGAACACGAGTATCGCTCCGGGCTGGGCGAGGTGCTGAAGACCGCGCTGGTCAGTGGCGAAGAGCTGCTGGCGTTGCTCGAGGCACACACCGAACAATTGAACGCGCGCGACGAAGGACTGCTCAGCGAGATTGTCGCCGCGTGCGTGCGCGCGAAAGCGCGGGTGGTCGCCGCCGACCCTACGGAAGCTGGTTCGCGCAGGGCGCTCAACCTAGGGCACACTTTCGCGCACGCGATCGAGCACAGCGCCGGCTTCGGCCGCATCCCCCACGGCGTCGCCGTCGCCGTCGGTATCGCGATCGCGCTGCGGGCCGCGCGAGAGCTGGGCTGCCTGGAGGATCGGGGACTCGAAGCGCGTGTGACGAAATTGCTGGGCCGACTGCACTTGCCCGCGAAGCTCGCCAGCCTGCGGCAATCGACCGGGCAGGCGCTGACTCCGCGCGAACTCAGCGACGCCATGCGCCTGGACAAAAAGGGCCGAGCGGGAGAGATCCGGCTGGTGCTGCCGCGCGCGGCAGGCCGGCTCGAGCTCGAGGTGGCCGTGGATGGCGCGCTGGTCGAAAGCTGGCTGGCCTAGCCGTCCGCCAGCAATCGCCCGCGTCGAGGCGGAGTGGGGCCCGGACAGGAACTCGAGGCTGGGATCGACGCTGCCCCCCCCTGGGGAATTTCATCCCGTGGGCTCGAAGCGCGGTTTGAAACTGGCAGCGTGCGCGCGAACGGGGAACTCACGGGCAAAATCTCTCGGCCCGCTATCCAGCGACGACCCGCAATCATTCGCGGAAGGCGGTAGGCTGGTGGAGTCTGGCCTGCCATTACCCCCCCCTAGGGGCAGGCTACGAGTCCGTGTCGTCCCCCGATCATCAGTCCCACGCCCACGCTCCGCGG
>JAYUUV010000449.1:0-5284 GCA_043754695.1 Planctomycetota bacterium
CTCTACACCGATGAACTCGGGCGGCAATCCTCCGCCGAATGACTGCTCGGGCATCTACAGCCTCGACTTCAATGCCCGCAACGGTCAGGAACGGAGCCGGCGTGCCGCCGAGCGCACCGACCGCGAAGGCATTGAAGTCGAGGCTGTAGATGCCCGAGCAGTCATTCGGCGGAGGATTGCCGCCCGAGTTCATCGGTGTAGAGCGCTTGAGCGGAAGGCCTACACAGCGCAGCCCACCCTGGAAAGGGGCCGCGGCCTGACCGGCGTTGGAGTAGAGGTACAAGCCGGGCTTGTTGTTGATCACGCTCGAGGTCGCCAGCGTGAATCCGCTCCCCGCAGTCGCGCTAGAGCTACCCGTGAATCCGATCGACGGCGCGCAACCCAGCGAGTTGGTTTTCGCCGTGCAGTAGATCGTCGGGACCGGGTTGCAGCCTTGCTTCACGCCGGGCGTGGTCAGCGCCTGCATCAACGCGATCCGACCCGGGTCGCCGAGCACGCAGTCCTCAAGGGAATCAGAGCCGCCGAGGACCCAGTCCGCCGGATTGAACGTCGGGCTCGCCGTCAGTCCGCAACGATAGTTGTAGCCGTCCTCGTAATCCCAGGCCGGGTTCGGGGCGCCGCCGCAGGCCGAAATCACCGGCGGGAGGCCGCAGGAGCCCGCGGTCGTGATCGGGTCGCAACCGATGACGCCGAACACGTCGACCGGACCGCCGCCGGCGATCAGTTCGAGCGCGATCGCATCGTCACCGTTGTGGCCGCCGTAGGTCGAATTCTGATTTTCGGCGAAGCCGTAGACGGTAAGGAATGCAGTCGAAGCGGCAGCTCCTCCATAAGTGACGACCCACGACGCGCCCGGCGCCAACATTCCGGCCGGCGTCAGGGCGACGTTGCCACCGCCCGCGAGGCCGCCGTTGTTGTAGTGAACGAGTTTGTACAGCGACATGTCGACCGGCACAGCGCTCGTGTTCGTGACCTCGACGAACTTCGGCTGACCGCCGGAGAGCGTGCCGTCGACAACTTCGGAGATGATCACTTGGGCTTGAGCAGAACTGGAGCAGAGGGCCAGAACGGCCGCTGCTCCCAAGAACTTCAGAGACGACTTCATGAGTGGGGCTTTCCTTCGCGTTCACGCGCCGAACGTGGCGCGTGTAGGGTTCGCTCCCGCGCTTCCGGTCCGAAAAGATCGGACCGGTCCTGAGTCCCGGGGGTGGGGCCGGGAGCGCTCGGGGAGCCTCTGAAGGATAGCCGAGCCGCACACGATGTGGTGTGAGCGTCAGCACTAGTTTCGGGTGAAGCTGCGGAATAGAGGCGCTCCACCATGCCGCTTGGGCTACGCCGGGTGCATGGACGTAACTGACTATTCGATAGTTGCTTACGGACGGCTCGAGCCGGCGTAGGGCAGGCCTGGGTGACGCGAAGGTCATGCTCGCGCGCCAGGCTGCCCCGCATGACTGTGCCTGTTTCGTGCTCGGAGTCCGGTTCGCTTCCGGCGCGACTCAGGCACGGCCATGCGGGCCAGCAACCCTTAGCGCAGCTCGACTTGCGCCGAAGCCGGGCGCGCTTTCTCGCCCTGCCAGCTGACCTTGGCGGTCCCTGACCCGCGCACGAACCAGCGCACGCGCACCTCGGAGCGGCCGGGGATCCCGCGCTCCGAAACCAGGCGCGCCGGCTCGTGTTCGGCCAGATCGACGCGTTCGGGCCGGAAGCGATCGCTGCGGAAACCGCCGGCGAGCACCTCGAGTCCAGCGCCCTCGATCGTGAACAGATCCGGCTTGCCGATCTTCGAGTTTTGCGCGCGCGCCGTGCGCGTCGGAATGGCGCGTGTGTTCTCGAAGATAACATCGAGCGCGCGCACGCCGCCGCCGAGGTCACTGACTTCGCTTTTCAAGACGCGCACGATCGGCATCGACTCGGCGTGCTTCAAGCAGAAGAGCGCGTTGCGATGCACCATCTCTTCGATCAGAAAGGTCGGCGGAACTCGTCCGACATCTTTCTTGAAGCCGCCAATTTCGACTGCGCCGTACAGCGGATGCTGGAACGGATGCCAGTCGACGAAGCCCGCGCCCATCATCAACGCGTCGTTGAAAAAGTGATCGCCCTTGCGTCCTTCCGGCACGATGGCGGCCTTCGACGAGTCGGGATATTGCTGCGCATCGTTCCACAGCTCGTTGGTGAACGAGATCACGCCCAGACCCTCGTAGCCCCAGGTCGCGAAACCGCCGAAGACGGAATAGAGGTCCTTCCAGATCACCATGTAGCGATAGAAGGGCAGCATGCGCTCGCCGTCGCGGCCGAGTTCGTCGTAGACGCGCAAGTCCTCGCGTGCGTATTCGCCGAAGGCTTCCGCTCCCGGGCCGCGCAGGATCATGCCGCCGGCGTTGTGGAAGGACTGCAGCGCCGCGAGATTCGGCTTGGTCAGCAAGAACTCCGCGATCGAGCGCGTTTCGGGCCAATACAAAGGGTAAGGCCCCGCGCCGCCTTGCACGTGCTCGGGCATCCACATCGATGGATCCGAGCGGTTCATGTCGTAGCCGCCGACATCGTCCTCGTTGGCACGGCCGTCGCCATCGTCGTCGGTGCCCTCTTCACCGAGCATGATCCAATCGCCCTTGATGCCCTTGTCATTGGGCGGCACCGGAGTCATCAAGCGCGGATCGTCGGGGTCGAGGCGCAAGTTGCCTTCGCCCGGCATGTGCTTGCGCATCTGCACGATGTGGCCGTCGCCGTCGAGATCGTCGGCCGGGTCTTCGTCGAAGAGACCGTCGCCGTCGTCGTCCCATGGCCTGCGACCCGTGCGGCTCGAACTCGCGTCGTTGGCGTCGCGGAACCAGGCCGCGCGACTGTCGGGGTTCACGCTCGGTAGCAGATAGAACGTGCGCTGATCGACGAGTTCGTCGATGCGCGCATTGTGGCCGTAGTTCTCGAGCAGGTACCAGGCGGTGTAGAGCACCGCCTCGCCGCCCTGCACTTCGTTGCCGTGCACGTTGGCGTCGATCCACATCGCGGGCTTCTCGGTGTCCGCGCCCTTCGCGCTGTTGGTCAGCACGTAGACGCGCATCTCGCGATTCTCGGTCGAGTGGCCGATCACCTGTTTCTTGATCAGCGTCGGATAGGCCGCGGCGAGACGATCGAAGAGCGCATAGAGACTGTCCGTGTCGTACAGACGATTGAAGGCGATCTCTACCTTCGGAGTGTGATTTGCCGGCAGGCCTGGGAATCCGCCGGGTGTGTCCGTGGAAGCGGGCGGCGTGGGAGCGGGAGTCTGCGACAGCGCGAGCAGGGCAAGCATCGGCAGTATCATTTCTTCACCTCCGTCATGATCGTCGCTTCGCCGGCATTGTCGCTGTCTACTTTCAGTCCGATCTGCAACGGTTGATCGCAGAGCACCAGCCAGCGCAATTCCTTGCGCGACTTGCCGCCGAGGTCGCGGATCAGGGGCTGCACGGAGCCGCCGACCAGTTTCGCTCCGTCGGGCAGCACGAGTCTGGCCTTGAGCGGTCGCGCCGTATCGGCTCGCTGCGCGGCCTTGTTCGCCACGGGCAACAAGGCATCGTTGAGCAGCGCGGCCTTGACCTCGATCAATCCTGGCGACAAGCGTTTCGCGCTGAATTCCTGGATGGAAATGCGCGGCAGGTCGGCGCCGAGAGTCAGCAGGAAGTCGAGTTCCTTCTTCGCGATCGGTGCCCATTCGGCCTTGGGCGGTTCGCTGCGCGCGTACGGCGCGAAGCCGCCGATTTCGACCGCTCCAAGATCGGGGTGAGTGAAACTCTTCCACGGCACGAAGCGCGCGCCCTCCTCCGCGGAGTCCATCCACTTCAGGCGCAGCACATCGTCGTTGGACTTGGCTTCGTCCTTCTTCTCCTTGTCCGACTTGCCGCCCGGTTTGCCCGCGGGCTTTGTCGTGTCGTCGGGTTTCGCGCTCTCGCCGCTCGCCGGTTTTTCAGACGCGGGTTTGCCTTCGGTCGGTTTGTCTCCGGCCGGTTTGTCGCCGGCCGGTTTGTCGCCAGCCGGTTTGTCGCCAGCCGGTTTCTCCGCGCCAGTCGCTTCGCCCTCCTTCTTCTTGACTTCGGTAGGCATGTCCCACAGCGGAATCGCCAGGCTCCACAGTCCGCGATGCTGATAGGCCCAGGCCTGGAACGATCCGGCTTCGACGCCGCGGCCCTTGGTCTTGTTGGCCGTGACCTCGCCGTAGCGCTTGGACAATTCCGCGAGCAGCGCCGCATCGGATTCGAGCCAGCCGGCCTGCGGAATGCGCTTTTGCGCCGGCGCGCTGTCCGCCACCGACTTGGGCTTTTCGATCAGCGTGTCGAGCGTGCCATAGGTGATGACCAACGCGAGATCCTTGTGCAGCAGCATGAAGTCGGCGATCGCGCGCGCCTCGGGCTCGTCCATCGGGAAGCGCCCCGAATGATCGCCGTGCTCGACCCACTCGTGCGGAAAATTCTGATTGACGATCGCGTCGTGGGCGCTGTCCTCGGCAATTTTTTCATCGTGATCGAGGTCGCGGCCTTCGACGCTGACCTTGTACTCGCCGCGCTGGCCCTTTTTCGGATCGGCTTTGATCATCGAGCGCGCCTCGGCGGGATCTTGGATCCACTCGCCTTCGGAATCCTTCCAGCGCATCGTCGCGATCACGCCGTCGCCGTCGACATCGCTCGGCGGATCTTCGCCCTCGCGCCGGTCGCGATCGTCGTCGACGCCCGTCCCCGTCGCTTCGAGTTCGAAGAGCGGCTTGGCGAAGCGCGCCTGCGCCGCGTCGGGATTGGCGCGCGGCAGAACGTAGAGCGTGGTGTTCGCGAGGAACTTCTTGATCTTCTCGTCGCTCGCAAATCCTTCGGCGATCGCTTGCGCGTGGGCCAGCGCCACGGCGGAAGAAAAAGTCTGCGGCCCATCGATGTTGGCGACGACGAGGATCGCCGGCTGACCCTTGGGCGGTTCGCCCGCGGAAAGCCGCAGCACGTCGATCTCGCGACGCTCGCGCGAAAAACCGATCGGCAAGAGCGTCGCGCACTCAGGATGCGCCTTGGCGATCGCGCCCAGTTTGCTCTTGAGCTGTTCGTGATCGACGAGCTCCGGCATTCGAGGCGGCGGCGCCTCCTGGACAGCAAACCAAGCGAGACTCAGGCACGCGGAAAGCAGAACGGCCATCGACTCCTCCAAGGGTGGGACAATCGCGCGAATCCAAATGGACGCCGCGCGGGGGGGCGCGAATCGTACATCGGTGTCAGACACCCAACCAGCCGACCTTTTTCGTTGACGTGACACGCCGCCCGCCGCGTGTCAG
>JAYUUV010000450.1:0-10426 GCA_043754695.1 Planctomycetota bacterium
GAGCGCAACATACGCAGCTTGCGCTTCGGCGCGGGTCGGCCGTCGGGGCGGAAGATCTGGCCGTAGATGCGACCGAAACTCGGCGGCGCGGGTGTGGGCGGCTGTTCACTCTTCACGGCGTCGCTCGGCGCGGCGGGCACGGCCACGGGTTTGCGCTCCACCTCCGCAGTGGGGGGCGACGCGGGCACGCTCGAGCTTGGGCTCGCGGCTTCTGCGCTTGCGGCGTGAGTCTGCGCGGCGAGCGCGGCAGTCTCGAGTTCCGCGGGCTTGCGCTCCCGCACCAGGAACCACAGCGCGATCGCGACGATGGCCGCGACCACGAGGACTTTCGATGTCGTGCCCATGAGCAGAATCCTCGCTGCGTCGGGAGTGGAGCTTTCGAGTGGAATGGGAAGGGGCGTGGACTTGCGGATCAGGATGGGCGCGATCGCGGCGATCCAATCCTTGCGCGGATCCTCGTCTCCCAGGCGCTCGCGCAGTCGCGCGTGGGCGCGCGTGATGCGGCTGGAGACTGTCGCCAGCGTCGTCCCGGACCGCCGCGCGATTTCGTCGGGCGCGAGATCTTCGAAGTAGCGCAGCAAGAGCGTGCTGCGGTGCGGTTCGTCCATGGCGAGCACCGCGGCGACGACGCGCCGTTCGCTTTCCGCGCGCAGCACCAGTTCGTCCGCGCCTGGCAATGCCTCGGCGCGCGCGGCCGCGGCTTCGACGGCCGGTCGCGAACCCTCCTTGCGCAAGCGCTCGCGGAACTGGTTATGCATCACGCGCCGCAGCCAGGCGCGCGGATTCGCCGGCGCCATGGGCTGCTGAAGCGCGACCAGCAGGGTCGACTGGGCCAGATCCGCCGCCGCGTTCGGGTCACGCAGCAGCGAATTCGCCAGACTCTCGACCCAGCGCGTGTGCGCCAGAAGCTCGTGCAGCGAGGGCGAGAGCGGGTTCGTCATGGTCTGCTCACCAGGATGGACGAGCTCGCGCAGCCCACGCGACGATTTTGCAACTCTTACAGTCGCCTCTCGTTCGCGGCTTGCGCGAGACAGCGCACGGCCGACTGGGGTAGTCTTGGGGAGTCCCGTGCGCCGACGAACTGCAAGACAAGCTGCCGCTCGCCTGCCATGAAGATCCTGGTCCTCGCCACCAAGCCGCTCGCGCTGCGCTCCGGGGACGGGCTGCGCTTCGTGAATATCGCGCGTCAGCTCAGGCCACGGCACAGTTTCGAACTTTTGTGTTTCGCCAAGCCGGGCCAGGCGATCGACGCGGAGTCGGCGCAGGTTTTCGAGAAGATCACTGCATTGCCCTTTCCGAACGAGCCCGAGCGTTCGCTGTCCGCGCGCGTGCTGTCGTCGCTTTCACCCGAGCACTTCATGCCTTCGAGCGCGCAGATGAAGCGCGCACTCGAAGCCATGCTTGCGGCCTCAGCCTGCGACCTGATCCTCGACATCGGCGGCTTGATGCTGCGCAACCTGCCGCCCGAAGACTCTTCGCCGCCGGTGGTCGTCGATTCGATTGACGAGCCCGGTATCACTTTCGAGCGCGCGCTGAAGCACGCCTCTTTAAGCGAGAAGCCGCGCCTGTGGCGGACCCTCTGGCTGTATTCGCGCATCAATCGCCAGATCAGTTCGCGCGCGCGCGCAAATGTCTACGCCTCGGATCTCGATGCCGACTACTACGCGCGTCGGTTTCCTGATGCGCGCGTGGAAGCGATTCCGAATGGAGTGGACGCGGAATTCTTCCATCCGAGTTTCAGCGCGCCCGATCCACAATTGATCGCGTTCGAAGGCAACATGGGCTTCGAGCCGAACGTCGACGCGGCGCAGTTCTTGTGCCGCGAGATCCTGCCGCGGCTGTGGAGCACGCAGCCCGCACTGCGAGCGTCCTTGATCGGCAGGGAGCCCGTCGAAAGCGTGCGCGCGCTGGCCTCGGATCGGATCAGCGTGAGCGGTACCGTCGCCGACGTGCGCGAGCCGCTGTGGCGTGCGAGCATTTTCGTTTGTCCGATGCGACTTGGCGCCGGTATCAAGAACAAGATCCTGCAGGCCTGGGCGCTTGGTCTGCCGATCGTCGCCACGTCGCAGGCGATGGGCGGACTCGAGGCGCGCGACGGCGAAAACGTCTTGATCGGCGACGATGCAGACAGTCTCGCGCAGGCTGTCAATCGCTTGCTCGCCGCGCCGGAGCTGCGCAAGCGGCTTGCCTGGAACGGCAGGCAACTCGTGCTCGAGAAATACACCTGGAAAATCCAGGCCGAACGTTTCGAGCGGTTGTTCCGCGACGTGATTCAGTCGCGATAACGGCCCGCGACACGCGCGAGCAGGGCTTCGAGCGGACCTTGCTGGCGCGTCTTGAACCAGCGTTGCGTCAGCGGCGTCATGAACGCGATGTAGAGCACGAACGCGAGCAAGCCCGCGCCCATCGGCCAGTCGTGATCGCCGAAGCACTGATAGAGCAGTGCATACGCAATTGCCAGGTGCAGCAGATAGTGTGTCAATGTCGCGCGCCCGAAGGCGCGGAAGAAACCGGACGGCGACTTGGGCCGCGGTCCTTCGAACTGCCACCAGACGAGCGCAGTCAAGATCGCGCCGGCCGTGCTGCCCGCGGAAATCATCAGCGGAATCGAAGTCGGGCTGCCGTTGGCGCCCCAATTCAGGAGCAGGTGCGGCGCGAGCGAGCCGAAACTCTCGGCGCGATCCTCGCTGAGCGCTGCGTAGATTTGCAGCAGGACCGCGACGCTTGAAAAGCCAAAGAATGCCCTGCGCGCGGCGCGCGCTCCCGAAAATCCGACCGAGGCCAGCAAGACGCCAAGCAGCGGGAACGCGAGCCACGGGATCAGCGGATAGTTGCCGTCGAAGAAAAGATAGCGCAGGCCCGACATGTCGAATCTCAGCGCGCCTGTGTGCACTCCATCCTCGGTCCAGTCGCCGACGTAGAAATTGGCGAAGTACTGGGTCAACACCGGCGTCGCCGCGAGCAGCGCCAGGATCGCGACGATCGAGTAGCGCGGTCGCAAACGCGCGGCCATCCCCGCCAAGAGCGTCATGCAGGCCAGCGGCCGCAGGACTTCCGTAGTCCAGTACGTCGCCGCAAGCGCGTAGCCGAGCACGAACAGGGCCAGCGCACGGCGCAACAAATAGAAGTCGAGCCGACGCGATCCGCCGGCGCGCGCCGTGAGCAGCGCGATCGAGAATCCGACCGTGGTGCAGAACAGCGCGGCGGATTTTGCTTCGAGCAGCCAGACCACTCCGCCGACCAGTCGCTGCCAAAGCGGGCCGCCATCCGCAGCAGGAACGAGGTGCACGTACATCATCCCAAGCAGCGCCAGGCCACGCGCAGTGTCGAGCGCGGGCCAGCGCTCTTCGATCGTCCTCACGGGCGAGCCTGAGGATTGCGGCATTGACTCCGCGACCAGGGCTGCCGGCACAGGCCGCGCGTACGAGCGCGTCGGACATCCGGCGTAGAAACGGCCGGGCAGCAGCCGCTCGTGCTTCATGACCACGCTGTGCGGCGCAACTTCGGCGCCTGCGCCGATATCGCAGCCATAGAAGAGCACCGCGCCTGCTCCGACCGTTGCGCGGCGGCGGATCGTGATCCGATCGATCTTGAGCACGCGATCCTCGAAACTGTGCGCCTGGAACATGCCGACGACGGTGGCTTCGTCCTCGATGACGAGCATGTCGGGATCGACGACCTGCGCGAACCCGGCGCCGAGCACCGTTCGCTTGCCGATGCGGCAACCCATCGCGCGCAAGTACCAGGGCAGGAGCAGTGTGCCTTCGAGCTGCGAAAGGATCGCGTGGGCGTATTGCGTCCAGGCGACGTAGTGGAAATCCCAGCGGCTGCACCAGCACGACCAAAGCGCGTGGCGTCCGGGTTTGACTCTTCCGAGCAACAGCCATTTCATTGCCAGCACGACCGCGCACAGGCACACGGCCGCGCCGAGCGTGGCCGCGGGCACGAGCACGAGCGCCGTGAACCACGGGCTCTGCTCGATCGAAGCGCTGCAAGCCAGTTCGTACCACAGCAGCGCGACGAAGAGCGGCACCGTCGGCAGTGCGAAGCGCAGCAGTTCCCAGAACACGCGCGTGGAAAAGCGCAGTGCTCCCGGCGAATGGGTCAGGTGCCGGCCGAGTTTGTCCGCCTCCTCGCCGTGACCGCGCGGAAGTTGGAAGGCCGGATGGCCGAACCATGAAGTTCCCGCGCGAATACGCGCCGGATCCGCGTTCGTCGAAACGCCGATCAGCACGTCGTCGGGCAGGATTGCACCACCCGGGATCACCGCGTGGTTGCCGACAAACGTGTCGCGGCCAAGCTCCGTCTTGGCGAACGTCGCACAACCGCGATCGAGGCGCGCGCCGCCGAGGTAGATGCCGTCGGCGAGAAAGCTCTCGCTCCCGATTTCGACGAGCTCGGGCACGACGTCGATGATCGTGCTCACTTCGCAATCCTTGCCGACGCGCATGCCCGCGGCGCGCAGCCAGACCGGCCAGAACAGTGTGCCGCTGAGCCAGTAGCTCGCCGCATCGACGAGTTCGGTCTTCAGCGTCGCGCGCAGGAAAGCCGCGCTGCGAATCGGAACCGTTCCAGGCGAAATGCGGCCGAGTACGCGGCACAGCGCAGCGCGCAGGATCAGGGAAAGCAGCACATCCGCGCTGATCAGTAACGCGGCCGGGAAGAAGACTGCCGCCTCGAGCGTGGGGGCGAGCAGCCATTGAGTCACGCTCGCACTGTCGATTCCCGCGAGAGTCAGCGCAGCGATCGCAAACAGGATCGCAGGCAGATAGGCGACCACGCAGCTGACCGCCAGACGAGCAAGCACGAGCGAAGTTGCGTGTGCATACGGCGAGAACGCGCGCGCGTCCTGCGCCTTGTTCGCGGCGTGCGAAGCACCTGCGCGGGTCGCGGGCACGCCGTCCCAGCGCTCACCGGCCGCGATGCGCGAGCCGGCCGAAAGCGCCGACGAAGCCGACAATTGCGCGTCGCGTTCGAGCCGGCAACCCTGCGCGACATCCGCGCGCGTCCCGAGCGAGGCTCCGGCTTCCAGCGTCACCGCTCCGACGTGGATCTTGCCGTCCTCGAGTTCGACCAGGCGCAGCGTCGCATCCTGTGCCACCGCCACGTCATCGCCGAGAGTCAACAGATCGAAGCCGCCTTCGAGCAGATCGACGCCGCGGTGCAGGTGCACGCGCTCGCCGATCGTCGCGCCGAGCCTGCGCAGCGCCGCGTTCTGGAATTCAGTTCCCTGCAAAAGTCGCCAGGGCACGCTGCGCACGGCTTGCTGCACGATCCAATTGCGCAGGAAGAAACTGCCCCAGATCGGCGCGCGCAACGGCACGTAGTGTCCGATGAGCCGTTCCTTGACGAACACCGCCCAGCGCAGCGTGGACCAAGCGTAGAGCGCAAAGACGATCGGCGCGGCAAGCGGAACCAGGATCGCGAGCCGGAGCGCGCCGAGGGATTCGAACAGGAAGGGCGTCAGCTCGAACACGGCGACGTACAAACCGAGCGACGCGACCAACAGTCGGGCGCACAGCCACAAGCCTTGAATCACGGCCACCGGGCCAGGCCGCCCGGGTGCGCGAGGCGCCTCGCGTTGCGGCGCCTCCTCGGCGGGGTCCGCTGCGCGCGCTCGCTCCGCCAAGTGTGAGACGCTGCGTGCGTCGTACAGATCGCGCACGGCGAGCGATGCGGTCCGTGGATCGCCGCGCAAGCGCGAGACCGTCATGGCGGCGCGCAGGGAATTTCCGCCGAGATCGTCGAAAAAGTCGGCGTCGATGTCGATGTCCTGCTCGATCTCCAGCGTGGCGCGGAACGTGTCCGCGATCGCACGCTCGAGCGGATCGCGCGCCAACAGCACTGGCCCCGAACGATCGTGCGCCGGCGCATCGACGAACGGCAGCGCGGCGCGATCGAGCTTTCCGCCCGTGCTCGTCGGCAGCGTCTCCACGAAGACGATGCGGCTTGGTGTCATCGACTCCGGCAGCGAGCGGCGCAGCGCGGCCTTGATCTCTTCGACGCGCGGTGGAGCGTCGGCGCGCAGCGCGACGACACAGGCGACCAGGATCTGGCCTGCTCCTTCACCCTGCACGCGGCTCGCCGCGGATCGAACGCCGGCGCAGCGCGAAAGATGCGCGTCGATGTCCTCGAGTTCGATGCGGTGGCCGCGCAATTTGACTTGGCTGTCGATGCGGCCAAGGCACTCGAGTTCGCCGTTCGGCAATTTGCGCGCCAGATCGCCCGTGCGATAGATGCGTCCAAGTCGCGGATGCAGCGGAAATTTCTCGGCGTCGAGTTCGGGCCGATGCAGATAGCCGCGCGCCAGACCGACTCCGGACAAGCACAACTCGCCAAGCTCGCCCTCGCCGCATGTTTCGAAGTGTTCGTCGAGCACATGCGCGCCAATTCCGCTCACCGCGCGGCCGATCGTCACCGGCCCGCCACTGTGGAAGGGCCCGCGCACCGAAGTCACCGTGCACTCGGTGGGCCCATAGCCATTTTCCAAGCGCCTTCCGCGCGACCAACGTTCCGCGAGGTCGAGCGGCAGGGCCTCTCCACCGACGTAAAGCAGTCGAAGTGCGGGAAGCGCCGACGCGGGATCCTCGCAGCCGCTCGCGCGCAGCAAAGTCGGCGGAGGACAAAAAACCGTCGCGCGCTCGTTGCGAAGCCAAGCGACGAGATCGGGGCCCGAGCGCGAGGTCTCTTCGTCCATCACGAGCAACGTGGCTCCCGCGGCAAAGGCGAGCCAGCTCTCTTCGATCGATGAGTCGTAGGCCGGCGACGAACCTTGGACCACGCGGTCGCGCGGCGTCAGCGCGAAATACTCCAGGTCCGAGGCGACCAGGTTCGCGATGCTGTGCTGTTCGATCAGCACACCCTTGGGCCGGCCGCTGGTGCCCGAGGTGTAGATCACGTACGCCAGATCGGTCGGGGCGATAGTGCGCGCGTTCAGCTGCCGTTCGAGGTTTGCCGCGGGCTTGGCCATCAGCGACTCGACGTCGAGCACGCGCGCGGAGTCGAATCCGGACCTAGCGCTCTTCATGGCGCCAGCAGCGTCCGTCAGTAGCAGCACCGCCTCGCAATCGTCGAGGATGAAACGCAGCCGTTCTTCCGGGAACGCCGGATCGATGCAGGTGTAAGCCGCGCCGCTTTCGAGTACGGCAAGTTGCGCGACGTAAAGCCGGATCGAATCGCGCGGCAGCAGAATGGCGAGGATCGCGTCGGCTCGTGCGACCGCACGCAAATGCGAGACGAGCGCGGCCACTTGCCGGCGCAATTCCGCGTAGCTGATCGTCGAGCGCGTGCGGCGTGAATGCGACGGAGGCACATCGATCGCAATCGAATCGGGATAGAGGGCGGCGGCGCGCTCGAAGAACGCGAACAGAGTCCTGGGAGCCGACATCAAGGCTCGAGACCGCGACGGAGCGCACTTGCGGGCATCAGCGTGGTAGCCCGCGCTCGATGCGGGAGTCGGGCACGAGCCAGATCAGGGCGACCAGTACATAGGAGGCACATGCGATCCACGGATTCACGAAGGCCAGCGGAATCGCCGCCGCGTAGATCGCGATCGAAATCACGCCCTTGTGGTCTTTTCCCAGCGCGATCGCCAGCTTCGAGTCTGCGCCTTCGAGGCCGATCAGGGTGCGCGAGAGGATGAAATAAGCCAGGCCGCTCATCAGCATGTCAACCCCGTAGAGCGCGACGGGTATCGAGGCCAGATGGTTTTCGCCCATCCAGCCACTGACGAAAGGGATCAACGACAACCAGAACAAGAGATGCAGATTGGCCCACAGCACCTTGCCGTTGACGCGCGAGGCCGCGTGCAGCATGTGGTGGTGGTTGTTCCAGTAAATGCCGACGAAGACGAAGCTCAGCAGGTAGCTCAGGAACACGGGCAAGAGCGGCGCGAGGTCGCTCCACTCATGGCCGTGGGGGACTTTCAATTCCAGCACCATGATCGTGATGATGATCGCGATCACGCCGTCGCTGAAGGCTTCCAGACGTCCCTTGCTCATGCTTCGATTTCTCGGTGCCGAGGGCCCGAGGGAATGGTTCTCGTGCGTATCACTTGCTCGCCGCCGTTTTGAGTTCAGCGCTCGTGAACGTCTTCGCGAAGAGTTCCTTGCCCGCGCCGTCCATGATGTGCGCGCGAAGCTGTGAGCCGCTCGTTTCGCGAGTGGCCTCGACCCACAAGAACGAAGCCGGCGCCCCGACGTCGAACAACAGGCCCGGCGCGTCGACTTTGGCGGCTTCGATGACGGATTGGGCGATCGGCGAGCTGATCAGTTCGGGCACGTCGTAGCCTGCGAGCCCTTTGAAGGGATGCAGGATCACGCGCGAGCGATGAATGTCGCCGCCGACCAGCACGACGCCGCTGATTTTTTTCTCGCCGATCCAGCCCAGCAGCGCATCGCGCTCGTCGAGCCAGTTGCCCCAGCAGTCTTTCTTTCCCGGCCGCACGGCGTCGTTCCAGACCATGCCGCAGGCGAGGACTTTGAAGTCAGCCGTCGAGGCTGCCAGCCCTTTTTGCAGCCAGGCGATTTGCTTCGCGCCGAGCAGCGATCTCTTGTCTGACGCGAGCGGCGATTTTTCGATGTCCGCGAACCAACGCGTGTCGAGCAGGAAGACTTCGATCGGGCCGCGACGGAAGGACTGGAAGATGCCTTGGCCGTCGATGCCGAGTTCTTGCGACGCGTGGTATTCGAGAAACGCGCGGCGCGAATTCTCGCGGCCCTTGACCATTCCGAATTGATCATTCCAGGCGTAGTCGTGATCGTCCCAGGTGAAGTAAGCAGCCGTGCGGTAGAAGGCATAGCGCACAGGCTCGAACTCGAAGAACTCGCGATAGCTCCTGCGTTGGACTTCGAGCTCCGTGCTGTTGATGTACGGCGTGTCGCCTAGCAACACGAGCGCGTCAGGAGCGAGGAGTTGCATCGCCCCCCAGATCGGTTGCTCGGGCAGCAGGTGCTCCTCGCAGCATGAGCCGAAGATCAGGCTGGCCTTGGGGCTTGAATCGCCCGCGCTGGTCCGGAAAGGGGTGTCGTTGTTTCTCCACAGGTTGGTCCCGTCTGAGTCGTGGATCGACCATTGGGAGTACTCCGTGTCCGGCTTCAGGCCGTCGATGTGCCAATGCAACGTGAGGTCGTTCTCTGGCCGCGCGATGCTCGTGCTGACCGACACCCGCACCGAGGGCTCGTTGAGCAGGACGACATGGGGCTCCACAAGGCAGGACAGCGTGTACTCCCCCGGCAACGACGCCCGCGCCCAAAAATCCATGCTCGTCGAATCGCAGGCCCCACGCAGCGGACCGTGCGTGAGTTTGGGCACCGCTTCCTGCAACAGGACTGAGGCCATGCACAACAGGGCTAGGGACATGGCGCGGACTCTAACCGCTGATGCGTGACTCCTGCGATCGTTTCATGGCACTCGGGCTCTCGGCCGAGTCGGATGCTAGCGTACGAACCCATGAATCAAGCCGATCTGCCTGCGAGCGCTGCTCTCGTCCAGCCCGAGCGCGAGTTCACTCTGCGCGCCGTGATCGTCGCGCTGCTCGTGGCGGTGATCATCGGTGCCTCCTATCCGTATGTGGTCCTGAAACTCGGCTTCGGGCCCAACATCGCAGTGGTTTCGGCCTTTTTTGGATGGATGGCGCTGGCCGTGGTCAGTCGCGGCATCAGTCTGAAACGCGAAAGCAACTTGGCGCAGGCCGCGGGCATGATCGCCGGGCAGACGGCCTTCCTGTGCACAGTGCTGGCCGCCTTCGACATCCTGTCGGGCGACCCTTCGGTCGGCGTCAACCTGACGCTGAACAAGCTGCAGACCTTTCTTTGGCTGACGACCGCCGGGAGCCTCGGTGTCCTGCTCGCGGTTCCCTTGCGACGACACTTCGTCGTCGACGAAAAGCTGCCCTATGCCGACGGATTCGCGGCGGGGGAGACGCTCTTGGTCCTCGACGCGCGCGGCGCGAGCGGTCAGCGGGCGACACGCGCCATGTTCGGCGGCCTGCTCGCTTCGGCGCTGCTCGCGCTGTGCACGATGCGCCAGTTCTTTGCCGAGAACATTGCCCTGCCGTTGAACCGCTTCTCGTCCGTGACCGGCGTCGGCTTCTCGCTCAGCCTGCTCAATCTCGGCTCGGGCATGATCATCGGTCTGCGCATCTGCCTCAACATGGCGATCGGCATGACGCTGTCCTGGATCATCGCGCCGGTATTGCTCGCCAAGGCGGGCATCATCATGGAGGGAGCCAAGAAGAACGAAATCCTGCTGTGGGTCATGTGGCCCGCGACCGGAATGATGGTCGCCGGTGGTCTGACCGCGCTGTTCCTCAAATGGAAGATCCTTGCGAAGACCTTCAAGCAACTCTCCGGAGCTACCGTCGAATCCGGCGACTTTCCGATGCGCTGGGTCGTGATCGGTTCGATCGTCTCGGCGATCGCGCTGG
>JAYUUV010000451.1:0-22434 GCA_043754695.1 Planctomycetota bacterium
GCTGAAGACCAAATCAAGCGCCTCGAAGCCAAGATCCAGTCCATCAAGGACCGCGCCGAGCGCAAGAAGGCCAAGAAGAACCCCTCCGTCAAGTTCATGTCGATGGCGCTGCGCTCGATCGATAAGGCACTGAATGCCTCGGATGACGCTGTGCTGAGGAAGGCACTCGATGAAGCGCGCGAAACCGTCTCGTCGTGCCTGGCGCTCTGCGGCGTCAAGAAAAAGGGTTCCAGGGGCACGCTGATGCCGCGCGCGCGCTCCTCGTCCGGTGCCCAGATCGACACTGGCCGCCTGCTCGCCTTCATGGAAAACAACCAGGGCAGCCGCAGCGAACAAATCTCGTCCGCGCTCGAGACGGACGCAAACACCCTGCGCCCGGTGCTGCAGCAATTGATCGACGACGGCAAAGTGCGCGCGGAAGGCCAACGGCGCGGCCGCCGGTACTTCGCCAGCGTCTAGCGGTTGGCAAGGCGACGGGGCGGCCCGAAATGGGCCGCCCCGTTGGCGATCGAATCGGGCGCATTGCTGGACTTTCATCGGCGAGTTTCCGGACCGGCGCTAAATTGCAGGCCGACCCCAGCCCGGGCAGGCAGCATTCCTGCGACCGCAAGGCTGGTCAGAAGGCAGCCTTCAGTCAGCAGAACTCGCCATGAAACACCCCGTCCTACTCTTTGTCGCGTCGGCACTCGCGGGGTTGGCAAGTGCCCAGGGCCCTGCGCCAACGTTCCAGGACCTCGACCTCGGCGTACCGGGCTACTTCGACCCGACCGGGATCTCGAACGACGGCAACGTCATCGTCGGCGGCTCGTACATCGTCGGCGCGGGAAACAAGGCGCGGCGCTGGCGCTCGGGTCTTGGCTTCGACTATCCCGGCCCGAACGTGAACCCGAACATCGCGTCGTGGTGCTCGGGCGTCTCGGCGGACGGCAGCGTGATCTCCGGTGGCAATGGACACGCGGTGTTCGGCGATCTCGAGGGTTGGATGCGCTACGGAGCGAGCGTCGGACACGTCGGTTCGCCTCCCGGTCACGACACCAGCGACTGCATGGCGATCTCCGCCAACGGCGTCGTCACGGCCGGCTACGGTGGACTGCAATCGAACCCCAATCTCTTCCAGGCCGCGCGCTACACCGAGGTCGGCGACTGGGTCAACATGGGTTTCCTTCCTGGCGGCAACAACTCCAAGGCGACGGCTGTTTCAGCGGACGGCTCCGTGATCGCCGGTTGGTCGACCGACAGCGGCCTGTACTACGCGCGCGCCTGGCGTTGGACCGCGGCCGGCGGCATGGTCTCGATCGGCAACCTGCCCGGCGGCGCGTACGCACAGCCGACGTGCATGAGCGCCGATGGCTCCGTGATCTACGGCCACGACAACGACCTCGCCTGGCGCTGGACGCAGGCGACGGGCATGACGCAGCTTCCGCTGAGCAACGGCGCGAGCGCGAGCTACCCGTACAGTTGTACGGCGGACGGGTCGACCGTCGTCGGCTTGGTGCAAGCGCAGGGCTACAACAGCGCATTCATCTGGGATTTTGCCCACGGCATGCTCGATCTGCGCGAGCTGCTGCTCGCCCAGGGACTCTCGCAAGTTTCAACCTGGTCCTTCGAAAGCGCGGGCGCGATTGCCGGCTCGAACCCCTGGTACATCGCCGGTCTCGGTGGCGATCCGAGCGGCTATTACCGCGCCTTTCGCGTCAGTTTGAGTTCGCTCGACGCGCCGCAGGGAGGTATCACGAGCCTGTGCCCAGGCGACGGAACGCTCGCGCCCTGTCCCTGCGGCAACAACGGCCCCACGGGCGCGGGTTGCTTGAACTCGATCGGCGCGGGTGCGTTGCTCGCCGCTCAAGGCAGCACGAGCGTGGGTCTCGACGACTTGCAATTGACCGTGCAGGGGCTGCCCGTGCAGCATCTGGGCCTGATCTACATGGGCACCGCGCTCGCGAGCACGCCGTTCGTCTTCGGCGACGGGCTGCGCTGCGCCGCCGGTGTGCTGACGCGTTTTGCGCCGCAGAGCAGCGGTGCGTCTGGCATGCTCTCGCTCACGACTCCCGCGGCGTTGTCGAACGGCAAGCTCCTGCCGGGCACGAGCTTTGTTTTCCAAGGCTGGTACCGCGACCCGACAGGTCCCTGCGGCGTAGGCACGAATCAATCGAACGCGCTGCAGATTCAGTTCGTGCCGTGAGCTGAGACGAGCTGCGCGCGACGGCTCGGTCGCGCTTGTGCCCCGAGCTGAGCCAAGCCGCACGACGGCTCGGTCGCACTTGAGGGAGGCCACAACTCAACTCAGTCGCCGCTCCGATCGATAAGCACGCGCACAAGTTTGCCTGCGCGGTCGATCCAGATCAGATTGCCGTGCTCGTTGAAACAGGCGTAGCCGCGATCGCCCAGTCGGCCAAGAACATCGACAGGTTCCTCGAGCTCCAGCTCGCGATCGTGAGCCAAGTTGATGATTCGCTGGCTCGCGCTGAGTTCAAATCGCCCGTCAGCCGGAGATGGCCGCGCGATTGCGCTCGGGTGGAAAAACAGTTCATGGTTGCGATCGTCGCCTTGGATCCAACGGGGCACTCCCTCTACCGTCGGCCACGGCGCATGCAGCGCAGAGCCGTCCAGAGTCGAAAGCACGTGCGACTCCGTGGCGGTGTGCACGATCAAGGCTTGAGCATCCGGAGAGGCCCTGGCGTAGACCACGCCGTGGTCGATCAGCACACGCTCCTGCGAAGTCGCGATGTCGACGAGCACCAGCCGATCCGCGCGGCGGGCCAGGACTCGCCCCGGAGTGGCTGAGAGAAAGATGCCAAGACCGAGCCTCGTTTCCGAACCGTCGCCGCGGAAGGCATGTTCGAACTCAGTGCCCTTCCAGCGCACGCGCAGCACCGAATCGCCGCCAACGGCCGATTTTCCACGTGTCCATTGAGCCCAATCGGGCATGTGCGGAGAAGCCGCGTGCTCGAACTTTCCGATCGACTGTTCGCGCAGTTCGCCTTCGACGACGTCGAGGCGCAGCGTATCCCCCACTCTTTCACGGACGAAGTCATCGACCTCGACCTGCAGCCCGAGTCTCTCGCTCCACGGCTCCCATGCGTCGCCGATGTCGTTGCGACAAAGCTGTCCGCACAGTGCGACCAGGCGCTGCTCGCCAGTTTCGAGATCGAGCAACCAGACCGAGTTGGGGCGCACACGTTTCGTGTCGGAGTAGTACGGCATTCCGCACTCGAGCGCGACGAATCTTCCGTCCGGTGAAGTGACCACACCGTAGGGCTGCAGGTTGCGATCCTCGAGCCCAAAACGAGTGAAGTGCCAGCCCGCGGCGGCGGCAGTGCCCGCAAGACTCAACATCGCGATCGCGACGCCCATCAAGGCCGTGCGCAAGCGGACCGTCGCGCTCCCCAAGCGCCGCTGACCTCGCGAAAATGTCCACAATCCGAGTACAAGAACCGCCGGCCCGCAGACCGCGCCCAGGAAAGTCCACAGCGTGCGGCTCCAGCGCTCGCCAATAAGGTAGAGCGCATCCTCGAGCGCAAGTCGCAGTCCCCACATGGCCCCGAGCACGAGCGCGGTCAAGAGCAGCGCCGTCAGCGCATTCTCGACCAGCATCGAGCACAACACCCCCACTGCTGCGACCAACACGAGCACGACGATCGACTCCGCCGTCGGAGGCAAGGCAACGAGAAAAGCCTGCAGCGTTTCGACGTCGCCAAGATAGAGCTGCAGCCCGCACTCGAAGGCGACGGCGACACTCAAAAGTGCCGCGATCGAAATTCCCAGCGCAGCAAGCTTCGCACTCCACAGCATGCGCGACGAAACCGGCAACAGCGCGCGCGTGGCGAGCCGGCCGCTCGAAAACTCTCCGGCGAAACAATCTGCGGCAAGATGCAAGGTCCACAGCGTCGTCAAGACGCCGATCGCGATCGCCACCGCGGGCGCGGCTTCGGAGGGAATCTGCTTCAAGGAGTGCACGAGACCCACGATGAAAGCCTGCAGAACTGCCGCCGCACCCAGCGACGAGCGCGCGTTGTGCAGTTCATGCGTCACGAGAAACGTCCAAGGTTTCATGCGAGTACCTCCACGTCCGCAGACTCGTCCGCGGGCTCGTGCCGCAGGACCGCATCGAGATCGAGACCGCCGCCCGCCGCAAGCGCCAACGTCTCGATGTCTCCCTCGCGCACGATTCGTCCACCCTCGAGGATCGCGACGCGGTCGCACAATCGTTCGATGTCAGCCGTGGAATGGCTGACGAGCAAGACGCTGCGATTCTCGTCGCGCAAGTGATCGAGCACAGCCTTCGACAATCGATGCCTGGTCTTGGCATCGAGGCCGCTGAAAGCCTCATCGAGCAACAACAGCTTGGGCCTGTGCGCGAGCGCGACGACGAGTCCGAGCTTGGCGCGATTTCCCTTGGACAGCTCGCGCACTTTCGCACGCTCTTCGAGTTCGAGCAACTCGCACAGGCGCACGCGCTCTTCGTCGCTCCAAGTCGGATAGAAACGCGCGCAGAAACCGAGCCAGTCTCCGACGCGCATCCAATTCGGCAACTCCATCCGATCGGCGACATAACCCACCTGCGCCCGAACGCGCACGCCGTCGTGCGCGGGATCGAGGCCCAGCACGCGCGCGGATCCGCCGTCCGCCACCAAGGCGCCTACCAGGACACGCAGCAGCGTCGACTTGCCCACCGCATTGTCGCCGACCAACGCGGTCACGCTGCCGCGCTGGAGTTCGAAGTCCACGGAATCGAGCACGCGGCGCTTGCCGAACGCGACGCGAATTCCGCGCAACACCACCGGACTCTGATCTGCATTCATGCGCTTTCTCCAAGACGTTTCCAGCCACGTTTTTTCGCCAGGGCCGCTGCGAAGCAGCGTTCGATCTCCGCGCGGCTCAGGCCCGACGACGATGCGTCGTCGATCCAGTGCGCCAGGCTTTCGCCTAACCACGCATCGCGAGCGTGCGACGCGCGCGCCCGCGCGCCTTCCGCGACGAACACACCGTCTCCGGGCCGCGACACGAGCACGACCATGCGCTCGAGATCGCGCCAGGCCTTGCCCACCGTATTCGGATTGACCATGGCCTCGATGGCCAGGGAGCGAACCGAAGGCAGGCGCTCGCCTTCGCTCAAGGCACTCGAGGCGATCGCGAAGCAAATCTGCTGCACGAGCTGCTCGCTCGGAGGCAAGTCGCCCTTCGCGTCGATCGAAATTGCCCAGCGAGCTGACATGCGGACCGTCCTATCGGACTAGGACAGTGCGACACTGAAGTCCGACCTCCCGCTTCCCGCCTGCGTGAGGCCGCGCGCGGGGAATGCCTGGCTACGCCCTTGGTGGCCCGTCGCTGCTCACATCTGCGCGGGGTGAACCGGACGAGCAGCTGCGAGGATCCTGGTATGAAAGTCCATCTCTGGCTGACCCGCTCACTGATCGCGTTCGGGATCGGCGGTTTGCTGATCCAGGCCGTGCCCTACGGCCGCGAGCACTCGAACCCGGCGATCGTCGCGGAACCAGCCTGGGATTCGCCGACGACGCGCGCGCTGGCGAGCCGCGCATGCTTCGATTGCCACAGCAACGAGGTGCGCTGGCCCTGGTATTCGCACATCGCGCCGGTCTCGTGGCTCGTTCAACACGATGTCGACGAAGGCCGCGCCGCACTCAACGTGTCGGAGTGGCAGCGGCCGCAGGAAGAAGCGGCAGAGTCCGCGAACAGCCTGCGCTCCGGTGAAATGCCGCTGGCTCCCTACGTCTGGTTGCATCCTGCGGCTCGATTGAACGCTACGGAGACGGCCGCACTGGTCGGCGGTCTGGCCGCCACGTTCGGATCAGAGGCCGAGGGAGTGGCCGGCGGCGAAAGCGGAGACGACGACGAGAAGGGCGAGCACGACGGATAGCGCGACGCCTCGGGCCGTGGCCCGAGTCTCACGCCTGCGGACCTGCGTGGCTCGGATCAGAATCCGGCGCAATGCGTGCTCAATAGCCGCGCGCCAGGCGCAACGGCCGCAACATCGCGCTCTTCTTGTCCTGGTGCGCCTGCATACGCCGCAGGATGTCGTCGAGCACGCTGAGCGCTTCGCCTAGGTGCGGCCCCTTGTTGAGCATCACGCATTCGGCTCGCTCACTCATCGCGGCATCCGTGATCTCGGCGCGCGAGGGCCGTCCGGTCTTGGCCAGACTTTCGAGCACCTGCGTGGCCCAGATCACCGGCATGTGCGCGGCTTCGCAGATCCACAAGATCTCCTCCTGGATTTCCGCCAGCCGCTCCCAGCCGCACTCTACCGCCAGATCGCCGCGCGCGATCATCACGCCGTTGCACGGCCGCTGCATCGTGGAAAGCAGCAGATTGGGCAGTTGTTCGAAGCCGCGGCGTGTCTCGATTTTCAGCACGATGCCCATGTCCGGCCGCTCGAGTTCCGCCAGGCACGCGATGAGTTCGACAACGTCCTGCGGTCGATGCACGAACGAGAGCGCTACGATGTCCGCGTGCTTGGCGACGAACTTCAAATCCTCGCGGTCGCGTTCGGTCAGCGCCGGAAGATTGAGGGTGCTGTCCGGCAAGTTGATGCCTTTGTCGGCGCGCAAATTGTCACCCTCCGGCCGCGCCTGCAGGATTTCGAGCGTCAATTGATCGACTTCGCCCGCGCGCACGACGGCACCGATCTTGCCGTCGTCGAACCAGACGCTCTCCCCCACGCGCACGTCGGCGAAGACCTGCGGCAACGTGCAGCCGATGCGGGCGGGGAACAAGACACGCCCATGCTCATCGCGTTCTGCATCGCCTCCCGGCTCGAGCGAACGTGTCAAGAGCAGCGTGTCGCCGGGCCGCAGCACGATCACGCCCTCGAGTTCGGGCAGCGCGCCGACGCGGCCGCACTTCCCGCTGGAAAGTAGCGTGAGTTCTTGGCCCGGAATGAAGTAGGCCGTGCGCTCGAGATCCGCCCAGACACCGGTTGCGACGCGGCGCACGACCCTCATGCGCCGCTGTGCGTCGCGGGCATCGACGAATTCGATTTCGTCGCCATCGGACAGCGCGGCGAGCCAGTGCGCTTCGACCGGCAGGCTTCCGTCGGCGGCACTGGGCGCTGCGCTCGGCTCGTCAGCGCTTTTGAGCCACACTCGCGCCGGCCGCAGCACCCGACCGAACGCGTCGCGCGTCGGACGAACACGCAGCACCGCCGGGCTGTTCCGCACCGGCCCGGTGCGCAACTTCGGACCAGCCAGGTCCATCATGACGCGACAGCGCTTCGAGGTCGCGGCCTCCGCGCGGCGCAGGCTGGCGATCATGCGCTGCCAGGTCGCGGCATCGTC
Organism: Planctomycetota bacterium; assembly: GCA_043754695.1. Taxonomy (GTDB): domain Bacteria; phylum Planctomycetota; class UBA1135; order UBA1135; genus JADJQU01. The sequence continues at coordinate 7,293 of JAYUUV010000451.1, forward strand.
GTGGGCACAGTTGATGCGAACGCAATCCATGCCGCGTTCGATCCACGAGCGCAGCAGCGAATAGTCGTCGGCCGCCTCGCTCGGCAGGGTCACCTGGATGCGCACATGACGTTCGGGGCGCGCCTCCCCGAGCAACGCGACGGTGTGCGTGTCGAGCAGCCGCGAGCCATCGGCAAAGGATGGAGCCTCCAGGCTCGCGCCATTGCCGCCGAGCCCGGCCAGACTGCGCACGGCATTGAGCACGGCTTCGACCGAGGCCAGCGCGTGCGCTTCGCTGCGGCCAAGCGAGGACAGTCCCAGGCTGCTGAGTCGCGTCTGAAGTGTGCGCAGATCGCGCGAACGCAGCGCGAGGTAATGCAGCAGATTGCGCGCACTTTGGCGGTACTCCGGATGGACTTCCGCCAGACGCGGATGTCCGTCGCGTTCCGCACGCAACAGCTCCCTGCGCAGCTCTTCGAGGGCCTGGAGCAATTCGTCGAGATTCGTCCTTTCGGCGCCGACGGCGCGCAGGGATTCGGGTGTTGCCATATTCGAAAGACTAGGTGCCGCCAGGCGGCCAAGTCATTGCGAACAAGTGCTAAGGGCGCCTCCACAGGCCCCGGCGGCGACAAAAATTCTTCGCGAAGCCTGAATCCACGGCGCTCAGCTCCGTAACGCGCGAAATGATCCGCTCACCGATCCATCGAACCGTGCGCGCCGTGCGTTTCCTTTTCATGGCGCCCTTCATCCTGCTGCTCCTGGTCATCGTCAACCTGATGACTTCGCCCGGCGAATGGTGGGTTCAGTGGGCCGCGCTCGGCATCGGGATCGCCTGGGTGATTTCCCTCGTCCGCGTGCTGAAAGCCGCGATCCTGGTCGGCGGAATCGCTGCTTTGGGGTCGTACATGCTGGGGCGGCAGGGAAACCAGACGCGCTGAGCTGGAGCGACATTTCTGACTCACCGCAATGCGGTCGCGAAGCCCGCTCGTGCGCCTGACCGCCTGGCGACGGAGCCGGAGCCGGAACGCATGACGCCCAGCTGACGCCGCGCGAATCTCGCCTCGAGCCGCGCTGAGATCCTCTATCCTCGCAGCCCATGGGTGCGCGACGACAAGCAGAGCTGCACAACCGAGCTCGCACCGGGCCTGGAACGATTCCACTTCATTCGACCGTTCGACGCGGGATCATGCCGTGCCGCTAGCCGAGGAACTGCAGGCGTCCGGCCGCTGGCTCTTTCGCTGGCGCGGCTACCTGCCGCTCGTGCTGATCGTGTTGTTCGCCGTTGCACTGCGACACTACACCTATCCGTTCGGCACCCACGATGAAAATGCGGTCTGGGACTTCGCCTGTCTTGGCATCTGCATGTGCGGAGCGACGATCCGAGCCCTCACGGTCGGACAGACTCCGCGCGGAACCTCGGGACGCAATCGAAAGAAACAGCGCGCCGACCTGTTGAACACGACCGGCATGTACTCGATCGTTCGTCACCCTCTGTACCTCGGCAATTTCCTCGCCTCGCTGGGTGTGTGTCTCTTCCTCGGAGTCTGGTGGCTGCCGTTCATATTCTCTGCTGTGTTCGCGCTCTACTACGAGCGAATCATCTTGGCCGAGGAAAGCTTCCTGAAAGAGCGATTCGGCCAGCCCTACCTCGATTGGTGCAACAGGACCCCGGCCTTCCTGCCGCGATTGGGAGCCTGGCAACCGGCTCAAGTTCCCTTCAGCCTGCGCAAGGCCATGCGTGAGGAGCCACAGACTTTCCTCGCGGCCATCGCAGCTCTGTACGCACTGAAATTTGCGGCAGACTTCCTGGTCGACGGCCGATTCGAAACCGAGTTCGTCTGGAACGTGCTGCTCGCCGGATCGCTTGCGATTTTTCTCGCGCTCAGGTTCCTGCGCCGGTTCAGCAATTGGCTTGCGGACCGCGAGGTCCTTCCGGCCGCGCACGAGTAGTGAGCGCTGCTGGCGGCTTGGCAGCAAACGCGGCGGTTCTATCACCTGGGCGTCACGTGGACTGAATGGGACCTGCCTTGGAGCTCGAATCCTCGGCGGAAACGGCGACAACCAGGACGGCCGCCGACGCATGAGCGCTAGAGTCGCGGCATGAAAACTCGCAGCACACGCGCCTTTCGAATTTCGCTCATTGGCTCCTCCAGCATGCTGCTCTCGCTGTGCGCGACGGCATTTCAGTCCGCGCAGACTCCGGCGGCGCCGGCCCCCCCAGCAGCGACGTACCACGTGCTGCGCACTTTCGAAGTCGGCGGCGAAGGCGGCTGGGACTACTTGAACGTCGAGCCTGAAAGTCATCGGCTGTTCGTCTCGCGCTCGTCGCACGTCATGGTGATCGACGTCGAAACAGGCAAGGTCGTCGGCGACATCGCCGACACCGCCGGAGTTCACGGCATCGCGCTCGCGCCGGAACTCGGCCGCGGCTTCACGAGCAACGGAAAGGCCGGCACCTCGACGGTCTTCGATCTGAAGACGCTTGCGTCGATCACGACCGTGAAGACGGGCGAGGGCCCGGATGCGATCATGTACGACACGCACACCAAGCGCGTGTTCACGATGAACGGCCGCAGCAACGACGCGACCGCGATCGACGCTGCCACTGCGACGGCGCTGGGAACGATTGCGCTGGGCGGCAAACCAGAGTTCGCGGTCAGCACGGGTGACGGAAGGGTCTTCGTCAACATCGAGGACAAGAGCGAAGTCGTGTGCTTCGATTCCAAGGAACTCAAGGTCCTTTCGCGTTGGCCGCTCGCTCCGGGCGAGGAGCCCTCGGGCCTGGCGATCGACCTGAAGAACCAGCGCCTGTTCGTCGGCTGCGCCAATCAGAGAATGATCGTGCTGGATTCGAAGAGCGGAAAAGTCCTCGCGAGCCTGCCGATCGGACAACGCGTCGATGCGAACGGTTTCGATCCGGCGACGGGCTGCGCCTTCAGTTCCAACGGCGAGGGCACGCTGACCATCGTCCACGAAGAAGACCCTGCGACATTCAAGCTGCTCGAGAACGTTCCGACCGCGGTCGGTGCGAAGACCATGGCGCTCGATCCCAAGACGCACCTCGTCTACCTGGGCGCGGCAAAGTACGAGGCTCCCGCCGAAACCAAAGGCGAAAAGCGCGGCCGGCCGGCAATGGTACCGGGCAGCTTCAGGATCCTGGTCGTGGGCAAGTAGGTGCGAGGGCGCGCAGACTCAGGGCCCCGCCCCCTATCGGCGTGATCCACCCTGACCTGGCTACGCACTCGGCGGGAGCCAAGTTCGGTGCTGGCTGGATAGCAGTCGCGCGCCTTGGCCCGAAGATGTCCATGGAGGATTTCACGGAGGCCTGAAAGCCATGCAGCCAGGAGCTACGCGCGCCATATTCGGGGATCGTGTCGAAGCGGGCCGTGCCCTGGCCGAGCGACTATGGGAGTACGCAAGCCGCCGCGACCTCGTGGTGCTCGGCCTGCCGCGCGGAGGTGTGCCGGTGGCGGCCGAGGTGGCCCAGCGGCTGAATGCGCCGCTCGACATCTGGCTCGTGCGCAAGCTCGGTGTGCCCGGTCACTGCGAATTCGCCATGGGCGCGATTGCCTGCGGTGGAGTGGTCGAGATCGACGAAGCGCTGGTGCGCGAATTGCAGATTGCCCCGCACGAAGTGCGCGAAGTCGTACGCAGCGAACGCGCCGAGCTCGAGCGCCGCGAACGCGCCTATCGCCGCGGCAAGCCGCCGCCCTACCTGGAGGGCAAGACCGTGATCGTAGTCGACGATGGCATGGCTACCGGCTCGACCATGCGCGCGGCGGTCAGTTCGCTGCGTAATTTCAAGCCCGCGCGCATCGTCGTGGCGGTGCCGGTTGCGTCGAGCGAAGCGTACCGGGATCTGGGTGGGCACGCGGACGAATGTGTGTGCGTGGCCTGCCCGGATCCGTTCCGCTCGGTCGGGCTGTTCTACAAGGATTTCAGCGCGACCAGCGACGAGGAAGTCCGCGAGTGCCTCGATCGCTTCTCGCACCGACAGCACGAGAACGGCGCGCAGCCGCGCCGCGCCCAAGCAACGCAGTCGTGAGCCCGGCGGGTTCACTGCGTGGGTAGCTTGGTGCGGCGAAATGGCCGCTCGACGGCACCTCAGCCGAGTTCGGCCAATTTTCGCGCGGCACTGCCGTCGTACCCCCAGACTGCGCCCAGATAGGTCGCTGAATACGGTCTGTGACGCACGGTGCCGATCGGCGTCTGCAACTAGCCTTAAGGCAGGAGCACGCAAACCCGCGTGGCGATTGTGCTCACGTCGAAACGAAGCGCTCCGCGAGGAAATCATGGTTACCACCGCCCACAAGAGCGACGCCGAAATTGACCGTGAAGTCACGACGGAACTGGATTGGGATCCGCGCGTCGACAGCAAGGCAATCGCTGTCAGCGTCAAGCACGGAGTCGTTACGTTGGCCGGCTTCGTCGACAGCTACGCAAAGAAGCTGGCCGCGCGCGACGCCGCCCACGCCGTGAACGGAGTGCTCGATGTCGCCGACCAGATCCAGGTCAAGCCCGTGGACGCCATGAAAACAGATGCGGAACTCTCGCAGGCTATTCGCTCGGCGCTGATCTGGGATGTGTTCGTTCCAGATCAACGTGTCAAGTCCACGGTCTCCAACGGCTGGGTGACGCTCGAAGGCGACGTGGACTTCAGCTATGAGCGCGACGACTCCGTGCGCGCGATCGAGCGGCTCAACGGCGTGCGCGGCGTCACCAACCTGATCGCGATCAAGTCCTCGCGCGCGGACGCCGCTGAGATCCGGCTTGCGATCGAAGGCGCTCTCTCACGGCGAGCGCAGCGCGAGGCCAAGGCGATCAACATCAAGATCGACCGCAACACGGTTCGCCTGTCAGGCCTCGTGCAGTCCAAGTCCGAGAAGATCGCCATCGAACGCGTGGCGCTCAATACTCCCGGTGTAAGCAAGGTCGAGAATGCGATCGAGGTCAACCCCAACGCCTGAGCATCTGAGTCACTTTCCAACGCGGCTTGGAGCTGCGAGGAGTTCACGAAATGAAAGTCAATGAACTGATGGTGCGCGATGTCAAGTCCTGCTCGAACGCGGACAGCACGAACCGCGCGGCGCAATTGATGTGGGAAAACGACTGCGGATTCGTGGTCGTGCTCAGCGAGGCCGGTCTCGTGGCCGGCGTGATCACCGACCGTGACATATGCATGGCGGCGTACACGACCGGGCGGCCGCTGTGTGCGATCCCCGTCAACGAAGTCATGTCGCGCGACGTGAAGTGCTGCGGACCGGACGACGAGATCCAACAGGTGACTTCGACGCTGCGCGCGCATCAGGTGCGACGTCTGCCCGTCGTGGACGGGCAAGGAATTCCCGTCGGCGTGATCTCGCTCAATGACCTGGCCTGCCGCGCCGCGGCGGATCGGGGCCTGCCGGTGCGGAACGTCAGCCAGGATCTGCTCGCCCTGACGCTCGCGGATCTGTGCCGCCCGCGGACCCAGCTGCCCGAGGTCCTGGCGGCAGCAGTTCCGTCGGCCGTCGTGCGCAGAGCATTCACGGACCGGGTGCCACAACTCTCGCCGTGAGCTCTTGGGCGGCTTGACTTCGAGCACAGCGCTCGAAGAAAGCTCCCGAGCAGCCGCTTGGCCTGCTCGCTCTCACGAGCGGGCAGGCCTGCCTCGCGCCTTGCGGACGGCGCCCGTCAATCCTTGGGCACGGGCAGCAGCGCCGCGATCTCAGGGTGCAGCGCCAGCTCACCTTCTGTCATCCTGGCGAGGTCGGTGGCGTGCTCGATCCAGTTGTGCCGCAGCTTCGCCGGAGCTTCGCTGCGCAAGGCGCCCAGCACGCGCGGCGCGGCGAACAAATACAGGCGCTCGAAGACGTGCTTGGGAAGCTCGAGCGCGAGCCAGGCCGCGATTTCCTTGGCGAATCGGTGGATGCGTTCGTCCTCGACGTGGCCGAGGTTCTCGAAGTTGCGGCCCGAGGCGCCCGATCTCGAAGGCGGCCTGCGGTGCAACTCTTCGTTCCATTGCTCTTTCAGGTTCGCCAGCGGCGTCAAATGCAGCCGTCCGGTCTTCAGCCGCTTGCAAGCCAGCAGTCTCGAGTGGTGGTTGTCGGTGACCAGCAGCAGAACAGCAGGATCTTCGGGAGGCAGAGTCATTGCGTCTTACTTTCTTTTTAGGGGACCGATAGAGGATCGGCTTTTTGGCCCAGCGATGGAATACGCAGGACAACGTATTCCACGGCCGCGTCGGGCCATCGCGTTCAGGACAGGCGGCCCATCCGACCACTCTGATAATCCTTGATCGCCTGGTAGATCTCCTCGCCGGTGTTCATCACGAACGGTCCGTGGGAGACGACAGGCTCGCCCAGCGGTGTCCCGCTGAGCACGAGCAGCTTGCTGTCCGCCTTCGCCGCGATCGACACACGCTCACCTTTGGAATCGAGCAGCGCCAGGCGCGCGTCTTCGAGCGGTTCCGATTCGTTGACCAGGACCTTGCCCTCGAGCACAACCACGGCTGCGTTGTGGCCCTGCGGCAAATCGAATTCGAGTTCGGAATCCGCAGCGAGCCGCAGATCCCACAGGTTGATCGGCGTGAATGTCTTCGCCGGCCCGCGCGCGTCGCGGAACTGCCCGGCGATCACGCGCACTTTGCCGCCGCGCTCGTCCAACGTGACTTCGGGAATTTGCGCCGCGCTGATGCCCTGATACTTCGGCGGCGACATTTTCTGTTTCGCCGGCAGGTTCACCCACAGCTGCACCATTTGCAGCGTGCCGCCAGCCCGCGTGAATTCGCGCTCGTGAAATTCCTCGTGCACGACACCGGAAGCCGCCGTCATCCATTGCACATCGCCCGGTCCGATGACTCCGGAGTTTCCTGCAGAGTCGCGATGCGCGACGCGGCCTTGATAGACGACGGTGACCGTCTCGAAGCCGCGGTGCGGATGCTCGCCCACGCCGCGCGGAGTCTCGCGCGCGGAATACTGGCTAGGACCGGCATAGTCGAGCAGCAGGAACGGACTGATCCGCTCGCCAAGATCGTTCGAGGGGAAGAGATTGCGAACGTGGAATCCGTCACCGACCATGTGCGTTGAGCGGGGCGCGAGAGTCGCGATCAGGCGTTTGGCGTTCGTCGTTTTCATGGCGCAGCTCCTAGTACAAGATCGCGTTCAATGCGCGGCGGCTCGCGCGACTCGTGGATCGCAAGCTGGCGCACGTGGACTGATTTGAACCCGCGACCCTCGGCTCGTCAGCCCGAGCTTGATCGAAGCGGTGCTACGGGCACACCACATATTCCAGCGCGTTGGAAAGCGTCGTGTTGTTGGGCGGAGAAAATCCGTTGTCGCGTCCCCAGCATTGGGCGTCCACGACTGTTCCCGGTACGACGAGATAGGCCGCAGGTGTTCCGCCGAGCGCGCCGACGGCGAACGCGTTCATGTCGATCGAGTACACGCCCGAGCAATTGTTCGGCGGAGCAGTTCCACCTGAGTTCAGCGGGATCGAGCGCTTCACCGGCGCATTGACGCAGCGCAGTCCGCCTTGGAACGCAATCGCCACGCGCCCAGCGTTCGTGTATAGCAGCAAGCCGGGCGAGTTGTTGATCACATTGCTCGCCGAGAGCGTGAAGCCCGAGCCCGCCGTGGCGCTCGAAGTCCCAGTTGCGCTCATCGCCGGCGTGCAGCCCTGTGAATTGACCTTCGCCGTGCAGTAGGACAAAGCACCACAATCTGAGTAACGCGCGAACCAGGCGTCCCTGCCGCCCGCGCTGGGCCCGCCGAAACTGCCAAGGCTGTCGCCGGCCACATACACGCCGCCCGATCCGTCCTGCGCGACGGCGTACCCTTGGTCTTCAACGTTTGTCCCGACCTGTCGGATCCAGGTCAGATTTCCCGCGTTGTCGTAGCGCGCGATCCAGACATCGCTGCTGCCCGCATACGGCCCGCCGAGGTTGCCGCCGGTGATGCCGCCCACGTACACGCCGCCCGACCCGTCCGGCGCGGCGAAGTACATGGCTGTACCGACACCCGTTCCGAGCTGTCGGATCCAAGTCTGATTCCCCGCGCCGTCGTAGCGCGCGAACCATGCATCGGCGCTGCCCGAGTTCGGCCCGCCGAGGCTGCCCCCCGTGTAGCCACCCACATACACGCCGCCCGAACCGTCCGGCGCCGAGGCCTTCACCCAGTCCCCGTAGATCGTTCCGAACTGGCGGATCCAGGTCTGGTTCCCTGCGTTGTCGTACCGCGCCAACCATGCGTCATCCAGGCCCGCAATTGGCCCGCCGAGACTGCCGTTGGACCAGCCGCTCACGAATACGCCACCCGACCCGTCCGGCGCCGCGCCCTGCACGATGTCGTCTCCGCTCGTTCCGATCTGGCGGCTCCACGTCTGGTTCCCCGCGCTGTCAAAGCGCGCAAGCCAGACATCCCTACCGCCCGCGTTCGGCCCGCCGAGGCTGCCGGAGGTTAGGCCGCTCACATAAACGCCGCCCGTCCCGTCTGGCGCGGCGGCCGCTACGACGTCGTATGCGCTCGTTCCGATCTGGCGGATCCACGTCTGGTTCCCCGCGCTGTCAAAGCGCGCCAGCCAGGCGTCGCTGTCGCCCGCGTTCGGCCCACCGAGGCTGCCGTAGGTACCGCCGCCCACGTACACGCCGCCCAACCCGTCAGGCGCGACAGCAAATGCCTGGTCCTTGCCGCTCGTCCCAAGCTGGCGGATCCAGGTCTGATTTCCCAAGTTGTCGTAGCGCGCCAGCCAGGCGTCGTAGCCGCCCGCGTTCGGCCCGCCGAGGTTTCCGGTGGTGTACCCGCTCATGTACACGCCACCCGATCCGTCCGGCGCGGCGGCGTACGCGTTTTCATTGGCGCTCGTCCCGAACTGACGGATCCAGGTCTGGTTCTGCGCGGCCGCGGGCAGCGCGGCGAGCGCGAGGAACGTGAAGCCCAGTGCCGATGCGATGCGGTTCTTCATGGCGAGCTACTCCAGTGACCGCGAGGAATGTGCTGTCGAGCAATCCGAGTTGGTGGCAAGACGGTAGACACTCGCGCTCTCCACCCTGGACAGAGCAGTGGTCGTGAGCACCTGATCGTGCAGGGCCGAGGATAGCACTCAGTTGCGATTCCGGGCATCAGCCTGCGTGTACCTGCCGTTTCATGCCATGGGCTGAGCTTCGTAGCAGGGAGCAGACGTCCAGAAAGCCATCGCTGGCGCGCTTTCTTCGCACGAACGCCTGAACGACCAGGACGCTCGTTCCGGCCATGCTCTATTCGAGCGAGCCGCAGCCGCGCGAGCGAGCGCGGAACTTCGCCCCAATCGCAGCCTGTACGTGCCGAGATCTTCTTTGGAATTCATACTTGCCCAATCGGCTAGTACGGCCAGATTGCTCCTATGGCCAAACCGACCCTGCTCTCCGAGCAACTGCGTCGCGCGATCGACGCGAGCGACATGTCCCGCTACGCGATCTGCCAACAGCTCGAATTCGACCAGGCGGTCATGTCGCGTTTCATGTCCGGCAAGTCCGGACTGTCGTTCGAGACGCTGGATCGACTCGGCGAATTGCTCGGGCTGGAACTCGTCGCGCGCAAACGCAAATCGATCAAGAAGAAGTGATGGCGCGTGCCATCGAGCCGGTCACCTGCCCCTGCAAAATGGCGCACCCGGGGGGATTCGAACCCACAACCCTCGGTTTCGAAGACCGATGCTCTATCCGATTGAGCTACGGGTGCGACGAATCTTGATCTTAGCAGGCGAGCCGGGCTGAGCGCGCGACAGCGAGGCCGGACGATGCGTATCCTCTGCGCACGCGGCAGGATCCGCGAATTTCCGCTTCACGTCGAGCGCTCGATTCCCCACCCAAGCAATCGCATGCCTGCCGCACCGAACTCCCGGTCTCTCAACGCAGATCCTGCGGCGCTTCGCGCGCTGGCCCGCCAGTTCACGAGCGCCGACGCGGCGCTGGCCGAAGTCGCGCGACTGAACGCCGAACTCACGCTGCGCAAGGGCGCGATCCACGTCCTGAGCGATGTGCACGGCGAGGACGCGAAGCTGCGGCACGTGATCAACAACGCCTCGGGAACGCTGCGGCCGCTGGTCGAAAGCACGTTCGCGGATCGAAGCGCGGCAGAGCGGCAGGAATTGTTGACGCTCTTGTTCTATCCGGCCGAGATGCTCGAGCGGCGTCTTGGCGAGCGCAACGCAGACGAGCGCCGAATCTTCGCGCTGCGCGTGTTGACGGACTTGCTGGTGGTGCTGCGCACGTTGAGCGGCCGCACGAGCATGCAACGGGTGACCAGGCTCTTTCCTCCGGAACAGGCCGGTCTATTGCGCGAAATGCTGCACGAATCGTTCGCGGCGCGCGACGCGAGCTATCTGCGCGCGATGATCGAACCGCTGGTGGCCCGCGAGGGCGAAGCCAACCTGATCCGCGTCGTCGTGCGCGTCATCCGCAACCTGACGGTCAGCGAAATCATCGTCGCCGGCGATTTGGTCGATCGCGGACCGCGCGCGGATCGCGTGATCGAGTACTTGCGCCATCAGCCGCGCGTGTCGATCACCTGGGGCAATCATGATCTGGCCTGGCTCGGGGCTGCGCTGGGATCGCGAGCGTTGATCGCCCATGTGCTGCGCATTTCATTGCGCTATCGGCGGCTCTCGCAACTCGAAGAGGGTTACGGCATCACGCTGCAGCCGCTCGAACACCTCGTGCGCACGGTCTACGCCGAGGACAAGGCCGAAAACTACGTGCCCAAGGGCGCAGGCTTGCGCGAGACGCTGACCATGGCGCGCATGCAGAAAGCCGCCGCGATCCTGCAGTTCAAGCTCGAAGGTCAGATGATCGCGCGCAATCCCGCGTGGAAGCTCGATCATCGCCGGCTGCTGCGCTCGATCGATCTTGCCAAGGGCACGATTGCCGTCGACGGCGCAACGCACGCGTTGAAAGACCGGTACTTCCCGACAATCGATCCCGCGGATCCCGAGCGACTTTCGGCAGAAGAAGAACAGTGCATCGAACGCCTGCAGCAGTCGTTTCTCACGAGCCAGCGCTTCTGGGAGCACGCGCGCTTCTTCGTCGAACACGGTTCGAGCTGGCTGTGCCGTGACAACCATCTGATCTTCCACGGCTGTGTCCCGGTCGATGACGACGGCAAGTTCCTTGCGCTGAAAATCGACGGCGTGGAGCGCAAGGGCCGTGCGCTCTTCGATGCGATCGACGGCGTCGTGGCGCGCGCGCTGGCGCAGCGCGAACAAGCGGACCTCGACCTGTGCTGGTATCTGTGGAGCGGCCCGCTCTCGCCGATGTTCGGCAAGGATCGCATCACCACGCTGGAGCGCGACCTGATCGTCGACAGCACCACGCACAAGGAGACGAAGAACCCGTATTTCAAATTCATCCACGAGCACGCGTTTTGCGTGCGCGTGCTCGAGGAGTTCGGCTGCGATCCCGGCGGCTTGATCGTCAACGGACACGTGCCGGTGAAGATCGACGCGGGCGAGTCACCGTTGAAGCGCGGCGGCAACGCGATCACGATCGACGGCGCCTTCAGCCAGGCCTATGGCGATCACGGTTTCACCTTGGTGCTCGATTCACAGCGCACCTTCCTGGCCAAGCATCATCACTTCGAGTCCGTCGAAAGCGCCGTGCGCGACGGCGTGGACATCATCCCGACGATCACGACGATCCGAGAGTTCGCTCCGCCGCGCCTGATCGGCGACACCGAGGAAGGCCTGCGCATCCGCGCGGACATCGCGCTATTGGAGCAACTGGTAGAAGCCTATCGGCACGACCGCCTGAGCCTGATCTCGTAGCGCTTGCGATTCGCGCCGGCGCGCGCCGCTTTTCAGATCCCGAGGTCGTTCAGGAACTGCACGCTGGCCAAGACCTCCGCGCGGCCGTGGCGCGGATTGACCTCGACGACCCGGGTCGCGGCCTGCGGGATGTAACTCGCGATCAACTTGAAGTCGACCTGGCCAAGTCCGGGCGGCATTTCGGATTCCTGCTCGACCGCGTCGTGCAGGTGGATTCCAACCATGCGCGACGCGTAGGTGTCGAGCCACTGCCCCTGGGGCTGCAGGCCGACCAGCTCGCGCAAGTGAATCTTTCCGACGTCGTGCCAGTAACCGATGTCTTGCTTGGCGAGATCGTCGAGCACCCAGCCCATGCCCTCGAAGGACAAGAGATCGTCGATGTGCACGCCCGCCTCGAGCGCGAGACGTGTCTCGGGAAACTCCTGACGCAGCGAGTGCAGCGAGCGACAGAGGTGATCGATCTGGCGCTGGCCCTTCTTTTGGACACGCGTGACGAACGCGCGAACTTGCTCGCGCAACTCGTCGGTCGCTCCTTCGCGGGCCAGACGATGATTCAGGTCCTCGGCTTCGGAGTGCAGCTTGGGATCGGCGATCGAACTGCCGCGCAGGACGACCACCGGCGCGCCCAGGCGCTGGGCCAGTTGAATGTGACGGCGGATGGAGAGCTTGGCCTGCTCGCGCTCCTCGTCGCGCGGACTGGAGAGCATCGTGCACGGCATGCGCTCGACGCGCGGGCGCAAGCAGCCCGCGACGACCGCCGCCAGGCGCACGCCGGTCTCGCGTCGCGTGTCCTCGAAGCCGGTCAAGGGCACCGGAGATTCCGACAGGCCAAGCTCGATAGCACGAAACCCCATCGCCACAGCGGCGAAGGCCTGGTCCTCGATCGTCCTCAGGCGGTCGCCGAAGCACGAAGTCGACAGGACGTAGTTGTTGGGGATTCCCGGAGCAGTCACGGCGGACAGTCGTCGGGCGGTTGGTGGGGTCGTCGGTCGAGGGGCGGGGCCGCGCCGTGTATCGGCAAAGCGAAGTCCTGCACTCGAAAACTTACCCCGCGGGGGGGGCCGGAAGGAAATTCGAGCCGGATAGGGTTGCCGAATACCAGATTTCGGAGCTTTGGACTCGACGATGGCTCCAGCGGGGCGGCGATCGGGGGTCGGTCGCGGCGCCGCAACGGGCCCAGCGGGGATGCTGCCCCCCATGGCTGTGCCTGATTCGCGTTGGCTGCGCCCCTGCTTCGATTTACGGCGATTCCCCGCGCAGGCCATCGGTATCGCCACAAGTCAAGGCAGGCCCGGCCCTTAGCGCGAATCAGGCACAGCCATGAGGGGCAGTCTCCAGGCGGGATCTCAGACGTGAACGGTGCCCTCGGCGCCGAGCAGCGCCCTGTGCTCTGCCAGCAGGGGCTCGACCACCTCGCCCAGGAACTCGTCCACCTGTTCGGGTGCCCGGCCGACATAGCGCCGCGGGTCGAGCAGGCGCTCGAACTTGGGGGCCACGCCGGCGAAGGCCGGATCGGCGGCCAGTAGCTCGCGCAGGGTGTTCCTCCCGCCTTCCATCTTGATGATCCTGGCCGCCTCGCGGGAGTGGACGCGCAGGGCCTCGTGGATCGCCTGGCGGTCACCGCCGGCCTTGACCGCTTCCATCATCAGGTGCTCGGAGGCGAGGAAAGGCAGCTCTTCCAGCAAGTTGCGCCGCACGACCTCCGGATAGACCACCAGGCCGGAAGCGACGTTGAGGTACAGGTTGAGCAGCGCGTCGGTCGCCAGGAACATCTCCGACATCGAAAGGCGCCGGTTCGCGCTGTCGTCGAGCGTGCGCTCGAGCCACTGATTCGCGGCGGTGTGGGCGCTGTTGTCGAGCAGGCTGATCACGAAACGCGCCAGGGCACAGATGCGTTCGCTGCGCATCGGATTGCGCTTCCAGGGCATCGCCGACGAGCCGATCTGCTTGTCCTCGAAGGGTTCTTCCAGCTCGCGGCGATTGGCGAGCAGCCGCAAGTCGGTGGCGAACTTGTGCGCCGACTGCGCCACGCTGGAGAGCGCTTGGGCCACGCGGAAGTCCATCTGGCGCGGATAGGTCTGGCCGGTGACGGCAAAACTCTGCTCGAAGCCCATGGCCGCGGTCACGCGCCGGTCGAGTTCGCGCACCTTGGCGTGATCGCCGCCAAAGAGCTCGAGGAAGGAGGCTTGGGTCCCCGTGGCGCCCTTGGCACCGCGGAAGCGGATGTGGCGCTCGGCGTGGTCGAGGTCCTCGAGATCGTGCACGAGGTCCTGGATCCACAGGCAGGCGCGTTTTCCGACGGTCGTTGCCTGGGCCGGCTGGAAGTGCGTGAAACCGAGCGTGGCAAGCTCGCGGTGCTCGCGCGCGAAAGCGGCGAGCTTGGCGATCAGGCTGACCACCTGCCGGCGCAACAGACGAATGCCCTCGCGGAACAAGATCAGGTCCGCATTGTCGGTGACGTAACAGGAAGTCGCGCCCAGGTGGATGATCCCGCGCGCCTTGGGGCACACGTCGCCAAAGGTGTGCACATGCGCCATGACGTCGTGGCGCAGCTCGCGCTCGTGGCGCGCCGCGGCTTCGAAGTCGATGTCGCGCGCGTGGGCTTCGAGCTCCGCGATCTGTTCAGCGCTGACCGGCAGACCCAACTCGCGCTCGACCTTCGCCAGCGCGATCCACAGGGCGCGCCACGTTTCGATGCGGCGTTGGTCCGAGAACAGCGCGCGCATTTCACGGCTGGCATAGCGCGTCGAGAGCGGGCTGGTGTAGTTGTCGTGGTCGTGGGACAAGGGCTTCTCCGCTGAGCAGCGCAGTGTATCGCGGGTGGTGCCTGGCACCTTCCCGAACCGTTGCCGCCGTAGATTTCACAGCGCCGTTGCCGGTTCAGCTCGACGTGGCCGTTGCGATCACAGCGCCGTTGATCAGACGCAACGGTTTGGGAGGGTGCCTGGCACCGTACTGGCACGTTCAACTCATATAGTCATCCGCCAACGTCGCCACCACCCCCGCCAAGCAACAGGCCGCAAGCCCGATCATCAGCCTTGCACGTGTGCCACGCTCGCTAGCCGTCGGCGACGCCGCATACGCGCTCATCCACACCACGCAGATTGCGCCCGTCATGTCGGTGATCACATCAGTCGCGGCCATGTGCCGGCCGGGCACAGTCCCCTGGTGAAGTTCGTCGAGCACGCCAAGGACGAGGACAACCCCGAGCACGGTCCCGCCGCCGGCGGGCCCGACCACAGGCCAGCCGTCGCGACGGGGAAGACACAGCAGCAAGCAAAGCGCGAGCAGGCCGAATAGCAGCGAGTGCCCCGCATTCATCATCCAGTCTCCCGTGATGATCCCGGGGCGGCCGATGTCCTGCTGCGAACTGATCGTGAAAATGAAT
>JAYUUV010000452.1:0-22005 GCA_043754695.1 Planctomycetota bacterium
AGTCCTTCCAGCCCACCCAAGGCGGCTGCCGAGTCGTACTTTGGCCCGACGCACCGGCGCCCGCCACGCTGGATTCAGGCCTGGCAGTGCCCGCGCAGAATGGGCGCCTGCCCTACGTTGATTCACCCGGGAGTGACGCAATCGAAGCGTCCCCAGGGGCTTGAAGCCAAGCTGTCGCGTGGCGTGAATGCACCGCTTGGGTGACAATTCAGAAATGGGGACTCGCGCCCGGATCTCCTGAATCGGGCGTGGCCCCCTCCCGACCCCATTTCACCAAGGTATTTCACGACTCCATGTCTACTCAATTCGGATCGACCGTCGCCCTGGCGGCCCTGGCCCTTTCCCTGCCCGCGTTCGCTCAAACGAAGGACAAGCTCCAGAACGAGGTCCAGCGCCTCGAGCAGCAAGTGAACTTGCTCGCTTCGACCAATCCCGCTCTCGCGGCCCAGTTCAAGCAGCGCGCCCTGCTGCTGCGCCAGTCGATCAGCCCGCGCTCCACGCTGAGCGCTCCGGCAGCCGGCTCGAACGGCGGCCATAGCTCGAACATCGTCGGCCCCAACTACGTGACCTTCGGCCCCTGCGGCGCCTACGACGCGGGCAGCGCGGGCATCACGGTCAGCGCAGCTTCGACATCAGGACCGATTGCGATCATCGACTTCGCGACGGTCAGCGACAGCATCGCGATCTCCGGGCTGGGGACGCAGACTTTCGACGTCGACCTGACCGTCGCGATCACGCACACCTGGTGCGCGGACATGGTCATCACCTTGACTTCGCCGGCCGGCACCGTCGCCACTGTCTCGGGCAATCGCGGCGGCGGCCTCGACGACCTGTTCAATGGAACCCTCTTCGACGACGAGTCGGCGAATCCGATCGCCACCTACCCGTTCACGAACGGCGTGACCGCACCTGACCTGCAACCCGACCAGAGCTTCAATGGCACCTTCCGCGGCGAAAATCCGAACGGCAACTGGGTCCTGGCGATCAGCGACGTCGCCGCTGGCGATGTCGGCTTCCTGAATTCCTGGTCGCTGGCCGTCACCGACGGCTCGATCATCAGCATCCCGCCGTCGACGACTGCGCCGGTGGCCTTCTCCAGCGGCCCGATCGCGGTCCCGGTGCTCGACTTCCTCACGGCGAGCGCGCCGGTGGTCGTCAGCGGCGGCCCGACCAGCATCCTGAACACAGAGGTGTTTGTCGAAATCACGCACACCTGGTGCGCGGACATGCTGATCGAAGTCCAGTCGCCTGCCGGAACGCTCGTGACCCTTTCCAACCACCGCGGCGGTCAGTTCGACGACGTGTTCAACGGCACGCTGTTCAGCATGAGCTCGTCGAACCCGATCGCGGCCTACGTCTTCACGGATGGAGTTGCCGCGCCGGATCTGAAGCCGGATGGCAACCTCGGTGCTTTCGCCGGCGAGGATTCCAATGGGACCTGGAACCTGCTGGTCAGCGACTCGGCCGGCGGCGATGAGGGCATCATCAGTCGCTTCGACGTCAGCTTCACCGAGTGCGGTCCGACCTCGACGACCTACTGCTCAGCCAAGGCCAACTCGCTCGGCTGTCTGCCTGCGATCTCGGGCGCCGGCCAACCGTCGGCCTCGTCGGGTTCCGGCTTCGTCGTCACGGGCGCCAACTTGCGCAACAACAAGCCCAGCATGCTCGTCTACACGAATGCAGGCCGCGCGGCGACGCCGTTCTTCGGCGGCACGCTGTGCATCGGCGCGCCGATCCACCGCGGCTTGACCGCGAGCGCGGGCGGCAATCCGGCACCGGTTTCCGACTGCTCGGGTGTCTACTCGCTCGACATGAACGCGTTCGCCGCAGGCACGTTCGGTGGTAACCCCGCCGCGTTCCTGCTGCTGCCCGGCAGCGTGGTCAACGCTCAGATCTGGAGCCGCGATCAAGGTTTCCCGGCCCCCAACAATGCGGCCCTCACCGAAGGTCTCGAGTGGACGGTCGGAGGCTGAGCTCGCTTCGCTGATCCGTTCTAGTGAACGAGGGCGGCTCGGGTCTGACCTGAGCCGCCCTTTTTTTGTTCATCGCGCTGAGGTCGCGCCGGTCTGCGTTCGCGCCGAGCGTGGCCGTCAAGGTTGTGCCGACTTCGCGCTGAAAAAACAGCAGGCCGCGATCGGAGCCGCGGCCCTCGCCCTGGCTACTTCTTCTCGGGCGGTGTCGCGCCCGGCGTATCCACGGCCTTGGCCGGTACAGTCTGACTCGCTTCCTTGGTCAGCTTCGCCCACGTGCCGCCCTTGGAAATGACTTGCTTCCAAGTGTCGGACCAAGCCTTGACGGCTTTCTTGTCCGCATCGAGCCAGTCCGGTTGATCCTTGCCCTTCCAGGGAATCGCCGCGTACGGGCAGTTGTATTCGAGCAGTTGCCGCAGCGCGTCGGCCTTGCGGAAGTCGGTGCCGTCTTCGAGGTTCAACTTCGACATGTGGTTGACGATCGCGGGAAAGGCATCCTTCGCGCTGAGCGTGAGATCCTCTTCCGCATCCTTGGCCGCGCCCTTGAGCGTCGTGCCTTCGCCGACGAGCACAGTGCCCGCAGGCGCCGCCGCCGCGCCGTCGGCAAAGCTTGCGGTCAGCGCCTGCAGCTCGGTCCAGCGCGCCGGACTCGTATCGCGATTCGCTGCGTAAGTCGGCAACCCTGCCGCGGCAGGCGCGGGCACGGCCGGCTTGCCCGCGTCGGGCTTGCCGGCTTCAGGCTTGGCCGTGGCGGACGTGCCGCTCTCCGGTTTCGCTTCCGCGGATTTTTTCGCTTCGACGTTGTTCTGCCACGCGAAGTAGATGCCGATGTCGACGGCCACGAAGACGATCACCCCGATGGCGATGAACTTCGGATCCATTTTCTTTGCCGCGGGCTTTTCAGCCGCAGGCACGCGCGCGCCGCTCTTCGAACCTGCGCCGGTGCGCGCGGCGGGCTGCGCCTGGCCTGCGCGCGCGGGCTGAACTGTCTTGGGACTCGCCTTCATCGGCGTGCTCGCGCCTTCGCTGACCACGGCGCCGAGCACGAGCGGCCCGCCGCACTTGCCGCACTTGGCTCGCTCGGCGGAGGAATTGTCGGAAACCTTGCTGGTCGTCTTGCAGGCGTTGCAGGTGGCGTTTCGATAACCCATGGGTGCGCTGCGCCGAAAGGAGCGCGCGAATCCGTCGGCGCGACGGAGGGCGCGAGGGTGGGCTGCCGACGCTTGCGCCAGGCGGCGCGAACGCGGGGCGACAGTGTACTCGCGCGGAACTGTCCGCGCTGTGCTCCCAGGGCTTCCACGCACTTGGGGCGTGCGTTCGCCCCCCTTGACGTGGGGAGTGCGAAATTCGACTTCCACACAACGCCTGCATGCTCGCTGCCGGCCGGCCCAGTGGCATCAGATGGCAGCTGCTGGTGAAATTCGCCGGCCTGACATGAAGAAGAAAAAGAACCCCGCTGTGGACGCCGAATGGGCAGAAGCCAAGCGCCTCTGCCGGCTGACGGACGAGGACGTGCGCAAGGCCAAGCAGCTGAGCTTCAGTCCGCGCAATCTGATCAAGAACCGACCTTCGAAAAGTCAGCGCTGGAAGGCGCCGGTGCCCATCTGGATCCGAGAGCTCTATGAGCGCAGTCTCGCGCGCGCGGCGGCGAAGCAGGAACGAAAGGCGAATCCAGGGGCCGCGCCAAGTCCGCAAGCGCAGCAGATTCGCAAGGACACTCCCAAGCGCGAACGGCGCGTCGAGCAAGTCAAGCCACGGCTATGGGATGCAGACTTTGATATCGATCACCCGTCCGATAGGGAGCCGGGCTGCATTCCGGGGTCACTCGACGAAAATGACACCCCTTTCTGAGCACAGGCATGCCGCGAGGATCGCGGCAGCGCCTGGCCCGCGCGGCTCGCTGGATAAATGCAGCGCAATTCCGTGCCAGCCCGTATCGTCCTACGCCCGCACCAAGCTGCCATGGTTCAAAAGCGCACAGCCCCGAAGTCGCACAAGGTCAAGCTCAAGCCGGCCAATCCGTTCGACTTGATTCGACTGCTGGCGCGCAGTCAGAACGATCCGCGCAAGGCGGTTTGCGAGCTGGTGCAGAATTCGCTCGATGCGCAGGCGCGCCGCATCGAGATCTCGTGGCTCAACGAGCATCAGCTGCGCAGCCTGCGCATCTTCGACGACGGCCGGGGTGTCTTCCCCGAGCTGCAGCGGCGCGATGCGCTGCAGCGGATCGCGCAGACGATCGGACACAGTCACAAGCGTTCGTTGACGCCTTCCGAACGCCAGGAACTGCTGGCGTTGGGCAGGTACGGAATCGGATTGCTCGGCTTCTGGTCCGTCGGCCGTTGGATGGACATCCGCAGTCGCGTGGCGGGCGGCGAGATTCTTGTCTTGCGGCTCGAGCGCGACCGCGAGGAAGCCACGATCGAGACTTCGCGTGCGCGCCGGCTCGACGAGACGCCAACTTTCACCGAAGTGATCATCCGCGGCGTCGAAGAGGGTGCCGCACGTCAGATCCGGCCCGGCCGGCTGCAGGCCTATCTCGCCAGCGAATTGCGCGGGCAATTGCTGCAGCGCGATGTCGAAGTCCACATCCACGACCGCATCGCGCGCGGACTTGCGCACAAACATTTCGTCGTCAAGCCGCAACGTTTCGTCGGGCTCTTGCTGGCGCAATTCACGACGCTCGCCGTGCCCGGCCACGAGGACGCACGCGTCGAACTCTACCTGGTGGGCGCGGACGCCGAGCACAAGGGTCGCGTGCAACTCGCCTGCGGCGGCACGACAGTGCTCGACGATCTCGCCTTCGCCGACGGCGAGGAAGGCCCGCGCGCGCCGTGGGACTCCGGCCGGCTGGAAGGCGTGATCGACTTCCCCGAGTTCGATGTCGCACCCGGAACGCGGCGCGGCATCCAGCAGGACGCGAAGGCGCTGGCCTTCCTCGACGCGCTGCGCGTGCTCGAGCTGCAGCTTTGCGCGCTGCTGCACGAAGACGAAGTGCAACGCGCGCAAGAACACGAAGAAGGCGTCGCGCGCAAGATTCGCCACGCATTCCGGCGTGTGGCCGTCGCGCTGCCCGAATATGACCTTCCCGGAGTGCGCGCGCGCGGCGGTGGCGCGAACGGTGAAGCAGGTTCAGCTGCACTTTCCAACGCCAGCGGGCAAGGCGAGCGCGGATCGAATGCCGACGGCCTGAGCGAAGGCGCTGCGTTGGCTCCGTCCGAAATACCGGCCGAAAACCTGGTCGAGACTGCGGCGGAAATCGCGCGCACGAAACGCGAGCTCGTGCGCGAGGGCGAGGACGGCCCGATGCTTTTCCCGCCCGGGCCGCTGACGCGCGTCAAGGTCGATCCTTCGCGCTTGCGCGTGGCTCCCGGCGCGCTGCGCAACCTGCGCGCTCGCGCTGTCGACGCCGATGGCCGGCGTGTGATCGGAACAGTGCTCTGGAATTGGAGTCTCGAAGGCCCAGGCCGGCTCGAAGCGACCGAAGACGGAGCGCGCTACATCGCTCCGGAGGAACCCGCCCAAGCGACGCTGGTGGTGCGCGCCGAACACGGCTCGAGGAGTGCGCAGTCGCGCGTGCCGATCGAAGTGCTTGCCGAACTCGCCGGCCAAGAGCGCGCTTCAGGAATTCCCGAACCCGTCGCGGTCGAAGCGCGCGGCGAACGCTGGCGCTCGCGCTTTCGCGAAGGACGCTGGGAGTTCAACACGGCGCACCGCGACTACGAAGCAGTCAGCGGCGTGGCGGCGAAACGCCTGAAGTACCTCGTGCACCTGTTCGCGAAGGAGACGGTGCTGCGCAATTTCGCCGGAGCGGGAGACTCGGAGTTGCTGGAGCGCATGGTCGAGGTGCTCACGCACCTCGAGGCCTGATCCAGATTTCGAGTCGCGCCATGGGCGCGCTTGATATCTTCATCGTTCGCATGCCGGAACCCCGCGAATTCGACCACACGCTCGAGGCTCCGCCCGGATACGTGCTGCAGTCAGAAGACGGATGTTATGCCGTCGAACTCCTGCAGCTCGAACATTGGCGGCAAATGGAGCCACACGAGAAGATCGCGCTGGCCGGTCAGATGTTCGCGACGATGTGCGAACTCAGCTTGGCGGGTCTACGCGCGCAACATCCGGATTGGAGCGAAGTAGAGCTTGCGCGCAAGGCGCTCGAGATCCGGCTGGGAGAAGAGTGTTACGAGCGCTTCAGGAGCACGGGCAGGCTGCCGTGAGTTCGCCACGCCGGCTGAGCTGACGCGACATTCAATATCGACCCAGCAGGTGGAACGGCATGTTCATCGGCTGCCAGCCGATGGGAACGCGGCCTTGCTCGGTGACTAGACGATCCTCGCGCAAGCTCTCCTGCTCCATCTCGTTCGCGATGCGGATGGCTCGCGTCAGGAACTCGCGGACAAGGTCTTTTTCTCCTGCCCTCAGGAAACTCTCGGCCAGCTCGGTCTCGATCCAGAGCACGTCGAGTACTCCCGGGAGAGGAATTTTCACCGAGTCGAGAAGCGACCCGCGCGCCACTTCGCGATCGCCTCGCGCGAAAGCGATCAGTCCGCGAATCGTGTGCTGCACGTGCAATTCCCCGCGCACCTCCGATTTCCTGCGCGGCACATTCGAGCGCAAAAACCGCTCGAACCACTGCTCCGCCTGGTCCAGTCGGCCGCTCGCGCAGCAGGCATAAGCGAGTGCCAGCCCGAGTTCGGGCGCATCGCCTTTGGGCAGCCGCTCCAGACCCGCCGCGCGCTCGAGGTGTTCGATTGAGGAGCTCACACGTTCGACGCGGCCTGGCGATTGCGCATCCCCGAGCATGAGCACGGCGCGCATGGCTGGCCAGCGCGACTCTGCTGGATCCAAACGACTTGCGCGCGCGAGCAGGCGCTCGGCGTCCGCGTCGCGCTTGACGTGGATGTAGATCTGCGCCGCTTCGACGGCGACGTTCAAGTCGTCAGGCCGTGCTCGGAGCACTTCGTCGAGGGCGCGACCCGCGGCACTCCGTGCGAAGCGCTCGCCGTTGTCCGCGAGTGGACTCAAACTGAGCAGGCCGGAAAGCCCCGGCAGATCAGGGCGCTTCCGAATCAGGTCCTCCATCCAGGCGTGGTCTCTAGCCTCGAGCTTGGACGCCTTGCAATTGGGATCGCGCACGCAGACCTGCCAGCGCATTCGCAGCGCCAATCGATCCGGAGTCCGCGGCATCCGCTGCTTCAATAGCGCGAATTCCGTGCGCGTGGGCTCCATCAGCGTCGTCCCTATGCCGTCGACGCAGCGTCGGATCGTTTCGCGATCGTCCCCTGCCAGGGCCCGCTCCATGCTGGCATCCTCGAGATCGAGCGCCTCTTCGACCCGGCCCAGCGTACGAAGACTCCTAGCAAGACTCAGGGCGATGTCGCCATCGGTGGGGCGCAGTTCGAGCGCGCGTCGCAGCGCCGAGATCGCCGGCCCGATCTGCCGGGTGGCGCCCGCGACGGCTGCCAGGCAGAGCTGCGCTTGCGCTGAATCCGGCTCGGCGCGTACGGCGCGTTCCGCGAGAAGCTCGGCCATGCCGTAGTTTTCCTGGGACGTGAGCAGCTCCGCGCGCGCGATCATGGTCCGCGTCGCGTCGCACTCGAGTTCGATCAGGCGATCGACGCAAGCGCTCGCGCGATCGGTGTGTTCCAGCCCGAGCCACGCGCTGCTGAGTTCGTACCAGCCCTCGCTATCGCGGGGCGTAGCCGCCACGCGCTGCTCCAGAGCGCCGATCTTCCGAGCGATCTCGTGGGATTGAGAACCCATGCGTGAGTCCGCGACCGGCGCGTGATCGCGCCCGCATGTTTTCGCGCTACTTGTGCGCCAGCAGCATCGTCATGCGCTTGCCGAGTAAGCGCGGTGTCGACTCGACGCGGCACACGTCCGCGAGCGTCTCGGCGACTTGCTGCATCACGCGATAGCCGTGCTCGGGGTGGTCCATCTGGCGGCCCTTGAACACGCACACGACTTGCACTTTGTGACCTTCGATCAAGAACTCGCGACCTTGCTTGACGCGGTACTCCAAATCGTGCGGGTCGATCATCGGGCGCACGCGCAACTCCTTGAGTTGGCTCGTGTGGTGCTTGTGGCCCTCGCGATCCTTCTTGCGCTGCTCGTACTTGAACTTGCCGAAGTCGAGGATGCGACAAACCGGCGGCACGGCCGTCGGCGAGACTTCCACCAAATCGAGCCCGACTTCCTCGGCCTTGCGGCGAGCGTCGTCGACGTTGACGATTCCAAGCTGCTCTCCCTTCTCGTCGATCAGGCGAACTTGAGGGATGCGGATCTGGCGATTGACTCGGAATTGTCGTGCAGTCACTTGGTTCTTGGGTCGGCGGAGTTCGTCGAGTGGATTGGGTCTAGGGTCGAACGGCTAGGGCGGAGTCGGGCCAGCGAAGATAGATCGAACCGGCCGGGTCCGCTAGTCGAGGAAGTTCCCAGGGATCTTACGCCCTTCTGGGTAAGAGCGGCATGAAGGCCCGATCGGACTTCTGCCGAGCACGCCGAATTCACGATGCGGGCAGGCTCTTGATGTGCACTTCGGCCAGCTGCTCTGGGGCGACACTGGAGGGCGCCTGACACATCAGATCGGTCGCGGAAGCCGTCTTTGGGAAGGCCACCACATCGCGGATATTGTCCATGCCCAGCGAGAGCGCCACGATGCGATCGAGTCCAAGCGCGAAACCGGCGTGGGGCGGAGCACCCGAGGCCAGGGCTTCCACGAAGAAGCCGAACTTGCGCTGGCGCTCCTCGGGCCCGATTCCGAGGATCTGGAAGACCTTTTCCTGCACGTCGGGGCGGTGGATGCGCACGGAGCCCGAGCCTAATTCCCAGCCGTTGTAGACCAGGTCATAGGAGCGCGAAGCAAGCCGGCCCGGATCGGCGCCCTCGCCGCCCAGAGTCCAGTCTTCGGGCGCCGTGAACGGGTGGTGCGCGGAGAACCAGCGGCCGGCGTCGGCGTCGTATTCGAAGAGCGGGAAGTGCGTGACCCAGGCGAAGGCCTGTTTGGACTTGTCGGCGAGCTGGTAGCGCTTGCCCAGCTGCACGCGAAGTTCGCCGAGCACTTTGCGCACCATCGACTTGGCCCCGGCCGCGAACAGACAGGTGTCGCCGTCCTTGGCGCCGAGCAACTCCATCAACTCCGCGGCGGAAGCAGCGTCGGGAACGAAGCGGGCCAGCGGCCCCGAGGAACCCTCGCGCGCGGCTTTCCAATAGGCGAGTCCCTGGGCGCCAAGGCCCTTGGCAACTTCTTCCAGTGCGGTGATGTCCTTGCGCGACAGCGCGTGGGCCGCAGGCAGCGCGATGCCCATGACCCGGCCGCCGGCCGTCAGCGCCGACGTGAACACGCCGAAGCTCGACTTCTGCGCCCAGGCGGCGATGTCCTTGAGCTCGAGCGCAAAGCGCATGTCGGGTTTGTCGACGCCGAAGCGCTCCATCGCGTCTTCCCAGCGCAGGCGCGGGAAAGGCAGCGACAACTCGAGGCCCATGGCTTCGCGCCAGGTCTCGAGCATGACTTTTTCCCAGGCCGCGAAGACGTCTTCTTCCTCGACAAAGGACATTTCCATGTCGAGCTGCGTGAACTCAGGCTGGCGATCGGCGCGCAAGTCTTCGTCGCGGAAACAGCGCGCAACCTGGAAGTACTTGTCGAAGCCCGCGACCATCAGGATCTGCTTGAAGATCTGCGGCGACTGCGGCAGCGCGTAGAACTCGCCCGGATGCACGCGGCTGGGCACCAGGTAGTCGCGCGCGCCCTCGGGCGTGGCCTTGGTCAGGATCGGCGTCTCGACTTCGAGGAAACCTTGCGCTTCGAACGCGCGGCGCATGGCGCTGATCAAGCGCGCGCGGTGCATCAAGTTGCGCTGCATGATCGGCCGGCGCAAATCGATGTAGCGGTACTTGAGCCGCGTCTCGGTCGAGACTTCTTCGTCGCCGTCGATCACGAACGGCGGCGTGCGCGACGGCGAGAGCACTTCGACACAGGTCGCCACGAGCTCGATCTCGCCGGTCTCGCGCTCCTTGTTGATGTTCGAACCCGCGCGCGCGTTGACCGGACCCGTGACGCTGAGCACGTACTCCGGCCCGAGCCTGACCGTGGCCGAGACTTTTTCGTCGAGCACGACCTGCGTCACGCCGTAGCGGTCGCGCAAGTCGAGGAAGTAGATGCCGCCGTGATTGCGCCGGGCCTGCACCCAGCCGTTCAGGGTGACTGTGCGTCCGACATCGCTCGCGCGCAATTCACCGCAGGTGTGCGTGCGACGCCAGCCGACAGGCTTCGCGCCGGCCGCGGGCAAGGCAGCATCGGGAGGCAGCGGAGTGCCCATCAGGAGCGCTCGGGCACGCCCGTGTGCACGTTCAAGCGCATCACGGCGCGGCGCAAGGCTTCGTCGGCGCGCAGAAAGTCGATCGCTTCCGCCTCGCTCATCGCCTGACCCTTGCGGCTCAGGCGTTCGCGAGCACGCTGCTCGGCTTCACGTGCACGCGACACGTCGATTTCCTCGGGCAACTCGCCGGCTTCAGCGACCACGCGCACCACGTTGTCGCGGACTTCGGCAAAGCCATTGGAGACGAAAATCTTTTTGCGCACGCCGCGCTCGACGTAGGCGAGCTGCCCGACCGCGATCAGCGCCACCATCGGAGCGTGACGCGGCAAGATACCCAGCGCGCCATCGGCGCCCGGCAGGCGCACCGACTCGACTTGCGTGTCGAGTGCAATGCGGTCGGGGGTGATCACCCGCAGCGTGAGTTCGCCGGCCATGCGCTATCAGCCTTTGGCCGCGGGAGCCTCGAGCGCCTTCGCCCGCGCGATGGCCGCATCGATGTTGCCGACCATGTAGAAGGCCTGCTCGGGCAGCGCGTCGTGCTTGCCCTCGACGATCTCCTTGAATCCGCGCACCGTGTCTTCGCGCGAAACGAACACACCCGGCGTGCCGGTGAATTGTTCGGCGACGAAGAACGGTTGCGAAAGGAAACGCTGGATACGTCGCGCGCGCGAGACCGCGCGTTTGTCCTCGTCGGAGAGTTCTTCGACGCCCAGGATCGCGATGATGTCCTTGAGGTCGTTGTAGCGCTGCAGAATCTGCTGCACGGCGCGCGCCACTTCGTAGTGCTCTTGTCCGACGACCTGCGGGTCGAGCATGCGCGACGTCGACTTGAGCGGGTCCACGGCCGGGAAAATGCCAAGCTCCGCGATCTTGCGCTCGAGAATGATCGTCGAGTCCAGGTGCGCGAAGGTCGCGACCGGCGCCGGGTCGGTGATGTCGTCGGCCGGCACGTAGACCGCCTGCATCGAGGTGACCGAACCATCCGAAGTCGAAGTGATGCGCTCCTGCAGGGCGCCCATCTCGCTGGCCATGGTCGGCTGGTAACCCACCGCCGAGGGCATGCGCCCAAGCAGCGCGGAAACTTCCGAGCCGGCCTGCACGAAACGGAAGATGTTGTCGACGAACAAGAGCACGTCCTGGTGCTTCACTTCGCGGAAGTACTCGGCCATGGTCAGGCCGGAGA
Source organism: Planctomycetota bacterium (assembly GCA_043754695.1). GTDB lineage: Bacteria > Planctomycetota > UBA1135 > UBA1135 > JADJQU01. The sequence continues at coordinate 11,472 of JAYUUV010000452.1, forward strand.
GCGCCACGCGCAGACGCGAACCGGGCGGCTCGTTCATCTGGCCGAAAACCAAGACGGCGTTGTCGATCACGCGCGCTTCCTTGCCGTCGGGCGTCTTGTAGGTGGCTTCCTTCATTTCCAGCCACAGGTCGTTGCCCTCGCGCGTGCGCTCGCCGACGCCGCAGAACACCGAGAAGCCGCCCTTTTCGACGGCGGTGATGCGGATCAGTTCTTGGATCAGCACGGTCTTGCCGACACCCGCGCCGCCGAACAGGCCGATCTTGCCGCCCTTCGCGAAGGGGCAGAGCAAATCGACGACCTTCAGACCGGTTTCGAAGACCTCTGAGATGGCCTTTTGCTTGTCGAAGGGCGGAGCCTCGCGGTGGATCGGCCAGAACTCGGTGGCGTTGAACTCGCCCGCCGATTGCAGGTCGAGCGGTTGGCCCATCAAGTTGAAGATGCGACCCTTGGTGACTTCGCCGACCGGCACCTTGATCGGCGAGCCGGTGTCGACGGCGGCCATGCCACGGCGACAACCGTCGGTCGTCGACATGGCGATGCAGCGCGCCACATCGTTGCCAAGGTGCTGCGCGACCTCGAGGGTCAGGTCGATGGCCTTCGCCTTGTCCTTGACTTGCACGGCGGAATAGATCGCGGGCAGTTTCCCGGCGGGAAATCGCACGTCGACCACGGGGCCGAAAATCTGGGCAATGGATCCGGTGTTGGCGTTGCTCATGGGGAAAATTCCAGGCTGACCTCGATTTAGCGCAGCGCCTCGGCGGCGCCGACGATGTCGAGGAGATCTTTGGTGATGCCTTCTTGGCGCTTGCGGTTGTAGACGCTCTTGAGTTCCGACTGCATCGTGCTCGCCGCGTCGGTCGCGTTTTTCATCGACATGCGGCGGCTGGCGTACTCCGAGGTGATCGATTCGAGCAGCGCGTTGTAGACGCGTGTTTCCAAGTAACGCGGCACGAGCTTGTCGAGCAGCGTGACCGCGTCCGGTTCGAGAATCACATTGGAGACGTCCTTGGGCGCACCTGCGCTCGAGCCGCCGACGCTGCTCGGCACCGGCAACAGCGTGGTGAGCGTCGGGATGTACTTCGCCATCGATTCGAAGGCGGAATACAGCATGACGACTTCCTTGTAGTCACCGGAAGCGAAGGCATCCCACAGCGCGCGCCCGGTGGACTTGGCCATGCGATAGTCGACCTGCTCCAAGGGCGGCTCGACGAAGAATCGCTCGACCTTGAAGCCGCGCTTCAGTGCGTACTGATAACCCTTGCGTCCGTAGATGAAGAAGCGCGCGTCGACGCCGGGGTGCGCCGCCAGCCAACGCTCCAGCGCGCTGTAGATGTTCGAATTGTAGGAGCCGCACAGGCCGCGCTCGGAGGTGATCAAGAGCACCGCGACCGCGTTGCCGGCGCCGGGTCGGAAGCTCGGCCGGTCGGCGAGTTCGTCGCCCATGCCCGAAGCTAGCCGCGCCAGCAGCTGTGCAATTTCCTGGGCGTACGGCCGCGAGGCGACGGCGCGGCTCTGGAAGCGACGCAGCTTCGTCGTCGCGACCATTTCCATGGCGCGCGTGATCTGCTTGATGTTGCCTACGGATTTGATCCGTACGCGGAGATCGCGAATCGAGGCCACAGTGCTACGCCTTGGCCTTGCTCTCGGGCTTGGCGGCTTGCGCCTGGCCAGCGGCAGGGCTCTTGGCCACGCCCAACTGAGCCTTGACGCTCTTGATCGCGGCGTCGATGACCGCCTTGAGCTTGTCCGAGACCGCCTTGGTCTCCAGGATCTCGCGGCCGACTTCCGGATGCGTCTCGCGCATGAACGAGCGGAAAGCAGCTTCGAATTCTTACACACGCTTGGTCGGGAAATCGTCGAGTCCGCCGCTCGTGCCGGCATGGATCACCATGATCTGCTCCTCGACCGGCACCGGCTGGTACTGGCCTTGCTTGAGGATCTCGACCAGTTTTTCGCCGCGCGTCAGCGCAGCTTGCGTGGCCTTGTCGAGATCGGAGCCGAAGCCCGCGAAGGCCTGCAATTCGCGGTACTGCGCAAGATTGATGCGCAAGCCGCCGGCGATCTTCTTCATGCCCGGAATCTGCGCCGAGCCACCGACGCGCGAGACCGAGATGCCGACGTTGACGCCGGGGCGCACGCCGGCGTTGAACAAACTCGTTTCCAGGAAGATCTGACCGTCGGTGATCGAGATCACGTTCGTCGGGATGTAGGCGGAAACGTCGCCTTCTTGTGTCTCGACCACCGGCAGCGCCGTGATCGAGCCCCCGCCGGCTTTGTACAGCGCCGGATTTATCTTGTGCGCATCGCGCGACAGCTTCGCCGAACGCTCGAGCAGGCGGCTGTGCAAGTTGAACACGTCGCCGGGGAAGGCTTCGCGGCCCGGCGGGCGGCGCAAGAGCAGCATGACTTGACGGTAGGCCAGCGCCTGCTTGTACAAGTCGTCGTACATGATCACGACGTGCCGGCCTTCGTCGCGATAGCGCTCGGCCATCGTGACGCCGGCGTAGGCGGCGAGGTACTGCATCGAAGCTTCGTCGTTCGCGCTCGCGCAAACCACGATCGAGTAGGACATCGCCCCACCGAGCTCGAGGCGGCGCACGACGTCGACGACCGTCGACTGCTTCTGGCCCATGGCCACGTACACGCAGATCACCTGCGCGGGATTTTTCGGGTCGCCGCCGCCGGTCAGCTTCTGATTGAGGATTGTGTCGATCAGGATCGCGGTCTTGCCGGTCTGACGGTCGCCGATGATCAGCTCGCGTTGCCCGCGGCCGATCGGGATCATCGCGTCGATGGCCTTGATGCCGGTCTGCAGCGCTTCCTTGACCGGCTCGCGCTCGACCACGTTCGGCGCCGGGCGCTCGATGGGCATGTAGTCGGCTTGGCTGACCGCCAGCGGGCCCTTGCCATCGATCGGATCGCCGAGCGCGTTGACCACGCGGCCCAGGAGACTCATGCCCGTCGGCACCGAGATGATGCGACCTGTGGTGCGCACCATGTCGCCTTCCTTGACTTTGGTGGCCGAGCCCAGGAGGACGCAGCCGACATTGTCCTCTTCGAGGTTCAGCGCGACGCCGCGCACGCCGCCTGGGAACTCGAGCAGCTCGTTCATCATGCAGTCGTCGAGGCCGTAGACGCGCGCCACGCCGTCGCCGACTGACAGAACGGTGCCGACCGACTGGAGCGAAGACTCGCCCTTGTACGACTCGATCTCCTTCTTGAGAACCGAGGTCACTTCACCGGGTCGAAGATCCATGATGATTTCCTAAGGGCCAGCTGGCTCACACGCAGGGGCGAGCCGAAGACAGGGAAGAGTGGAGGATGTTTGGAGGTTCGCCGACGATCGACGCCTAGTCAGTTCAGTCGGGCGGAGTTGAGCTTGGTGCGCAGGCCTTCGAGCCGGCCCTGCGCGGAGAGATCGAGCAAACGATTGTCGACGACGATGCGCGCGCCGGCGATCAAGTCAGGCGCGACGCTGGCGCGCAGTGAGACTTGCTTGCCCAGCACGGCGCCGAGCGAAACGCAAAGTTCAGCCAGCTCGCCCGCGCCCATCGGCCGCGCCGATTCGACGTGGCCTTCGACCGCACCACGCTCGGCGAGCGCGCAACGCTTGAAGGCCTCGGGCAATTCGCGCAGCAAGTCCAGGCGGCGCTTGTCGGCGACCAGGCGCAGAAAATTCGCCGCCAGCGGGCTCATGCCCGCGGCCAGCGCCTCGATGCGCGCGCGTTTGTCCACGGCGGGAAGCCGCGCGTCGAAGATCCAGTGCGACTTGGCCGCATCGGCGAGCAACGTCGCCAGACCTGCGATGTCGCGCGTCACCGCGTCGAGCTCGCCCTTTTCGCGGGCGAGCTGGAACAGCGCGTTGGCATAACGCGCCGCGACCGGGCCGACTGTCGGGTTTTCGCTGACTGCCTCGCTCATCCGATCACCGCTTCGCGCCGGTTTGCAGCTTGGACATCATGTCGCCGACCAGACGCCGGTCGTCGTCGCTGCCGACGTTGCGCTTGAGTACAGCGCTGGCGGCGGACAGGGACAACTCGACGACTTCGCTGCGAATCGCGGCCAGCGCTTTTTCGCGTTCGACGCCGATCTCGCGTTTGGCCTGCTCCAAAAGCTGGCCCGCTGCTGCTTGCGATGCAGCCTCGACCTGCTTGCCAACCTGCTCCGCGCGCGTGCGCGATTCAGCGACGATGCGCTGCGCTTCGACGCGGGCTTCGGCCAGTTTGGCCTCGACCTCGACCTTCGCGCGCTCGGCATCGCCGGAGGCCTTTTGGGCCGCCTCGATCGCACGCTCGGCTCGACTGTCGCGCTCGAGCATCGACTTGGTGACCGGCCCCATGACGAACTTCCAGATCAGTGGCAATGCCAGCAGGAAGATCAGCAGGGTCCACACGAAGTTGCCGAGGTGGGTGAGCTCGAGCGGGTTGAATCCCCCGCCGTGCTCTTCCTCCACCAACAGGGGAAGCATCGTGATCATGGACATGGTTGCAGTATGGGCGGATGGTCACGCGCGAGCGGGCCGAGGGGCGCGCGCGAACGACGCTCGTTCGCGAGGACGTGCCGAGCGGCCGACGTGCGCTCTTAGCCGAGGGCGATCAGCAGCGTGACGACGACGCCGAACAGGGCGACCCCTTCGACGAATGCGGCGAAAATGATCGAGCTGCCGCGGATTTCGCCGGAAGCTTCGGGGTTGCGCGCGATGCCCTCGTTGGCGGCCGCGCCGATCTTGCCGATGCCGATGCCGGCACCGATCGCCGCGACTCCGGCGCCGATGCCTGCGCCCAACTTGGCCAAGCCGGGGCCGATTTCACCTGCGGACTGCATCATTTCGGGGAGCGTCATTGAGTTCTCCTGGGGGGCGGTGCGTGGACCGCCGGATACTTGAGGAAAGGGAAAAGTGGCAGAAGGTTGCCCCAGGCACTCAGTGCTCAGGGTGGACGGAAGTCTGGATGAACATGATCGAGAGCTGCGTGAAAATGAAGGCCTGCAGCATCGCGACGAAGGACTCGATGATCATGATGAAGACGGCGAATCCAAGGGCCAGTGGCGAGATCGCCCAGCCGACCGTGGCGCCGTTCGCGGCAGCGAAGAAAAACACAAGACCGAGGAACGACAGCACCACCATGTGCCCGCCGTTCATGTTCGCGAACAGACGGATGGTCAAGGCGAAGGGCTTGATCACCAGGCCGACGACTTCAATGGCGAACATCAGCGGCCACAGCGCGATCGGCACGTGCGGCGTGAGATGTTTCCAGAACGCGATCGGCCCCTGCACGATCATCCCGCACACCAGCATTGCGAACAACGTGATCGTCGCCAGCGCGGCGGTGACCCACACGCTGGCGGTTGGAGACGCGCCGCCCGGCACGATGCCCAGCAGGTTCATGAACAGGATGAAGAAGAAAAGGCTCAGGAAGAACGGCAAGAACTTCTGGCCGCGCTCGCGCCCCATGGCGGGAAAAACCATGTCGTCGCGCACGAAGCTCGCGACACCGGCCAACAGGCGCGTGATCGTGTCGCCGCCGCCCTGGCGCAGGTGCTTGGCCACGCCGGAGAAGCCGACCAGGATCAACAGCACGGCCGCAAACTGGAACATCTGCATGTTGGTCACGACCAACTGCACGCCATCGACAGCGTGGTCCATGTCGAACAAGGCCGGCAGACCCGGCACGCTGAACGACGCCAGTGGATGGTGCGCTCCATCGACGAGCGTGGCCGGGATCAAGTGCATGAACAACGAGGTGAACACGTTGCCCGTGTCGTGCATCGGCACGTATTGGAAGCAGATCGCGATCGGTGTGAGGACGATCGCGGCGATCAAGAGCCAGCGCAGCATGCCTACAGGGGCCTCCTTGCTTCGAGCAGCGCGCTGCGGCCGCGCGCCTGTGCGATCAGGCGCGAAAGATCGAGCGCCGACAACGGCAGCACGAGCACAGTCGCGGCGGCATAGGCGAGCAGGAACGTTCGCCAGCTCGCTGCCTGCGCCAGGGGTTCGACGAAACGGAAGGCCAGCGCGAACAACGCCACCGCCGCGAACTTGATCGCGAAGCCTTCCATTTGTGCGCGGGTCACGCGCTCGGGTCGGTAGCGCAGACAGTGCGCTTGCCATGCGACCGCCAGGCCCGCCAGCGTTGCTCCGAGGAAGAACCCCAAGAAAAGTCCCATTCCGCTCGCGCCGCCCATGGCCCCGCCAACGCCGGCGGCGAGCAGCACTCCGACGGCGAGACCGAGGCTGGTCTTGGGCAAGCTCATGGACGGGATGGAGATGGGTGTGGGACTTGGATTCAGCGCGGCGGCCGCGGGGGCGGCACCGAGCGCACGATCGCGATCATGGATCCGAAAAAAGCGAGGAACGCGCCGCTGATCAGGAGCCAGGGGTGTGTGCCCCAGCGCCCGTCGAGCCAATGCCCTCCCCAGGCCGCTAGCCCGACCGAAGCCGCGAACTGAAGGCCCAACGCGCCGTAGCGGGAAATCCCGTCGTCGCGCTTTGGCCGGCCCGGTTCGAAGCCCAGTTCGGTCATGCGTTCCGAGCGTGTTCGCAGCCTCATCACTGGGCTCCAGCGGAGCTTCGCGACGCGCCCGTCTCACGTTCGGGGGCAACAATGTAGTCATCGCGCCAGCGCGGTCAAATGTCCGCCGAAAAAAAATTGGCCTGCCCGCGCGACGCGCGCTCCAGCTGCCCCTTGCCCTGTCGAAAGCCGCGGCATCGACAGCGCCGGCGCAGTCGGCTACCCTGTTGCGCTTTTCGTGCGGCCGGGCACCTATTGTCATGGTGTCCAGTTGGCCGCCGTCCGCCACCCAGACTGCTTTGGAGAACGCCTTGGAACGCACGCTCGTCCTGCTCAAACCCGATGCCGTCCAACGTGCCTTGATCGGCAAGATCATGGCCCGCTTCGAAGACAAAGGCCTGAAGGTGATCGGGCTGAAATTGCGCCAGTTTCCGAAGGCGCTGCTCGAGCAGCACTACGCCGCCCACAAGGAACGCCCGTTCTTCAAGAATCTGGTGAAGTTCATGGGCTCAGGGCCGGTGGTCGCCATCGCGCTCGAAGGCAAGGATGCGATCGAAGTCACGCGCAAATTGATGGGCAAGACCAACGCGCGCCAAGCCGAGCCCGGCACGATTCGCGGCGATCTGGGCATGTCGTTCTCGAACAACCTGGTGCACGGTTCGGACAGCGCCGAGGCGGCGAAGGCCGAGTTGGCGCTGTTCTTCGCCGGCAGCGACGAACTCGTCGCCTGGGAACCTTCCAACCTCGGTTGGATCTACTCGATCGAGGAAGAGCTGCGCTGAACCTCGCCGCGACGCACCTGGCCGAGCTCATCGGCGAGATCACACCCTTCGTGAAGGCTGCGCGCGTGAAGGACGTGCTCGGAGTTCCTCCGCGCGATCTCGTGCTGGTGCTCGAACCTGCCCTGGACCTCGCGCGTGCGCAGCGGCGTGCACCGTTGCGACTGGTGATCAGCGCCGACCAGGACGGACCGCGGATCTTCCTGCAGAGCGAGCGAGTTCCGCGCCACGAAGGTCCGCTCGGTCCTTTTTTCCGCCGCGCGGCCGCGGAATTGATCGGCGCGGAAATCGCACGCTTTGAGCAAGTGGCGGGCGATCGCATCCTGCGCGTCGAATTCGTGGCTACCGCGTCGGGCGAGCGCCGCGTCCTGTTCGCGGAACTCGTCGGACGTCACGCCAACTTGCTGCTCGCGGGCGCGGGCGAGCGAATTCTGGAGTGGCTGGTGCCGCCGCCCGAAACCACGGCGCAAAAACCAGCGCGACTCGCGCTGGGCGAACCCTGGAATGCGCCGCCAGGACGGCCGACCACAGGGCCGGAGGTGTTGGCGCTGGCAGAACTGCTCGCGGCACCGGCGGAACCCGCGCCGGAATTGATCGACGGGCGCACGGCTCCGCTCTCGTGGCGCGTGGAGAAGACGTTCGGCGACGCGGTGAACGCAGTCTCGCGCGAGCGCGCCGTGCGCGACCTGCGCGAGCGTCTCGAGCGCAAGCTCTCTCGCGCGCGCGGCCTGATTCACGGCTTGGAGCAGCGCCTCGAATCCGCGCTCGGCGCGGAGCGCGTGAAGCAGGACGGTGAACTGCTCAAGGCCAACCTTTCCAAGTTGAGCCGCGGCGCAAAATTCGTCGAGCTCGACGATTGGTTCGCGAGCGAGCCGGCCACGCGGCGCATCGTGCTCGATCCCAAACGCTCGCCGCAAGAAAACGTGACGGCGATCTTCGATCGTTTCCACAAACTCGAACGCAGCGCCACGGACGTGCAGCACGAATTGGATCTGGGGCGCGCGAAACTGGCTGCGCTCGTGCGCCTGCAGGAACAATTGGCAGCCGCCGACAGCGATCCGGCCGCCCTGGAAGCCGAAGCGATCGGAGCCGGTTGGCTCGACACCGCGCAGCAGGCCGATCCGCGCAAGCGCAAGGAACCCGAGAAACGCAAACCCTATCGCGAATTCAAGGGCCAACATGGCGCCACGATCCTGGTCGGCCGCAGCGCGAAGGACAACGACGAGTTGACCCTGCGCATCGCGCGCGGCAACGACGTATGGCTGCACACGCGCGATGCCCCGGGCAGCCACGTGGTGCTGCGCGTGGAACGCGGCGTGGAGCCCGCTGCTGAGGACATCCTGGACGCCGCGACGCTGGCGGTGCACTTCTCCCCGCTCGCCGAGGCGACCAAAGCCGCGGTCCATTTGGCGCGGCGCAAGGAAGTCCACAAGCCGCGCGGAGCCAAACCGGGGCTGGTTGCGCTCTCGGGCGGAAAAACTCTCGAAGTGCGCATGCAACCGGAGCGGGTCCGGCGGTTACTTTCCTCGATGCGGGGTGGCGCTGGAGCGCCGGACGCCGCGCCTTGACTGCCCGACGCTGAATCGAACGTCCAGCGCGAGCCCCCCCCACGCCCCACTCGGAATCCCGTCCCATGCGCACGCAGAAGAACCATCGCGCCCTCCGTCGCGCGCTCGCGGCGTCGACACTCATCGTCCTCGCGCTGGCGCCGGCTTGCACGATCACGCCCAAGGGCCCCGACCCGGTGAAGCTGCTCGAGATGTACCGCGAGCAGGCGCTGGGCTACTACGAAGCCGGCCAGTTGCCTCAAGCCGAGGACCAAATCCGCAAGGGTCTCGACCTCTCGCCCCAGGATGACCAGTTGAAGTTGATGCTCGGCTGGTGCCGCCAACGGCGCGGCACGCGCGACGACCTGAAGGTGGCCGAGAATGTGTTCCGCGACCTCGCGCCGCGCAAGGACTACCGCGCGCTGTTGGGCCTAGCGGAGTGCCTCGAGCGCAAAGGTGTGCTCTACACCGAATCGGCCAAGAGCATCGAGTCGGGCAAGGTCGAGACGGAGGCGGCCGATCCGAAGAAACGCGTCCAGGAATTGAACGACGACGCCAAGAAATTCTGGATGGAAGCACTGACGCACTACCAGGGCGTGCTAGCTCTGAAGCCCACCGAAAATCAGGCGATGAACGGCCTGCACCGCACCTATGCGCTGCTCGGCATGATCGAGGACAGCCTGGAATGGGCTGAGAAGTTGCTCGCCCAGGCCGATGGCGAGTTGGAATTCTGGAAGCAGCAATTGAAGCGCACGGACCTGCGCGCCGACGAAGAGGTGCGCCTGCGCGGCCGCATGGGCGATACGCGCGAACTGATGATTGCCACGCATTTCGCGGCGGCGTCGCTTTTGGTCAAGCTCAGTCGCAAGACCGAGGCCGCCGGGCATCTCGACGCCGTCGTGCTGCTCGCGCCTGACACGGCGGCGGCCTACAGTCGCAGGGCACAGTTGCTCTTCGACCTTGGACGATTCGAGGAGGCGCGCGCCAACCTCGACGACTTTCTGCGGCTGACGGATCTGCCCTTCGAGCACGCCGACGTGCAGCGCGCATTCCAGACCAAGGTCGAATGCGACAAGCGACTGGCGGCGCTGGGCGGCACGGCGAAGTGACACTTTCCACGCCGCGGCGCGCTCGCCGCGGCGCGTCTGTGGGCACTCAGATTTTGCGTGTTTCCGCCAGGCCCTGCGGCTGCAGCGGATGCGCTTCGCCGCGAGTGTCTTTCGCGGGCTTCCAGGTCGCAGTCGCGATCGCGCCGTCGCGGTCGCGGTATTCGACGCTGAGGTCCTGATCGGGCTTGCGCTCGCGCAGTGCACTCGAGATGTCGTCGCGCGAATTCAAAGTGCGGCCGTTGAGCGAGGTCAGCACGAAGCCCGGTTCCAGTCCGAGTTTTTCGGCCAGCGAGCCTGGTTGCACACGCTCGACGCGCAGTCCGGTTCCAGCGGAGTTGCCGGCCGACGCGCCGCTTGCGATGTAGACGCCGAGCACATCGGTGCGCAGCAGCGGAGCGCGCTCGAGCTCGAAGCCTGGCGGTCCGGATCGAAAATTGAATCCTCCGCCGCCGATGCGCGCGCTGAGTTCAGGATGAGCCAGCAGCAGTTCGTCGAGCGTCTTGGCCGTGTACTCCTGCTCGTGCTCTTCACCATCGACGCGTGTCTTGACGCGCGCCTTCACACCGTCGGGCCCCATCTCGAACGAAAAA
>JAYUUV010000453.1:0-3280 GCA_043754695.1 Planctomycetota bacterium
CTTCGCCAAACTCGAGGTTGCCCGCGAGCGCGCCATCGTCGCCGTGGTCGGCGAGCGCCTGAAGCAGACCCAGGGCCTCGCCGCGCGCATCTTCGCGGCGCTTGGTGACATCAACGTCGAGATGATCTCGATGGGCGCGAACGAGATCAACCTGAGCGTCGTCGTCGAGAAGAGCGCCGCGCCGGAGGCGATCTTGCGCCTGCACCGCGCGCTGTTCGGCAAACCGGGCGGCTCTGCCAGGGTTCAGGCGCCGTAGCGCAGCTCGAGCAGCGCGCAGGGCTCGTCCTTGTGCGCGAGCGTGATCACCACGAAGCGGTCGTATTCGTCGTCGCGCAGATCCGTGCCGTTGACTAGGTTCGTCAAAGTCGCGCCGAGAGCCTTGGCCACGTTGGGCAGTGTGTTCGAATGACCGGCAACCAGTGAAATCGCGCCTTCGGGCAAGGCTTGGAGCCGCGCGACGAGGCCGGCGGGGTCCTTGCCTGGCACAACCTCGGACACGAGCGCGTGTTTCGCGGCGACATCGGCCACGAAGTCGCGAGTGCGCTTGAATTCGCTGTTCCACACGTGCGTGAGCTTGGTCTCGCCGAGCAAGCGCAGCAGCGCCGCCGCGCGCAGCTTGCCCGCCTCCGACAAACCCGGGTCGCGCGGATCGTCCGCAGCCTTTTCGCCGTGGCGCACCAGGATCACGGTGCGCGGCCGCGCGGCCGGCGTCGGCGTCGCGGCAACAGCCTTGGGCTCTTGGGCCGCTGCCAGTGAAATGCCCAAGGTCAGCGCCGCGGCGCTGCCGAGGACTCGGCGTCGGGACACAAAATCGAATTCGCTCATCGCTGGTTTCCTTGGGATCACATGTAGCCGAGCGCGCGCAGCCGCGCCGTGTGTTCATCGTTGGCGCCCGTGCGCGGCAGATCGCCGGCGTGGACCTCCTGCTGCGCGATCCAGCTGTCGAGCTCGTGGCGCAAGTCCGCGAACTCCTGCGCGTGCGCAGCCGAAACTTCAAGTTTCTCGCCCGGGTCCGCGCTCAGGTCGAACAACTCGTACGTGTCGCGCGTGATGTTGTAGATCAGTTTCCAGCGCGCCGTGCGCAAGCTGGCGATCTGGAAACGTTTGCCCCACTTCGGTTGCGCATCGGGCAACCAGAGCATCGAAAACGCTTTGCCATCGGCTGTCTCCCTCGCCGCGCCGCTTTGGGGCGCGCCCGTCGCCGTGGCGACGTCCGCAAACAGGCCCTTGGGCCGCGTGTCGGCTGCGAAGTCGATGCCCAGGCGTTCTAGCACCGTGCTGAACACGCGGCGCGTCTCGACGACGTCCTCGCGCTGTGTTCCGCTGTCTGCCTCCATGCCCGGCAAGACCACGATCATCGGCACGTGCAGCAGTTCCTCGTACAGCGTCGTCGTGTGACTGAGGTTGCCGTGCTCGAGGAATTCCTCGCCGTGATCCGCGACCACGATGATGATCGTGCGGCCCATGGCCTTGCTCTTTTCGAGCGCCGTGAGCAAGCGGCCGATTTCGCTGTCGGTGTAGGCGATTTCCTCGTCGTAGAGATCGCGCAGCCAGGTCAAATCCGGCGTGGCGATGAGATTGCGATTGCGCACGAGGTTGTCGATGTCGAGCTGCTTTTTCCACCAGCCCGAATAGTCGTCGGCCCAGTTCCAACCTTTGTGATCGCGGTACTCGTAGTGCGGATCCATGTAGTGCGCGAACATGAAGAAATGATCGCTCGCGTGCCCCTCGACGAAAGCGATCGCTTCGTTGGTGATGCCCTGGGAGCTGATCTCGTCCGGCGACAGGACGAAGTCTTCCTTGAACACTTCGTTGCCCTGCAAGAAGCCATGCTTGTGATCGGTGTAGTCGTTGCTGACGAAAGAGGCGGTGCGGTAACCCGCCTCGCGCAGGATCTCCGGCAAAGTCACTTCGCGATTGCGAAGTCTTCCGCTCAGGGAAACCGCGCCGTGTTCCAGCGGATATTTGCCGGTGAAGATCGACGCGAACGCCGGCATGGTCCATGGCGATTGACTGATCGCCTGCCTGAATTGCACTCCGCGCGCGGCGAGCTTGCGCAAGTTGGGAGTCCGGTCGCGCGCGCCGTTTTTCGGCTGAACCAGGTCGACCGAGTCGGCGCGCAGCGTGTCGATGCCGATCACGATCACGTTGAGCTTCGACTGCGGAGTCACGCCCGAATGCCCGAAGATGTTCGCCGCCGCGCGCACGAAAATCGGGGCCAGGGCGGGCAGGATCAGCGCGACCAGTCCGGCGCGAACCAGACTGCCGCCCAGGGCGCCGCGCGGCGCCGGCGCGCGCACTCGGTTCGAGTACAAGATCGCGCCCCGCGTCAGTTGAAAGGTGCACAGCGCGCCCGACAACAAGAGCAGATTCGCGACGATCGTCTCGCCGGCGAACGGCTTCCAGATGCGCTCGGAATCGACGGTGAAACCAAGCAACGCGACGACCGCAGCCGCTGCGCAAGCCGCGAATGCGGTCGCCTCCGCGGTCGGATCGTTGGCGCGGATCAGCCGACGCAGGAAGCCGGCGATCACAGCGAGCGCCAGGATGCCGATCGCGGCGCAGGACCCGAGCAGATAGGCCTGCGCGCGGGTCAAGCCGGGATTCATGCAGGCCAGGGCGATGGTCGCGATCAGGAACGCCAGGGCCACCACGACCTGTGCGCGCAACAGACGATCGCGATTCACGAGCAGCTCGGCAAGTTCGCGCGGATCGAACAGCACACGCACGGGCGCATAGGCGGCGACGAGCAAGCCCAGGATCAGGAACGACAGCGCCGTCATGGCGCCCTGCAGTGCGCCGCGATCGGCGGCCTGCTCGAGGGCGGTGAACAGCGAGCGAGAGAAACCCAGTTCGACGAAGCCTTGCTGGCGGATGTCGCGCCAGGCATTCGTCAAGGCGAAGCAGGTCCCCAGCGCCGCGCCAAGCATCACCAACCACACGGCGGCGGAGATGACCAAGGATCGCGACAGCCACAACGGGCCGCGATCGGAGCGCTTGGGCAGCGACGTCGGCGGGAGCGGTATCATCGAGTTCGGAGTGTAGCCGTGGGCGCGGCTCGATCGTAGCCGCGCCCGCGCCGGGCGCGGCGCTCGCGCGACGGGCTCAAGCCTTGGGCTTGGGCGCCTGCAGCAGGTCGAGTTTCTGGCGGTCCTCGCTCGAGCTGCCGTAGGCATCCGCCAGGCGAACCGTGGGCTTTTCGCCCGGAGCCAGTTCGCCGGCTTTTTCCCAGACTTTTCCGCCGACCATGGCCTTCGCGAGGTACTGCGGCTGGTAGGTG
>JAYUUV010000454.1:0-29957 GCA_043754695.1 Planctomycetota bacterium
CCGGCGCGCGCGCCCGCGACCGCGGACTTCGACGAGCCCGGTCCCGATCCCGCGCTCGTCATCGCGGAACGACTCGAGAGCCAGGGCCTGTTGTGCAAACGCGCCGGCCGCGTGGCGTTGACCGCGCGCGGTGTACCGCTCGCCGACCACGTCGGTCGCGCATTCCTGACGAGTACACGATGAACTTCGCCGATCGAATGTGGGCCGCCGTCGAGAGCAAGGGAACCGCCGCGATGGTCGGCATCGATCCGAACCTGGATCTATTGCCCGAAGAATTCGCCGCGGCGCGCGATGCGTCGTTGCCGCGCGCGGCGCGCGCCGCGTGCATGGGGGACTTCTGCTGTGCGCTGCTCGAAGCCGTCGCCGCGCTCGTACCGGCGGTCAAACCGCAGTCGGCCTTCTTCGAAGCACTCGGCGCGGACGGCGTCTTCCAATGGGAGCGCGTCGTGCGTCGCGCGCGCGAACTTGGTCTGCTCGTCATCGGCGATGTCAAACGTGGCGACATCCAGAGCACGGCGCGCGCCTACGCCACGGCCTTCCTCGAGGGCGCCGGCGAGTCGCCGGGCGCGGTCTGCGATGCCGTGACGCTTTCGGCCTTCCTCGGTTCCGATTCGATCGAACCGTTCCTTGAAGTCTGTGACCGCACACAAAGCGGTCTATTCATCCTCGTGCGGACTTCGAATCCCGGCAGTGGCGACTTTCAACGTTTGGGTTCGCCGGAACTTTCGCACGTCATCGCCGACCAAGTCGCGCGCTGGGGCGAGCGCAGGCTCGGCAAGTGCGGACTCTCGTCTGTGGGTGCCGTGGTCGGCGCGACCCACGCCGCGGAACTGGCGGGCTTTCGGGCGCGCATGCCGCACGCGCCCTTGCTGCTTCCGGGTTACGGAGCACAGGGCGCCACGGCGCGCGATCTTGGCGCAGCGTTCGTCGCCGGGTCCCAGGGCGCGCTGGTCAATTCGTCGCGTGGCATCAGCTATGCATATAAGGATGCGCGCTACGCCAGGCTCGGCTGGCGCGAGGCCAGCGCGGCGGCGACGCGCGCCATGATCGCGGACCTCGAGTCCGCGCTGGGGGGACGCTGATGCGAGTCGTGGAACTTGCCTACGACGTGCTTGGCGTCAAGGGGATCGCACGCACGCTGCTCGATCTGCCGAACGCGATCCCGGGCTTCGTCATTCCCGCGCACACGTCGGAGATTCCACAACCGGCGGACCGCTTCACGCTCGAGCAGCGCGCCGGACTGTCCGCGATCCTCGAAGAGAAGCTCGGCCCGCTCGCTCCGCACGCGGCCGTGCTCGAGTCCGTGCGCAGCCTGAAGGAACCCGGCGCCTGCGTCGTGATCGCGGGACAGCAGCCGGGGTTTCTCGCTTCGCCGCTCTACAACGTGCACAAGGCGCTGCACGTCGTGCGCCTGGCGCGCGCGCTGGCGCTGGCCTGGGACCGGCCGGTGGTGCCGATGTTCTGGAACCACGCCGACGATCACGACCTGGCCGAGGTCAACCACGTCTTCGTCGCGAACGAGAACCTCGACCTGCAGAAGATCGGTTTGTCGGGCATGTCGTCGGGCCGCCAACCGTTCTCGCGCGTGATCCTCAGCGAGGAGAAACATCGGCTGAGCGCGATCCGCGCCACGCTGGATGAATTGCTGCACAGCGCGGACTCACGCGCGGAAGCGCTCGACATCTTTTGCCCGCGCGACGGCGAAAGTCTCGCGCGCGCGTTCACGCGTTCGATCACCGACTTGTTCGGCCATCTGGGACTGGTGGTGCTCGAACCTGATTGGATCCGCGCTTCGTTGTCGCATGTGATGGGCGAAATGATCGCTCGTTCGCCGGCGAGCGGGCCGGCGCGCAACTTCGAAGAAGCCCTGGCGCTCGGTGCCGCGCAGATTCGCGCGCTCGGGCACGCTCCGCAGATCGATCCCGCGCAGGCAGCGCTGCTCTATCGCGTCGACGAGCGCGGCCGAAGTGCGCTGCGTTCGGACGGCGTTGGACTGCGCTACGACGACGACTCCGGAACGCGAACGCGCGCGCAACTTGCGCTGGAGATCGCCCAGGATCCGGCGGGTTGGTCGCCGGCCGCGCTGACGCGCGCGATCGCGCAGGACGGCAGCCTGCCGGTCGCGGCTTACGTCGGCGGTCTTGGCGAAATGGCGTACCACGCGCAGCTTGTGCCGCTGCGCGACTTCGCCGGCGTGCCGCGCACGCCGTTCGTGCCGCGCTTTTCCTGCACGGTAATCGAAGTCGAGGTCGAAGCCTCGCTGGCCAAACTCGAGCTGACCGCGGAGAGCGTGCTGCGCGGTGGGGGAGCGCTCGACCTCGGCCACGAGGATGCGCCGCCGGCGGTCATCGAAGAGCTGCGCGAGATCTCCAAACGCGCGGCGCGCGAACTCAACCAACAACGTGAGGCGCTCGCAGCGCTCGATCCGATGCTGGCGGCCAACCTCAAGCGCACCGGCGATCAGATCCGCGCGCTGGTCGAGAAAGTCAGCGAGAAAGCCGAGCGCGTGCACCAGAACAAGTCGGGCAAGGGACAGCGCCACCTGCGGCGCGTGTCGCACGCGCTTTTTCCGCGCGGACTGCCGCAGGAGCGCGTGCTCGGCCCGCTGTACTTCATCGCCCATCACGGACGGCACTGGATCGACGAGTTGTTCGTGCACGTGCCCGCCGTACCGCGCGCGCACCTGCTCGTGACCTACACCTACGAGCCTGAGGAATCGACATGAAGCTGGATCTGCTCGTGATCGGAGCGCATCCCGACGACGCGGAGATCTGTGTCGGCGGCGCGATGCTGATGCTGCGCCGCGCCAACAAGAAAGTCGGCGTCATCGACGTCACGCGCGGCGAGATGGGCACGCGCGGCAGTGTCGCGGACCGCGATCGTGAGACGCAGGCGGCCACGCGCGCGCTCGGTCTCGAGTTCAGGGAAAACCTTGGCCTGCCCGACGGCCGCGTCACGGCCTCGGTCGAGGCGCGTGAAAGCCTGGCGCGCTGGATCCGCGAGTGCGCGCCCGACCTGGTCCTCGCGCACCACACCGAAGACCTGCATCCCGACCACGCGGCCGCCGGCGAGCTCGCCCGTCAAGCCTGGTACCTCTCCGGCCTCGCGCGCCTGGCCGAACGGGATGGGGGCGCAACCGCCAGGCGACCGAAGCGGCTGATGCATTTCATGGGTCATGTTCCTTTCGAACCGACCCTGGTGGTCGACATCACGGCCGTGTGGGACGCGAAGTGCGAGCTGGTGCGTGCCTACGCGAGTCAATTGCGGCCCGAGGGCGCGAGCGACCAGGGCAAACACCTGCTCTTTGGCGCCGACATCCTTTCGCGCATGGAAACCCGCGCGCGCTTTTTCGGAGAACGCATCGGCGTGCGCTACGGCGAGCCCTTGCTGCACCGCGGCCCCTTGGGCGTCGACGACCTGAGCCGCTGGAGTTGAGCGGCGCGCTCGCCGTATCGCGCGTTACACTCTGCGTCCGATGCGCCGCATTGCTTTGATCAACCAGAAGGGTGGCGTCGGCAAGACGACGTCGACCGTGAACCTGGGCGCTGCGCTTGCACGGCTTGGCCGACGCGTGGTCCTGCTCGACCTCGACCCGCAGGCCAACCTGAGCCTGCACCTCGATTGCGTGCTGAAGAGCGGCGAGCCGTCGGTCTATACGATCCTGCTGGGCAACTCGGCTTTTGCCAGCGCTATCCGGCCGACCTCGACGCCGGGTCTTTTCGCGGTCTGCTCGAACATCGATCTCTCGGGCGCGGAGTTGGAACTGGCCAGTGCCATGGGCCGCGAGTCGCTCTTGCGCGACGCGGTCGATACTTGGGAGCGCGAGGAACGCGCGCGCACCGGCAAGGCGCCGGCGGACTATCTCTTGATCGATTGCCCGCCGAGCCTGGGACTGTTGTCGATCAACGGGCTGGTCGCCGCGCGCGAGACGATCATCACCTTGCAGACCGAGTTCTTCGCGCTGCAGGGCATGAGCAAGCTGGTCGATGTCGTGCAGCTGTTGCGTCGCAGATTGAATCCCTCGCTCGCCGTCACCGGCATCCTGCCCTGCCTGTACGACAACCGCCTGCGTCTCGCCCGCGAAGTGCTGGGCGAGATCCGCAAGTACTTCCCCGGCGAAGTCTTCCAACGGCCGATCGCCAAGAACATCAAGCTCGCCGAAGCGCCGTCGTACGGCCGCACGATCTTCGAGTACGCGATCGAATCGAGCGGCGCGTCGGACTATCACTCGGTGGCGCTCGAAGTGATCGCGCAGGAGAGCCGCGACGCCGAGTTGGCCCTGCTTGCGCGGCCGACGCCGGCCGAAATGAAACTCTCGCGCCCGCCCGCGCTGCGCACGCTGTCGGTCAAGCCGCATGAGGGCGGCGAGTCGGACGACGAGCAACATGCCGCGCATGAACAACTTGAAGCCGACATGACGCTGCGCTCGCACGAATTGCCGCCGCTGCCGCTCGACGCCTTCGAAATCCGCCCGGCCTGAAACGCTGGAGATGAACTCCAAGCTGCGCATCGGGATCCTGTGCCATCCGACCTACGGCGGCTCGGGCGTCGTGGCCAGCGAGTTGGCGCTTTCGCTCGCGGATTCCGGACACGACGTGCACGTGTTCTCGCACGACGTGCCGCCCAGGCTCGCGCGTTCGCCGGGGCCCGTGCAGATGCACCGCGCACAGGGGATTCCTTATCCGCTCTTCCATTCGACACCGCACGATCTGGCGATCACGTCGGCGATCCTGAACGTGCACCGCGCGCAGGGGCTCGACATCCTGCACGCGCACTACGCCTTGCCGCACGCGGTCTCGGCCTACCTCGCGCGCTCGGCGGCGGCGGCCGATCATTCGCGGCCCGCGCCGAAAGTGGTGACCACGTTGCACGGCACGGACATCACGCTGGTGGGCAACGATCCGTCGTACGCGCCGCTGACACAGTTCGTGATTTTCGCCAGCGATGCGGCGACGGCGGTCTCGGAGTGGCTCGCGGCACAGACCCGCGAACGCTTCTGTCCGGACATGGATTGCACCAAGTCGATCGAGGTCATTCCCAATTTCATCGACATCGATCGCTTCCGCCCCGACATCGTGCCGCATCCCGCCGGTGCTGCGCCGATGGTCGTGCACGTCTCCAACTTCCGCGCGGTGAAGCGCGTGCCCTGGCTGGTGCGCGCGTTCGCCCAGGCGACCAAGGGAACGAATGCGCAACTCGTGCTCGTTGGCGACGGGCCCGACCAGGCGCAGTGCCGTTCGATCGTGGTCGAGCTTGGGCTAGCCGCGCGTGTCGTGTTCCTCGGCGAGCGCGACGCAATTCCAGAATTGATGGCTCCGGCGGATGTGTTCGCGCTCTCCAGCCGCGAGGAGTCTTTCGGACTCTCGGCGCTCGAAGCGATGGCTTGCGGCACGCCGGTCGTTTCGACGGACGCAGGCGGCGTGCACGAAGTGGTCGAGCACGGCGTGTCCGGACTGCTCTCGCCGGTCGAGGACATGGCGGCGTTTTCCGTGCATCTCGCCAAACTGCTCTTCGACCCCGCGGCGGCCAAGCGCATGGGCGCAGTCGCCCGAGAGCAGGCCGTCTCGCGCTTCCGACGCGAGAAAGTCGTCAGCCGCTACGAGGCGCTGTATCGAAGGGTGCTCGCCGAGACGCGCTGATGGGCGTCTACCTGGACCACAACGCGAGTACTCCGCCGCGCGAAGAAGTGCGCGCGCTCATGGACGCGCTCTTCGATGAGCGACTTGGGAATCCTTCGAGCCTGCACGCCAGTGGCCGGCGCGCCCGGCAAGTGATCGATTCGGCGCGCGAGCAGGCTGCCGCGGCCCTGGGCGTCCACGAAGATGCGCTGACCTTCACATCGGGCGGCACCGAGTCCAACAACCTTGCCCTTTTGGGAGTCATGCGCTCGATTCCAGGACCAGGATGCCTGGTGACGACGGCGATCGAGCACTCTTCGGTGCTCGGGCCTGCGCAGGCGTTGTCGAAAGAAGGCCACCGCTGCCAGCTGGTGGGGGTCGACCGCAGCGGGCAGCCCGATGTGGACGCACTCTGCGCGGCCGCCGCGGGGGCTCGCCTTGTCAGTGTCATGGCCGGCAACAACGAAATCGGCGTCTGCCCGCCGCTGCTAACGATTGCCGAGCGTCTTCCGCGCGGGGAAAATGGGCGGCGGGCCCTGCTGCATGCCGATGCGGCGCAGGCCGTCGGCCGGATCCTGATCCCGTGGAAAGAATTGGACCTGGCCTCGATCTCCGCGCACAAGTTCGGCGGGCCCGTGGGCTGTGGCCTGCTCGTGCACCGCGTCGGGCTGCGGCTCGAGCCGCTCCTACACGGCGGTGGCCAGGAACTCGGCCTTCGCCCGGGCACCGAAAACGCCGCGGCCATCGCGGGAACGGCTCTGGCGCTCGAACTCGCCTGCCGCGACCAGGAGAATTTCGCGCGGCGCACGCATGCCTTGTCCTGTGCACTGTGGGAGCAGCTCTCGCAAAAGCTGCCCGCGCTCGAATTGCTCGGTCCCGCGCTGCGCGCCGATGGCCCCCAGGCGGATCGCCTCCCAGGGACGTTGAACCTCCTTGCGCACTCGGTTGATGGGAAGGTGCTCGTCACTCGGCTGGATCTCGCTGGACTCGAAGTCTCCGCGGGCTCGGCTTGCGCCAGCGGATCGCTCGAAGCTTCGCACGTGCTGCTCGCGCTCGGCTTCGACGAAGCACGCGCGCGAGCGGGTTTGCGCCTGTCGCTTGGGCGTTCGACCCGTGCAGAAGACGTGGACATCGCGGTGGAGATTCTGTGGAGAGCGTTGGGAGACGCGCGCGCACAGTGAGGCGCTGCATGGGTTTGCGAACGGAGTGTGAAGAGTCCGCGCTATCTCGTTGACCAATCGCGCACATCGCGTTGCAATGCCGCGCCTTCGAGACAGTCGATCGTGGCCTTGTTCGCCGCTCGATCAGGCTGCCGTGAAGGTCGTCCCCAGCCCCCAGTCCCCCAGACTTTCGAGATCGCCATGTGGAAGAACCGTCTAGCCGAACCGAGTCCGTCCGCCTTCTCAGGCGGACGCCGGCAATCGCCTCACCGACGTTCTTCACGGCCGATACGGCGCGCGTCGGGAGACCTGCGGGTCGGGCCCGCCGCGTGAGCCGATTCGGCCTGCCGGCGCTGGCTAGCCCCGCACTCACCGTGCGTCGCGGGGCGCGCGCTGCAGCCCTTGCGAATTTCCGTTTCGTGGACGGCTGAGCCGGCCTGCGGAACTGCGGCGCGGGCGCGCGCACCTGAGCGCCGTCTCCGCTCGCGATCCTTGCACTCCTCCCACCACGCTGCGGCACGTCGTCGCCACCGACCTTTCGATTCCGATCTGACTGCGCTCGTCCATGGAAGACCCTCGATCCCTCGACAACCGACCTGTGGCCTCCGCTGGGGCCGACATGTCCTGCGAAAACGCGGCGAGCGATTCGCCGGCGAAGTCAGCCGACGAAACGCACAGCCGTTGGGCCGAGGTCCAGACCGCGCTTCAGGGGCTGATCCAACGCGAACAATTCGAGACCTGGTTCCGCCGCGCCGACCTGCGACGCATAAACGATGCGCAGGTCTGCCTGGCTGTGCAGAACGCGTTCACCCGAGATTGGCTCGTCAAGCACTACCAAGGCTCGATCGAGCGAGCCGTCGCGGGCGTCTTCGGCCGAACGCTGGAAGTCGTGTTCGCGGTTGACGCCGAGCTGGTGGGGGAACGCCGTCCCCGAACGCCGGGGGCCGATGCGGCTCTGGCCGATGCTGCTCTGGATGGTGCCGTTGCGCCGGCCTTGCCGTTCGTCGGCGCTGCGGGCACGGCGAATGGCGCACCCGCCGGAAATTCTCCGAGCCGGCTGATGTGGGCCAGCGATGTGCCGCTCAACCCGCAGTATCGCTTCGACTCCTTCGTGGTCGGGCCATGCAACCGCTTCGCCCACGCGGCCTCACTGGGTGTCAGCGAAAGCCCGGGCAAGAACTACAACCCGTTCTTCCTGCACGGCTCCAATGGCCTGGGCAAGACGCACTTGCTGCAGTCCTTGTGCTACTCGCTGCTCGAGCGCACGCCGCACACGCGCATCCTGTACTTGTCCTGCGAGACCTTCGTCAACCACTTCATCAGCGCGTTGACCGACGGCAACCTCGATACGTTCCGCAACAAGTACCGCAACGTGGACGTGCTGGTCGTCGACGACATCCACGTGCTCGCCAACAAGGAGCGCACGCAGGAAGAGTTCTTCCACACGTTCAACACGCTCTACAACGCGGGCAAGCAGATCGTGCTCTCGTCGGACACTTCGCCCAAGGAAATCCCGACGCTGCAGGAACGCCTGGTTTCGCGCTTCAAATGGGGGCTGGTGACGGAGATCGAGCGGCCCTGCTACGAGACGCGCATGGCGATCCTCAAACGCAAGAGCCGCGAGCGCGGGCACGAATTGCCCGACGACGTCGCGCGTCTGTTGGCCGAGCACATCGACACGAACATCCGCGAACTCGAAGGTGCGGTCACGCGCCTGCAGGGTTACGCGTCGCTGAGTGGGCAGGCATTGACACCTGAACTTGCCACGAAAGTCCTGCGCGACGTGTTCACGCACTCGCGCGGGCAGCTCTCGATGGAAGAAATCCTGCGCGTGGTCACTGCGCACTTCAACATGAAGCTCAGCGAGCTGCAGTCCAAGCGCCGCAGCAACGCGATCGTGTACCCGCGCCAGATCGGGATGTACTTGATCCGCAAGAGCACGCGCCACTCGCTCGAGGAAATCGGCGGCTTCTTCGGCGGCCGCGACCATTCGACCGTGTTGTACGCGATCGAACGAATCGAACTGCAGATGCAAGCCGATCCACGCATCAAGGAACTCGTCGCGGGATTCCTGAATCAGTTGCGGCGGTAGCCGTCCCGACGGCGCAGGTGCCTGGCACCTTTCCGAAGTGTTGCCGCCGTTGGTTTCACAGCGCCGTTGTCGGTTCAGCTCGACGCGGCCGTTGCTCTCACAGCGCCGTTGGTGGGACGCAACAGTTCGGAAGGGTGCCTGGCTCCGTACTGGGAGGATCACATCGACGCGTCACTGCGATCAAAGCACGCGTGGTCACCGCCAGTACGGTGCCAGGCACCTCCTCAAACTGTTGCGTCCACCCAACAGCGCTGTGCAAGCAACGGCCGCGTCGAGCTGAACCGACAACGGCGCTGTGCAACACAACGGCGGCAACAGTTCGAAGATGTGCCAGGCACCCCCCCCGTCGATCGAACAGAGGGTGCAGAACATGTGTCCAACCGCGCACAACTCCCGATCCCGTGTGGAAACTTCCGGTCCCCGTCCACACGCCCGCAATCGCCCCCAAACCTCCCCGTGGACAGCTGTGGACAACCACCCCGGAACTCCCCGTGCCATGCACGTCGAATTCACACCTGCGCCGCCCCTCGCCGCCTCCCTAGCCCTCTTCGCAATAAGCGCTTGCGACAACCCGCTCCACGGTTCTCCACGAAGCCCGCCGCCCTTATGATGATGATGATCTAACTCCTACGGAGATTCCCAAAACATCTCCACACGGACCCACGCCCCTCCCGCGTCCCGGCCGCACTGCGCCACCAACTTTGACCGTCCCACAGCCAGGTTGTGTCTCGAATGAAAATCCTCTGCAATCGAGTGAAGCTCCAAGAAGGTCTCGCGCTCGCGAACAACGTCATTCCCGCGAAGAGCCCGAAGCCTGCGCTCGCGAACGTGTGCCTGGTCGCGACAGCGGATGCGCTGGAGCTCGTCGGCACCGACCTCGAGGTCGCGCTGCGCTACCGCATCGAGGACGTGAAGGTCGAGGAGCCGGGCACCGCCGTCATCCCGGCGCGCGTGGCCTTTGACTTCGTGCGCGACCTGACCGGCGAGACAGTCACGCTGCAGACCAGCGGCAGCAACTGCACGATCTCGAGCGGTCCGGACTCCTGCGAGCTTGTGACCCTCGACCCCGACGAGTTTCCGGTCGTTGCGCACTTCGACACCAACGGCTCCGTCTCGTTGCAGGCCGGCACGTTCACGGCACTGGTCGGCCGCACCGCGTTTGCCGCGGCGCGCGAACAAGGCCGCTATGCGATGCACGGTGTGCTGACCGAGATCGCCGACGGCCAACTGAAGATGGTGGCCACGGACGGCCGTCGCCTGGCGGTGGCCTCCGCGCCGATCGATATGCCGAACTCCGTGCCGCGCCCGGTGATCGTGCCGACCAAGGGCACACAATTGTTCTGTCGCGTGATCAGCGACCCGCTGGACCAGGTGCAACTTTCCTTCAGCGAAAATCAGATCGGCATGAAGACGCGCAACGCGGAAGTCTTCGCGCGCCTGCTCGACGGCGAGTTCCCGCGCTACCAGGCGGTGATTCCGGCCGAGTCGGCCAACAGCGTCGAAGCCGACGCCGAGATGCTCATGCGCAAGCTGCGCCTGGTCGCCAACGTGACCGGCGACGAAGCGCGCGCCGTGCGCCTCTCGATCAAGAAAGGCAGCCTGGAAATCTTCGGCCAATCGGCCGGCCGTGGCGAGGCGCGCGCCGCGATGGAGATCGACTACAAGGGCAAGAACGCGGAAATTGCCTTCAATCCCGACTACGTCATCGACGGGCTGAAGAACTGCGAGAACGGCACGGTCGTGCTCGAATTCAACGAGAAGACCTCGCCCGGCAAGTTCCGCCTCGGCGAAAGCTACATCTACATCGTGATGCCGATCACGATCGACAGCTGAGCAGAGTTGCAGACCCCGCCCAAGAGACGCGCACCGACGTCGCTGCACGATGCCCTGGTCTCGTACCTGCGAGACACGGGACTCGACACGAAGCTGGCGCAGGCACGCGTCTTCAAGGCCTGGCACGAAGCCGTGGGTGAGAGCCTGGCTAAGCGCGCACGCGCTGTGCGCTTCCAGGCCGGCGAACTGCTCGTCGAAGTCCAGTCGGCGCCGCACCTTCACGAACTGACGAACTTTACCGGCGAGCGCTACCGAGTGCTCGCCAACCAGAAGCTTGGCGCGGCGCGTATCACGCGCGTCGTGTTCCAGCTGCAGCGTTGAACGAACGCGCCTCCAGCCTGCGCATTGATTCACATGGTCGAAACCGAACTCGCCAACAGCTACGACGCCTCTTCCATCACCGTGCTCGAAGGACTCGAGGCGGTGCGCAAGCGCCCGGCCATGTACATCGGCGACACCGATGTGCGCGGTCTGCACCACCTGATCTGGGAAGTCGTCGACAACTCGATCGACGAGGCGCTGGCCGGCCACGCGACGCTGGTCAGCGTGCAGATCCGCGCCGATGGTTCCGTGTCGGTGACCGACAACGGCCGCGGCATCCCGACCGGCATCCATGCCGCGGAAGGCATCTCCGGCGTCGAGGTCGTGATGACCAAGCTGCACGCCGGCGGCAAGTTCGACCACGGCGCCTACAAAGTTTCCGGCGGGCTTCACGGCGTCGGCGTGACCTGCGTCAACGCGCTGTCGCAATGGCTGGAAGTCAACGTCTTCCGCGACGGCAAGGTGCACTGGATGAAATTCGAGCGCGGCGTGCCGAAAGCTCCGCTCGCGCAGATCGGAACCACGGACAAACGCGGCACGCAAGTGATCTTCAAGGCCGACTCGCGCATCTTCACGACGACCGAGATCGACTACGAAATCGTGGTGAATCGCCTGCGCGAGACAGCCTACCTGATGGGCACGCGCGGGATCGCGATCGATCTCGAGGACCAGCGCACGGGCCAGAAGGAACACTTCGCCTATCCCGACGGCCTGCGCACGTTCGTCCAGCACATCAACAAGAACAAGGAAGCGCTGCACGCGGAAGTCGTGCACATGGATCGTCCGGGGACCTCGTCGGAAATGCCCGGCGTCGAATACAAGGTCGAGGTCGCGCTGCAATACACCGACACCTATCAGGAAAGCATCTTCACCTTCGTCAACAACATCAAGACGCCCGGCGGCGGAACGCACCTCGCCGGCTTCAAGACCGGATTGACGCGCACGCTCAACGCTTACGCGAAGAACGAGAAGCTGATCAAGGAGTCGGACAAGCTGCAACTCACCGGCGATGACTTCCGCGAAGGCGTCACGGCGATCGTCTCGATCTACGTTCCCGATCCGCAGTTCGAAGGCCAGACCAAGGACAAGCTCGGCAACCGCGAAGTCGAAGGCGTGGTCAATTCCACGTTCGGCGATTTTTTCGCGCGCTACCTCGAGGAGCATCCGGCGATCGCCAAGGCGATCGTGCAGAAGGCCGTGCGCGCCCAGGCCGCGCGCGAAGCGGCGCGCAAGGCACGCGACCTGGTGCGGCGCAAGTCGGCGCTGGCCAGCGGCAACCTGCCCGGAAAACTCGCCGACTGTCAGTCGGACGACAAGAACGAGTCCGAGATCTACCTGGTCGAAGGTGATTCGGCCGGTGGCTCGGCCAAGGAAGGCCGCGATCGGCGCTTCCAGGCGATCCTGCCGCTGAAGGGAAAGATCCTGAACGTCGAGAAGGCGCGCCTGGACAAGATGCTCGGCCACTCGGAAATCCAGACGATCATTTCAGCCCTGGGCTGCGGCATCGCCGAGGACTTCGACCTCGAAAAAGTGCGCTACGGCAAGACGATCATCATGACCGACGCGGATGTCGACGGTTCGCACATCCGCACGCTGCTGCTCACGTTTTTCTTCCGCCACATGCGGCCGCTGATCGAAAACGGCATGCTCTACATCGCGCAGCCGCCGCTCTACAAGCTCAAGACCAAGGACGGCGAGCGCTACGTCGCCAGCGACGCGGAACTGCGTCGCACGCTGGCGGAACTTTCCGCCAAGTCGATCACGATCAAGGACCTGAGCGCGAATCGCGAGTGGAACGGCGCGGAGCTGCGCCTGGTGCTCGAGGATCTGCGTCACCTCGAAGAGGCCGTCGCGCGTGCGATACCGGTCTGGACCAGGCTTTCCAAGGAGCGCGTGCTCGAGAGCTTCGATGGCGAGCACGTGCGTCCCTATTGGGCGCGCGTCGGCACGGACGACCATCTGTTCGAGTCGCCCGAGAAACTTGGCGACTTCATCGAACTCATGCGCGCCAAGATTCCGGCCGGCGAGACGCTGCGCGTGTGCGACGGTCCCGATGCAAAAGTCAGTCGCGAGAATGCGCACGTGATCACGGCGCGGCTGCCGCACACGGAGGAACTGGCCAGCGTGCTCACTTCACTGGCAAACCGCGGCCTGATGTTCTCGGGCGGCGGGCGCTTCGAAGTCCTTCGAGGCCGTGTCGTCGTGCCGTGCGCCTCGCTGTCGAGCCTGGCGGAAGCCGTGCGCAAGAGCTCCGAGAGCGACATCGAACTGCAGCGCTACAAGGGTCTGGGTGAAATGAACCCCGAGCAGCTCTGGGAGTCGACCATGGACCCCAGCCGCCGGCGCCTTTACCACGTGCGCCTGGAGGACGAAGTCGCCGCCGACAACATCTTCACCTTGCTGATGTCCAACCTGGTCGAGCCGCGCCGCGAGTACATCGAGCGCCACGCCCTCGAAGTTCGCAACCTCGACGTCTGAGCGAATCGTCAGGTCAGGCGCCGGGCACGGTTTTTCCCTATTCGCGCCGGTCCTCCGTTCCGAGCGCGGAGGACCGGCGCGAATAGGGAAAAATCGTGCCTGGCACCTGACTGGACGATTCGCGCTTCAGGCGCGGACGGGAAGCGACCGATAGGGGAGCCCGGAACCCCAGGGATCCGGCGACCTCCAAGTCGTCGGCGTCCGCGTTCTCCCCACCGTGAAGAGCAGCCAGCGACTCGAATATTCGCACCTCGCCCAGGTCCTCGGTCAACGTGGCCTGATCGATCCCCAGCGCCTGCACCTCGCTCTGCAGACGGGCAGCAACTCGCGCACACCGTTCCCGGAAATCCTGGTCGGCGACAACCTGATCAGCGATTGGGAACTCTCGCGCGTCGTCTGCGACATGTACAACCTGCCGTTCCTGCCGGTGGACATCCATCCGCCCGGTTCGAACCCGTTCAATGGTCTGAATGAGGAGTTCTTCCGCACGCACCGCCTGATTCCGGTCGACCGTAACGGCGATCTCCTGACCGTCTGCATGCCGGGCATCGTGCCCGCCGAGGTGCTGGGTCAACTGGCCGCGGAATGCGACGTGCAAGTTGCGGCAGTGGTCGGCACCGTGCAGACCAACAATCGTTGGTTCGACGAGCACATGCGCCCCGAAGCTGCGCCCGCGCTGCCGGGAGAGGCTGTCGGCGGTGGCTGGAGCAACATCTTCGACGAAGCGGACGCCTCCGTCCTGGAAGCGCTCACGGATGATGGTCTGTCGCTGCAGGTGGAACCTGCGGAGCCGGATCCGCCGCAGTGACCACGGGCGCTCCGGCCGGCGGACCTATCGGTTCGCGGCGATCGTCCATCAGGGCGTCGTGGGCCGACTTCAGCTCCTTGACGACCGGCTCGGCGACGTCGCGCTTGAGACTCTCCATGCCGCTCTGAACGCTGCGCGCAGGATCGAACGTGCGCAGCTCGCGCGGAACGGCGTTCTCCACCTGCCGGCGTACCTCGGAGAACTCGCGATCGATGCCGCTGTCGCGCCGCAGATCGCTCATCGAGCGTTTGAGCTTCATGATCCACCCGGCAGCTTCGGCCGCGACCTGCGGCAGGCGCGGTCCGAAGATCAGGATCGCCACGACGACGATGACGACGATTTCTGTGGGTCCAAGGCCGAACATGGTTCAACGGGATTCTAGCAGTTTCGCGCGTGTCGAACCTGCGCAGCGCGCTGCACGTCAGCGGCCTTCACGCTCCTGTTGCGACAAGCGGCCGAAAATCAGGCTCGCCAAAACCAGTCTCTGAGCATCGCGATCCAGCCGCCGGCCTCAGCCGCGAGCCGTGGCAGGCGTGGCTCGAGGATCAGGATCGCCACGACGACGATGACGACGATTTCTGTGGGTCCCAGGCCGAACATGGTTCAGCGGAAGTCTAGCTCGAACGCGTTCAGTTGCCTTCGCGCTGCCAGCGCGACAATTGCCCGAAGCCGTGCTCGCGATAGGCCAGCAACGGCTTCAAGGAGAAGCCGACCGAGCCACCGCCTTCGCCGGCCACGAACGAATAGGACAATTCGAAGATGAAGTCATGTCCCATCCGGCGCAGCGTGAAATCCGAATTCAGGCGGCTGTTCGACAACGACGAGAAGGTCTGGCCGCCCTCGAAGACCCATTTGTCCGAGTAACGGTAGCGCGCGGCGAGCGACCAGGCGCTGTAGAGCCGCGCCTCGTTCAGATCCTCGGCGGTGTGGTATCCGGTTTCGAGATCGACGGAAGGCACCGGCCGCACGCCGAGCAGCGAACGCGAATAAATCGTATCGCGGTCCATCACGTCGTAGCGCGCGTCATGGGTCACGCCGAACGGGATGCTTGCGAATTCGCTCTTCCATTGCGCGTTGACGCGCAGCGGCTGCCAGCCCGGCTCGCGCCCGTCCTGCAAGTCACCGGCGTAGGCCTCGCGCACTTCGATGTCGAGCCAGCGTTCTTCGCCTTCCCCCTGTCCAAGGCTGCTCGGTTTGACCCAACGCGAACGCAAGCCGATGTCGGCGAATCTTCCGGCGATCGGATCTTCGACTCCGTCGAATAGCGCCGGCGTCGGTCCGGTCTCCTCGACATCGACGTCGCCGCGAACGCCCAGCGACGGAGTCAATGAATGCAGATCGCCGTCGCCCATGACGCGCCAGAAAGTCGTCGACGCCTCGGCGCCGGCGAGCAGCGCGAAACGGCCGGCCTCTTGCGAGCTGGTCGCGCCGCGATCCCAGAAGGTGCCGCGTGCTTCGACGAAGGGCACCAGGCGCGCAGCGAGGAAGCCCAGCGGCACGGGCAATTCCCAGCGATGCGTGCTGTCCGCGCGCAGCACTTCTTGTTTGCCGAAGCCATCGGCGAAGGGAGCCTCGAAGTTCGGATCGCCCTCGACGCGCCGCAGGTAGGCCAGCGATGAATCCGAACTGTAGAGCAGATCGCGGCGCCACCAGCGCGTGACCGCTCCACGCCCGCGCGTGTACCCGAACGACGGCTGTTCGATCACTTCGGTGCGCCAATCGTCCAGCTGCGTCTCGAGCGTGGCGCGCGCGTAGTCGAGCCCGCGCGCCTTGCGCCAGTGCAAGTAGGTCTCGCGTTCTTCCCAGCGCAGGAAGTCGCCCTCAAAGAACTCGGCTTGGACTCCGGGATCGGACTGCTTGGTCAGATTGACGTCGATCCACTCGCCGCCTCCGAGCAGGCGCCGGCCTCCGACGTGCAGCCATGCGCGCAGACTCTCGCGATCGCTCTTGGGCACGCGAACGAGACCGCGGTCGCTGCCCGTGTCGAAGATGCCGCTGACGTCGGTGGTCAGCTTGAACACGCCTTTTTGCTCGACCTTGTTGTTCACGCCGAGCAACAAACCACGCAGATTCAGGTACCTGAATTGACCGAGACTGCGCTGGTTGTACGGCTGCTTCTGGGTGCCCATGACCTGGGTCACCTGCTTGGACACCCAGTTCAGCGTCAGCGGAAAGGAGGCGCCGATGAAGAAGCCGAACTTGGCGCTGTTCCCGATCACGAGCAGCGGCAGGCCGAGCACGGAGAAACTCTCCGGGTCGACATGGAATTTTTCGTCGGTCAAAATCGTGAGCGGTCCAAGCGGGATCTTGGGGCCATCGCCGAAGCGCAGGCTGTTGTTCGTCGAGCGGACTTCGTAGCCCTCGGTTTCGTCGGCGAATTGGCTGCGGCCTTTGCGAATCGCTTCCAGCGCGCGGTCGGTGGGTCGCGGCTTCAGGCGCACTCTGCCGAGCGCGATTTCGTAGTGCGGTTTTTCGAATTCGCAGGTCGTCGCCACGGCGTGCTCCGCCGAAACGGTCCCGTCGGCGCCCAGGCGCGCCCAGTCCGCGTGCAACTTCGCCGTGTGGGCCATCGCCCGCAGCGGCAATTCCGTGGTGACCTCGATGTTGCGCAGCCAGGCGTGTGAATCGATCAGATTCACGTACATCCCGTCGGCGCGCACGACGCGCTCGCCCTCGAAGAGCACCTCGATGTTGCCTTCCAGGTAGATCTCCTTGACCCAATCGAGGACCGCGGTGTTCAGCGGCTTGTCCAGCAGCGCGTTGCGCTTGAGGACCGGGCGCGGGGGCGACTCGGGGATCTCGACCCGGCCGGCGGCGGAGTCAGGCCACAGCCCGCTCACCAGATTCTCGAGGCGCTGCTCGTCGAGCCACAGTACAGCCCACGAGGCGCGAGTTTCGCGCCGCTTTTCTTTGTCGACGTAGCGGATTTCGCGCACGACTTCGACGCGCGAGTCCAGGCCGTAGATCGGCTCCATCGACATGAAGGAGATCTCGTAGGCGCCCTTGCCGCTGTCGAGAGGCAAGAGCGTGCCCTGCGAAGTGCGCCAGAATCCCGTGCTCAATTCGAATTCCAGCCAATTCGTGCGCAGCCGACGTTCCTGGTAATCGAACTCGGCGGGTTCGCCGCGGATCGTCAGCCGATCGCGATCGCGGTCGAGCAGCAGCGTGGCTCCATGCGCCGAAATCTGCTCCGCGAAGGAAGCCTGGAAGCCACCCCAGGCGAGCACCGTCGAAACCGTGAAGCGCGGAGTGTCCTGGCCGGAGATCGGAGTCTGCACGCCGGTGAGCACCAATTTTTCGGCGTCGAGCGACCAGGCCGTCGCCGTCGTCGCGGCTTGGCCGAGATAGACGCCGTCGGTGAACAGGATCGAGGTCGGATCCACGGACATGTATCCGGCGACCGCTCGCAGCGGATAGTCGGCTTTGGTGCGGCCTTTGCCGAGCGGCACATCGACCCCTTCGATCTCGATCACCGGATTTTCCGCGGTCAGGTTGGTCGGCGAGAAACCCACGACTCCGCTGCTCATGCCGAAGGAGATCGCATTCTTGGGCAGCCTGCCGCGCAGTTGGACGCGTCCGCCCTGGCGGGGAGCAAGGCTCCCGCTGCGATCGGCGGCGATCAGCAACTCTTCGCCTTCGCCGTTCAATTCCTGTTCGCCGCTGGCGTGGAAGACCACGCTGCCGCTGGCGCTCAGCCCGCGGCTCTCCAGCTGCTTGAGTTCTTTTCCCGGCGAGGCCGCGTGCGCTTCGATCGACTGCGCGGTCAGGTCCATGCGCCGGCGGTCGTCATCGATGCGCGCGACCACATCACCGCCGGAAGTCAGCGTGAGGACTTCCCCGTCACCGTCGGGAGCGCGCATCAGTCCGATCCAGCGCGCGCTCAAGTCGTAGCGCGTGGATTCCACGCCGACCATCGCGCGTGCTTCGCCCTCCGCGCGCAGCCGTTCGCCGTCGAAGACGATTTCGCGTGCCTCGAGCCAGCCTTGTTCCAAGTCGACGCGCGCAGGCTGCGTCGGCGCACCGAACAATTCGGCCGAATTGACGCCGCGCGAAATGACGCGTTGACCGCGGCCCTTGCCCTTCGCGTTTTCGAAAAACACGTCGCCGAAGGCACTGAATGTGCGCGAGAGTTCGTCGAAGTCGCGCACCTCGCGCGCCTTGACGTGCAAAGCCTTCGGCCCGCGCACGAGCAGGTCGACGTCGCGCGCCAGCGGCACCTGGAACGAGTTGGGCAGGCGCACGAACTCCAGTCCGTTCTGCGCGCTGAGATCGAACGTGCTGCCGTCCTCGAGCGTGCCGCTCGACAGCGTCAGGCCGGTCGTGGTCAGGCCCGCCGCAATCTGTCCATCCTTGGTGAGCTTGCGGTCGATCGTCAGTGCGTTGCTGGTCAGGATCGAAGTGCCCCAGCGCGCTTCGACGCCGCCCAGGGCATCGAGGCGCCCGAAGTCGCTCGTCTCCAACCGCGCTCCGCTCAATTTCTCCTGGGCGGTCAGGTTCATGTCGAGTGCCGGCAGCATCAACGTCGCCGGCCCGTGGAAGTCGAAGTGCGAGTTCCCGGCGATGAACACGTCGAGCGGGCCCGCGCCGATCATCCGCACTTCGAGATCCGCGGGCTTTTCTGCGCCGCCCGGCAAGGATGCGGTGTCGACGTCGCGCAACAAGAGCTCGACGCGCGGCGAACCCTTCAACGTGGCGCGCTGCGGCCGGCCTGCTTCGTCGAGTTCGAGATCGGCGTGGTCGCCGAAGAACTTGCCGTCTACGGGCGTGAGGCGCACCGAGCCGTGCGCGGCGACATGCGACGGCAGAACTCGAGTCGATGGCGAGCGCAGCACCGTCGCGTCGAGATCGATCTCGTCGGCGTCGACGCTGACGGGTTTGGGGCCTTCGAATTGCAGGTGCGCTTTTTCGCGCGCCACCACGCGGCTCGCGCCTTCGCCGATCTTCTCGAGGCTCGTGAACACGAGGCCGCCGATCGCCGAAAGCGCCGCGGGTGTGCCGTCCTTGAGCGTCAGGCTCGCATGCGTGTTGCGCTCGAGGCGCAATTCGCGCTGCTTGCCGTCGAAGGAAAGGCCGACTCCGTCCGCACTCAAACCCGTGCCCGCGATCTCGACGCGATCGGCTGACTTGAAGGTCTCGTCCGCGAACACACCGCTGGCGCGCGGCACGCGCATGGTCAGCGGCACGAACGGCGAACCTTCGAGCAGCGTGGCCAGGACGTCCTCGAGTTCGACCGGATACGCACGGTCGAAGTCGAGTGAAGGGGCGGACGTCAGCCGGCCGCGCGCGTGCTTCGCGAACAGCTCGAGACGCACCAGATCCGATCCGGCGACGTAGAAGCGGCCGACCAGATCGTCGAACTGGTAGACCCCGTTGCCGAGCGATTGGTGGTTGCGCGCCGTGATCTGGTAGCGCAGCTTGCCCGTCGCCGGATCGAAGGTCTTGCTCGAGAAAGTGCCGTCAGCCGCGAATTTGCCCTGAACCTTGTCGAGCGGCACCTTGGTCAACACGTCGGCGGGCTGTTCGCCGCTTTGCGAAATGTCCGGCGGGGCCGGCGGGGTCTTCGACCTGCGGCCGCGGTCGATCACCCACAGCACGCCGAGCCCAACGAGGAAGATCGCGAGGAACAGAGCCCAGCGTTTCATCGCTACAAAGTCCCGGCGCCGGCGACGATCGCGTCCCACGCGCCGCGCGCGCGCAGCAGATGCTCGGCCATCTCGCGCACCGCGCCCAGGCCGCCGGCACTGGCCGTCACGAAGTCGGCGCGCGCCATGATCTCGGGCCGCGCATTGGCAGGCGCGACGCGCACGCCCGCGCGCGCGAACAGGCCAAGGTCCATCAGGTCATCGCCCATGGCCAGCGTGTGTTCGGGCGCAATGCCAAGTCGCAGCTGGAGGGCTCCGAGGACCGGCTCCTTGGGGCCCGAGCGCTGGTGCAACTCGGCGATGCCCAATTCCTTGGCGCGCACTTCGGTGGCCTTCGAGCCGCGGCCGGTGATCCAGGCGATCTTGATTCCAGCCTGGCGCATCCAGACGATTGCCGCGCCGTCCTGGACGTGGAAGTGCTGGACCTCCTCGGTGCCGGCGTAGACCACGCGGCCGTCGGTCAGGACTCCGTCTACGTCGAGCACCACGAGTCGGACACCCGAGAGCGCGAGCTTCCATTTCGGTGTCTCCGGCGCCATTGGCCCGGAGCATAAACTTCGCCAACCCCAGGCGCGCGCGAAGATTGCGGCGGATCAGACGCGTGTGTCGAGCAGGTCCTGCACGTCGACGAGGCCGACGGGCCTGCGACTCTCGTCGATCACCGGCATCTGGTCGATGCGGTGCTCGCGCATCATGCGCTCGACGGACTGCACGAGCTCCTCGGGCAGCACGCACTTGGGGTTCTTGCCCATGAACGGATCGATCGGGTCCTCGTGGCTCAGGCTGCCCAGCTCCTTGAAGTGGCGGCGGAAGTCACCGTCAGTAAAAATACCTACCAGGCGGCCGTCCTCGTCGACGATCAGGGCCGCGCCCGGCCGGCCGGGCGTGTCGCTCATGACCCGCAGTACCTCGAGCAACGGCGTGCCGCTCGTGCACAAAGGCAGTTCGTGCCCCTGGCGCATGACCTCGCCGACGCGCATGAGTTTCCGGCCCAGGGCGCCGGCGGGGTGGTAGAGCGCGTATTCCTCGCGCGAAAAGTGGCGTTCCTTCGAGACCACCATGGCCAGCGAGTCGCCAAGCGCCAGCAGGGCCGAAGTGCTCGCCGTCGGTGCCAGTCCCAGCGGGCAGGCCTCGTCGATCGGGCCGATGTCGAGCACCACGTCGGCCAGCCTCCCCAGGGTCGAGAGCGGCATGCCGGTGACGGCGATCAGGCGCGCACCGATCTTGCGCACGGCCGGGACGAGCAGCTTGATTTCGACCGTCTCGCCCGAGTTGGACAGGGCCAGGACCAGGTCGCGGCTGCGGATCCGGCCCAGGTCGCCGTGCAGGGCCTCGGCGGGATGCAGGAAAATCGAGGGCGAGCCCGTGCTGGCCAGGGTCGCCGAGACTTTTTGAGCGATCAGTCCGGCCTTGCCCATGCCGGTGACCACCACGACGCCCTCGCAGGCCAGGATCAGGTCGATGGCCCGCGAAAAACTGTCGCCGAGCAGATGTTCGAGGTTCGCGATGGCGCGCGCTTCGACCCGAATGACTTCACGGGCGTGTTCGAGGCGTTCCTCGAGGCGGAGCTTGAGATCGTTGGCGGTCATCGTGGGTCGGGGCGTGAATCGTACGGAGCAGGCAGCGCACCGCAAGGCAACTCGCGGGTCCGCGGGGCTGTGCTATAAACCCCTGCCCTGCGCCGCGGTCACACTCTGGCGCCAGGACGACCAACCTCCCACGTGGCAATCCGCCCTCCGAGCCTCTGGCTGCGCCGTTTCGGCGAAGTCTCCGTCGTCTGCGCCGCGTCAGCCGCCTTTGTGCCCTTTGCCCCGGCGGTCATGGCCGGCAGCGGGCTGCGGCCCCTCGATATTGCCCTGGTGGTCGGTTTCCTGATCCTTTCCCTGGGGATCCACGAAGCGGCCCACGCCTATGTGGCCTATCGCTGCGGCGACTCGACGGCCAAGGACATGGGGCGCATGACGCTCAATCCACTGGTGCACATCGATCCGTTCCTGACGATCATCCTGCCTGCGATGCTGGCCCTCGCGGGCGCGCCACCTTTCGGCGGGGCCAAGCCGGTGCCGGTCAACTACAACAATCTGCGCCACCCGCTGCGCGATATGGCCTTGGTCGCCCTAGCCGGCCCAGTCTCGAACTTTTTGCTGGCGATCGTCTTCGCGGTGGCCATGAAACTCTGCCTGGTCTACGGCAATTACGAGCCTGACACGCCGGTGGTCCAGGTGTTGCT
Source organism: Planctomycetota bacterium (assembly GCA_043754695.1). Lineage (GTDB taxonomy): Bacteria > Planctomycetota > UBA1135 > UBA1135 > JADJQU01. The sequence goes on from JAYUUV010000454.1 coordinate 22,183, forward strand.
CTGGTCGATGTTCGCCAACGTCTCGTTGACGGTCTTCAACCTGCTGCCGATTCCTCCGCTCGACGGCTCGCGCGTGATGACCTGGCTTTTGCCGGCCCCGCTGCGGCCGGGTTACATGGCCTTGGAGCGCTTCGGCATCCTGCTCGTATTCCTGCTGGTCTACTTCGTCGCTCCGATCCAAACTGCTCTGTATGAGATGCGGTTGGGACTGTGGACGGTGGTCGACAAGCTGACCGGAGTGATCGGATGAACGTCGATTACACCGTCCAGCTCGAGCAGGTTTTCCAGGGGCCTTTGGACCTGCTTTTGCACCTGGTCAACGAGCAGGAAGTCGACATCCACGAAGTCGAGATCACGAAGATCCTCGACGGCTATCTCGCTTACCTGAAAGCGCTCGAAGAAATCGACATCGAAGTCGCCGGCGACTTTTTATTGATGGCCGCGACCTTGATGTCGATCAAGTCGCGTTCGCTTTTGCCGCGCGAGGAGATCGACCTCGAGGAAGAGCTCGACCCGCGCGATGAATTGATCCAGCGCCTGATCGAGTACCGCCACTTCAAGGAGGTCTCGCGCGAACTCGCCGACAAGTTGGACGAGCGCACGCGCCTCTTCCCGCTCGGCGACAAGAGTGGCATCCACTACGACCCCGAAGCGGCGACGATCGATCTTGGGGAATTGACGCATTGGGACCTGCTCGCGGCTTTCTCGCGCCTGATGCGCGAGACGTTGGCGAATCGCTCCTTGAAGATTCAGCGCGACGACCGGCCGCTGCGCTGGTACGTCGAGCGTCTGGTGGGCTGGATCGGCGGCCGGCGCGAAGTCACGCTGCGCCAGCTCCTGCTCGAAGCCACCTCGGGCGAGGAAATCTCCAAGTCGGCGCTGATCGGCTCGTTCTGCGCGCTGCTCGAATTGGTCAAGCTCGGCGTCGCCAGCGCGATCCAGGAAACTCCGCAAAGCGAAATCACGATCATCCTGCGCGACGACGTCGAGGGCGATCTGGTCGACATCGTGCGCCACAGCGATTTCGACGACGAGTCGATCGCGGAGACCGGCCTCGTGTTGACTCCGCACGTTGCGAGGGAGGCCGGATCGGAAGACGTAGCTCGGATGACGCCGCCGTTGGAAATCGATCTGAGCACGACCGAGCCGGATTGAGCCGCTCCAGGGGCTGCGTCCCAGAGCCCAAAGCCGCCAGGGGGTGGACGCGCCCCCGACTTCGACCCATATTGCCTCTCCAATTCATCTGACCCCGCGCCAAGCGACACGAAGAAACGACATGAGCAACGCCCAAGACGTCACCGACAGCACCTGGGACTCCACCGTCCTGAAAAGCGAACTTCCCGTCCTGGTGGACTTTTGGGCGGAGTGGTGTGGACCCTGCCGCGCCATGTCGCCCTACGTCGACAAGTTGGCCGGCGAGCTGACCGGGAAGCTGAAGGTCGTCAAGCTGAACACGCAGGACAACACCGAAGTTCCCGCGCGCTACGGGATCAGCGCGATCCCGACGTTCTTGATCGTCAAGGGCGGAAACGTCGTGCACCAAATTGTCGGCTCGCAGCCCTACGAGGCGTTCAAGAAGACCGTGATGTCGAAGATCTAGATCGGCCGCGGCGAAGCGATGCGATTCGTTTTCCTCGGTTCGCCGCCCTTCGCCACGCCGGTTTTCGAACGTCTGCTCGCGAGCAAACACCAGGCGCTCGCGCTGGTGACGCTGCCGGATCGTCCGCGCGGTCGCGGGCAAAAGGTCGAAGTGTCTGCGTTGGTCCAACTGGCGCAGCAGCACGGCGTGCCTGTGCTACAGCCCGCGGATGCGCACGCGCCAGAGTTCATCGCCGAACTGCGCGCGCTTTCCCCCGACGTGCTGCTCGTCGCAAGTTACGGCGTGATCATGAAAGACGCGCTGTTGCATCTCGCGCCACAGGGCGCGCTCAATGTGCACGCCTCGCTTTTGCCGCGACATCGCGGCGCTTCGCCGATCCAGGCGGCGATCCTGGCCGGCGACACGCACACTGGCGTCAGCCTGCAGCGCATCGTGCAAAGGCTCGACGAAGGCGACGTGTTGATTTCGCGCGAACGTGCGATCGGTCCAGACGAGAGCGCGGGCGAATTGCTGGATGCGCTCGCGCTGCTTGGGGGCGAACTCGCCGTCGAAGGTCTCGACCTGCTCGAGAGCGGACGCGCCGTGTTCACGCCCCAGGATCCCGCGCGCGCCACGTACGCGCGCAAATTGAAAAAGGAACACGGTCGCTTGGACTTCACACGCCCGGCAGCGGAACTCGCGCGCCAGATCCGCGCGCAAAATCCCTGGCCGCATGCGCGCTGTGTGGATCCGAAGGGACGCGAGGTCGCCGTGTTGCGCGCGCGCGCCGCAGATCGGGAAGCATCCGCCGAACCCGGCCAGCTCTTGGAGACCGCGCCGCGCGTCGTCGTGGCCTGCGGCGAAGGTTCGCTGGAACTGATCGAGCTCGTTCCCGCCGGCAAACGCGCCATGTCTGCCGTGGACTTCCTGCGCGGCGCGCGTTTTTCGCGCGGGGAACTTTTTGCCTCGCTGCCGCTGCCCGCCGGGAGCAACTAGCCCATGGCACGCTTCACTGCATGGCGCCTGTTGCGCTCGGGATCGATCACGCCGCTGCGCGATGTCGACGCGCAGGCCGAGGACCGCGGGCTCGACGCGCGCGATCGCGGACTCTTGCGGCGGCTGATCGGCACGGAAGTTCGCCGGCGTGGCACGTTGCGCGCGATCGTGCGCCGTTATGCGCGCGGGAAACCCTCGGCCGATTACGCCGCGCACTTGCACCTGGCGATCGTGCAGGCGTTTTTCCTGGATCGAATTCCGGATCACGCGCTGGCCAGCGAGACGGTGCGCCTGGTGGAAGACACATGTCCGCCCGCCGACTCGCGCAACACGAAAGGCTTCTTGCACGCGCTGCTGCTCTCACGCACGCGCGGGCACGTCGGCAATCCGCGCCGCGACATCATCGGCCGGCCGTTCGCGCTCGATCGCGACGTGTTCCACGATCCGATCGAACATCCGCTCTTGTGGGCGGAGGACGCGTTGTCGATGCCCGCGCAGTTGATGAAGGGCTGGGTGGCGCGCTACGGAGCAGAGCGCGCGCAGCAACTTGCGCTCGGCGCGCTGGAAGAACCGGAGTTGTCCGTGCGCGTCGTCGGCAGCGAACGCGCGTCCGTCGCGGAGGAACTGAAGGCGCTCGACATTCCGTCGCGCCTTGGACGGCATCCGGACATCCTGCTCGTGCCCGCGGACCGCTCGGAACTTTTGCTGCACACCGAGGCCATGGATCAAGGCCGTATCAGCGTGCAGGGCGAGAGCGCCTTGCGCGCGGCGCAGGCCATGCAGGCACAGGCTGGCGAAACGATCCTTGATCTTTGCGCGGCCCCTGGCGGCAAGACCGCGGTGCTTGCAGAAAGCGGAGCGAACGTCGTGGCCTGCGACGTCAGTGAAGCCAAGCTGGCGCGCATGCGCTCGACGCTCGAGCGCCTGAAGCTCGGCGAACGCGTCGAATGCGTGGTCACGAACGGCACGTCGAGTCTGCCGGCGCGATTGTTCGACGGCGTGCTCGTCGATGCTCCATGCACGAACACCGGCGTGCTGGCCCAGCGGCCCGAGGCACGCTGGCGCTTTGGGCCGAAGAACAAGGCCGAACTCATCGCCCTGCAATCGCATTTGCTGCGCGACGGAGCCGAACGCGTGCGCGTCGGTGGCCGGTTGGTCTGGTCCACCTGCAGTCTCGAGCCGGATGAGAACACGAGGCTCGTGCGCGCGTTTCTTTCGGAGCAGACGCAATTCACACTCGAGGAAGAGTCGGAGAGTTTGCCCGAACATCCGCCCGCGGCGTCCGCTGAAACGATCGCGCCCGCGCCGGATGTGGAACAGCTTGCCGCGGGCCCGATCGACGGCGGTTACTTCGCGCGTTTGCGGCGCGTTCGCTGAGCCGCAGCGCCCGAGGGCGCAAAGGCTCCATGGGCAAAGACGCACGCTAAAGCGCGGCCGTGCTCGCGCGAGGCTCGGCTCAGGTTGGCGTTTCGATCAAGGGTCTGCTGCGACGCAGCTTGTAACCTGTCGACGAGCCTGCTTGCACATCGCAAGCTCCGTCCATCGCCCGAAGCAATCGGCTGCCCTGCGGACTCAGCTCAGTTGCAGATGGTGAAGTGCAATCCGTCACTCAGGGTTGTGTCATTCGGCGCGAAGAAACCTCGATCTCGGCCGCGCCATTGCGCGTCGACCGTGGTCCCCGGCAGCAGCAGCGCGGAGTGCGGATTGCCGCCCAGCGTACCGACCGCGAACGCGTTCATGTCGATCGCATACACGCCCGAACAATCGTTGATCGGCCCCGGCGATCCGCCGGAGTTGACGCTCACGGAGCGCTTGATCGTGCCCGCGAGGCACAACGTCCCGTTCTGGAACGCAAGCGCGGCCTGGCCGCTGAAACTGTAGAGCAGCAGTCCGGCCTTTTGGTTGCGCACGTTGGAGCAGCTGATCGTGAATCCGCTGCCCGCACTTGCACTCGAGATACCGCTCGATGCGATCGCCGGCAGGCAACCCAGCGAGTTCAGCTTCGCCGTGCAGTACACGAAGCTCGCAGGGCACGACGGTTCGATGCGGGCGATCGTGTAGTTGTCCCCCGCGCTGATCTGTGCGTAGCGAAATCCGTTTGCAAGCGCGGGGATGTCGCATTGGCCGTAAGTATTCGATCCCCACGCCACGAACGACCCGTCGCTTCGTCGCGCAACGACGTGACTCCCGCCGGTCACAACATGGACGTAGCTGAGACCGGCGGGAAGCACAGGTACGCTGCATTGCCCGCTGGAGTTGTCTCCCCAGGCCACGGCCGAACCGTCGCTGAGACCCGCGATCGAGTGGAACTGGCGGGCAGAGACTTCGACGTAGCGGAGACCCGGCGGCAGCGAGGGGACATTGGCCTGACCGAGATGGTTGGCCCCCCAGCCGATCGCGGATCCGTCGCTGCGCAAGGCCAAGCTATGGTCCAGCCCCGCTGCAACGCCTGAATAGGAGAGACCGGCGGGAAGCGACGGCACACTGGGCAGGCCTGGAAGTCCAAAGCCGACAACTGACCCATCGCTACGTCGGGCGAGCGTGTGGTTCGTGCCCGCCGCGAGTTCGACGTAGGACAGGCCTGCCGCAAGCGGCGGGACAGTAGTTTGGCCGTACTGATTGAATCCCCAGCCTATGGCCGAGCCGTCGCTGCGCCGCGCAAGGCTGTGGGGGCCGTTGGTCACGACATCGACATAGCTGACTCCGGGCGGCAACGACGGCACGTTGCATTGACCGTAGGAGTTGCTTCCCCAGACCACGACCGCGCCGTCGTCGCGACGCGCAGCAAGACCCGTGGCGATCTGGACATAGGCGACGCCGGCAGGCAGCGCCGGCGCATTGCCCTGACTGAAGGTGTTGTCGCCCCAAGCGACGCGCGAACCGTCACTTCGATTCGCGACGTTGTGGTATGCCCCGGCGCAGACACTCGTGTAGCTGAGACCCGCGGGCAACGCGGGCACATTCAGCTGCTCGTTGAAATTGGCTCCCCACGCCACCACCGATCCGTTGCTTCGCAGCGCGGCGCAGTGCAGGGCGCCCGCCGCGACCTGGACGTAGCTCTGGCCGATCGGGAGCACGGGCACGTTGCATTGCAGCGAACCGTTGTCGCCCCATGCGATGGCCGACCCATCGCTGCGAGAGGCGACGCTGTGATTCTCTCCCAGCGCGATCGCGGTGTAGCTCAGGCCAATGGGAAGTGCGGGCACATTGCACTGGCCGTGATTGTTTTGTCCCCAGGCAACGATGGAACCGTCGCTGAGGCGCGCAGCGCTCTGATCCCATGTCGCCGTGAGCTCCACGCAACTGAGTCCGCCCGGAAAAGCGGGCACGTTGCATTGGCCGTGGTTGTTGAGCCCCCACGCGAGTACGACGCCGTCGCTGCGACGAGCGAGCGTGTGGCGATGAGCAGCGGCGATTTCGACGTAGCTCAGACCCGGCGGTAGCGCAGGCACATTGAGCTGCCCCTGACCGCCGGCTCCAAAAGCCACGATCGATCCGTCGCTGAGCAAGACGACGGTGTGATAGCTGCCGGCCTTGATCTGAGTGCAGGCGAGACCCGCTGCAAGGGCGGGCGCCTTGGACTGACCGACGGCACTCTCACCCCAGGCCGCGATCGTGCCGTCGGCCCGTCGCGCGACCGTGTGGTTGCCGCCCGCATCGAGCTGGACGAATGTCTCGTCGTTGAGGCGCGAGTCGAAAACTTGAGCACCCCAACCAACGATGCCCGACTGAGCGTTCGCCAGGCCGGCGAGGCCGATGATTGCAAGGGCGACCGTGAACGAAGCTGCGAGCGGAGTTCGGATCATGATGGCGTTCCAGGATTCGAGTGCGGTTCGATCCAGGACTTTGAGCGGGGGAAGTTCAAGTCCTGATCACATCATCAAGGTAGCACTGCTGCGGCGGGCGGGTGCCGTGAGGCGGCCGATCTCGCTGATTTCTGCGGGTCCAGACGCATTCATTGGGCCGCGCAGGACCTGCGTTGGCGATCGAGCGGCAGGTTCTGGCCTGCGTGACTATGCGTCGCCTCGCGCTCGGAGCAAGGGCGCGGGCGCTGGCCGAGGGCGAAGGCTCTTTGCAGCAGCTCAATCCATGTCAGGCGTCGTGTCTTTGCACGGTGCTCTGCTCTCGAGCAGTGTGCGCTGCGCAGCCCGGCGGCGTTGCACTCTTCGCCGGTCCCTTGCGCGCTCAAGCACGATCGCAGCGAGATAGTGCACTGCAGCCTCGGGGACAGCATGGCAAGTGCGCCGACGCAAGCGTGCTCGCGGGCCGCGGCTGCGCTTGTCCCGTCACGTGCACCCTGGTAGCGTCCAGCGTGGCCCACCGAGCGCCGCATGGCGGACATGCGCCCGAGTGCGCAAAGGCTTCATGGAGAAGGAACCACAGCTCGACGAGGCTCGCTGCGCGCTGATCACGGGCGCTTCGTCGGGCATCGGTGAAGCGCTTGCATCGCTCGCGTCGGAAGCTGGATACCGCCTGGCGCTTCTCGCGCGCCGCGGCGAGGCATTGGAACGCGTGCGCCGCTCGCTCGCGCGCGCGGACCAGCACGTCGGCATCGTCTGCGACGTGTCCGACGAAGCCTCCGTGGCGCACGCCTTTCGTGAAGTGAGTGAGCGCTTCGGCCGACTCGATCTATTGGTCAACAACGCCGGCAGCGGCTATCGCGCGCCGGTCGAAGAGCTAGACGCCGCGGTCGTGCGGAGCGTGTTCGACACCAACGTGATCGGCGTGCTGTTGTGCGCGAAGTACGGTTTGCCGCTGCTCAAGCTCGGCCGCTCGAGCGTCATGGTCAACATCTCCAGCGTCGTCGGTCGACACGCGGTTCCCGGTCAGGCGGCATATTCCGCCAGCAAGGCCGCGGTCTGTTCGATTGGCGAGGCGCTGCGGGTCGAATGGGCGCTCCACGACGTCGCCGTGTGCACGTTGAATCCCGGCTTGACCTCGACCGGATTCTTCGCGGCGCAGGTCAATCCGCACGGTCTCGAGAACCCGAATCTCTCGAGTTCCCATGGAGCACGCGAAGTTGCGCGCGCGGTGCTCGAACTCGACCGCAATCCAAGGCCCGAAGTTTTCATGCGGCCCAAGTGGCGCTGGCTCGCCGCTCTTTCGATCCTCGCGCCCCGCCGTGCCGAAAAGATCTTCGTGCGCCGCATCGGCGAGAACTGGCGCGTGCCGCGCCGCTAACGGTACGGAGCCAGCCTCG
>JAYUUV010000455.1:0-14546 GCA_043754695.1 Planctomycetota bacterium
CTGCGTGCTGCATTACGTGGCCAATGACGCCACCTTGCAGGACGGCGATCTGTTGCTGATCGACGCCGGCGCTGAATTCGATTGTTACGCCAGCGACGTGACGCGCACGTTTCCGGTCAACGGCCGCTTCAATTCGGAGCAGCGCGCGCTGTACGAAGTCGTGCTCGAGTCGCAACTGGCCGCCATCGCACAGGTCGCTCCCGGCAACACATTCTTGTCCGTGCACGAAGTCGCGCTGCGCGTCCTGTGCGCAGGCTTCGCACGCCTTGGACTCTTGCCCGGCGACGTCGACGAGATCGTCGGGCACGAGTCGTACAAACGCTTCTACATGCACCGCACCAGTCACTGGCTGGGCCTGGACGTGCACGACTGCGGCGCCTACGTGATCGATGGCAAATCGCGTCTGCTGGAGGCCGGACAGGTGCTGACCGTCGAACCAGGCATCTACATCGCGCCCGACGACGAGAGCGTCGAGGCGCGCTGGCGCGGGATCGGCATCCGCATCGAGGACGACCTGCTGGTGACCGCGACAGGGAACGAGGTCTTGACCCGCGAAATCCCCAAGAGCATCGCAGCACTCGAGCAAACCTGCGCGCGTCCGACACCTGCGACCGCGACTTCGCGCTGAACGACTCGAAATCCAACCGGCACGCACGCGCACAACAACCTCGGTGTCCACCTGGATCGGCAACCCTGGAGATAGGCTCAGCATTCGCGAGGCACAGACGGCGCTGGCCGATTCCGCTCGCCTCGCCGCGCGTCCCTCGTGGATCTGGCTGGCGGGTTTCCTCTATCCCTCAGTGCTGCTGCTGCCCGCGATCGGCGTGCGCGCGGCCACGGCCGGTCTAGAAAACCAAGCACTCGGCGAAACGCTGGGAGCATTGCTGCCGTTCTTGGCTCCGCCCCTGATGCTGATCGTCATCGGCCTGGCGCGGCTTTCGGCGCCGAGGAACTGGAACGACTGCGTGGCGCGCCACGGTCGCGTGCGCCTGCGCGACGCGCTGGCCGCCGGAAAAGGCCTGCTCTGGTCGACCTTTGGCCTCTGGATCTGCGTGCTGCTGCTCGACCTGACGGTGCTCGGCGTGGGGCTGCTCGTGTTTCGATGGCATTCCCCCGGCCGCCCTTTGTTCATTTCCTACGTCTTCGGCGGACCGTTGCTGCTGTTCTGCTGCGCCTACGCCGCGGTCGTGTCGGTGCTCTTCCAACTCGCGCTGCACAGCCTGGCGCAGAATCGCCGTGGCGTCGTCTCCGCGCTGCAGCACAGTTGGAAACTTGCCCAGAACGATCCCTGGGCCACGTTCCGCGCGGCGCTGGTGGACTGCGCGCTGAGCCTCGTGCTCTGGGCGATCCTGGCCGGAGGCAACTACTTCAGCTTCGGCGTCGCACCACTGGTCGCGACGGCCCACGTGATTTTGACGGCCATCGCGGGCGTGGCGCGAGCGTTGTACTGGGGCCGCGTCTACCGCGCGCTCGGTGGGCTCACGCCCGAGGACGGCGTGCCGGGTCTGCCGCCCATCCCGGCGTCGGCAGCACCGCGTTGATCTGCGGCGTTTGCGGCGGCTGCGACGGGGGATGGTGAGCGCGGACGGGATCGAACCGTCGACCTACTAGTTAAAAGCCAGTTGCTCTACCGACTGAGCTACGCGCCCGGAGTCCCCTAGCGATGTTTGGTGCCCGCGGAAGGGATCGAACCTTCGACCTTTTGATTAAGAGTCAATTGCTCTACCAGCTGAGCTACGCGGGCCAGGGGTCGAAGAGCATAGCGCCCGACGGAAGCCGTGCAAGGGTGCGCGGCGGGCAGCCCCGCGCGCGAGGCAAAGGGGCCTAGACCTCTTTGATCTCGGCGACCTTCTTTTCGAGCACGACGTCCAGCTTCTTCTCGTAGTCCTTCAGCAGTTCCTGGATCTTCTCCAGGAGCTTGCGGTGCTCGTCTTCCGTGAGCTTGCCGCTCTTGAGGTCGGTATCCGCGTGTTTGTTCATGTCGCGACGGCCGTTGCGCATCGCGATGCGCCCCTCCTCGGCCATGTCCTTGACCTTCGCCGCGTACTTCGTGCGCTGCTCGCCGGACAGAGGCGGCATCGTCAGGCGCACGACCTTGCCGTCGCTTTGGGGCGTGATGCCGAGGTCGGACTTTTGGATCGCCTTGACGATCTCGGTCAGCGAGCTGGCGTCGAAGGGCTTGATCATGATCTGGCGCGCTTCGGGGGTCGAGATCGCCGCCATCTGATTGAGCGGGGTCATCGAGCCGTAGTAGTCGACGCGAATGTTGTCGACCAGCGCCGACGTGGCGCGTCCGGTGCGCACGCCGCGCAACACCTCCTGGAGATGGTGCAGCGCTTTCTCCAAGTGCAGCCTGGTGTCTTCCGTGATCTTGGGTGAGGTCGTCATGTGCTTAACTCCTGATGACGGTGCCGAGGTTCTCGCCTCGGATGACCCGTTCGATGTTGCCTTCTTCGAACATATTGAACACGACCACGGGCAGATTGGACTCCATGCACAGGCTGATCGCCGCGGCGTCCATCACCTTCAGCTGCTGCTCGAGCACCTGCTGGTGCGTCAACGACGGGATGCGCTTGGCCTGCTTGTCCTTCTTCGGATCGGCGGTGTAGACACCGTCGACCTTGGTCGCCTTGAGCAGCACTTCGCAGCCCAGTTCGCGCGCGCGCAGCGCCGCCGCGGTGTCGGTGGTGAAAAACGGATTGCCCGTGCCCGCGGCCAGGATCACGATGCGGCCCTTCTCGAGGTGCGCGATCGCGCGCCGGCGCACGAAGGGCTCGGCCAATTGCCGGATCTCGATCGCGGTCAAGACGCGCGTGTCGACGCCGCACTGTTCGATCGCGTCGGACAGGGCGAGGCCGTTGATCACGGTGCCGAGCATGCCCATGTAGTCGGCGTTGGCGCGGTGACCGCCTAGGCGCGAGAACTCGGCTCCGCGCAGGATGTTTCCGCCGCCGACCACGATCGCGACTTCGACGCCGATCGAGCTGACATGCGCCACCTGGCGCGCGATCAGCTGGATCGCGTCGGGATCGAGTCCATGTCCGTCGGCCGGCGCGCCAAGGGCCTCGCCGGAAAGCTTGAGCAGAACGCGCTGGTAAGCCATGCGCAGCGTTGTACCGCGCTCAGCTACCCGCTTGGAACAGGCTGAAGGCTTCGATCTTCGAGTTTTTGCCCAGCGCGGCGACCAGCGCCTTCTCGACGGAGATGCCAGGGTCCTTCACCCAGGGCTGTTCAAGCAGCACGATGCTCTGGAAGTACTTCTCGAGCTTGCCCTCGAGAATCTTGCCGATGCGATCGGCGGGTTTGCCCTTGAGGTCGTCGCTTTCGCGGTAGACAGCCTTCTCGCGCTCGATCGCCTCGGCGGAGATTTCGTCGCGCGTGCGCGCCGAAGGACGCGAGGACACGATGTGCATGCCGACTTCCCTGATGAACCCATCGACCTTCTCGGGCGCGGCATCGGAACTGATCGAGACCAGTGCACCCGCGAGGTTGTTGTGGTGCACGTAGGTCCCGATCCGGCCCTTCTTGTTCTCGTAGTGCGCCATGCTGGCGAGCTGCATGTTCTCGCCGATCTTGCCGACGAGCGCCTTGAGCGACTCGTCGATCGTGACCGCGGCACCATCGAGTTTCTGCGTGAGCATTGCCTCGGCGGACGCGGGACGGTGACGGAGTGCGTGAGCGCAGAAGCTGGCCGCCAGTGCCTTGAAGTCCTCGGTATTGGCCGAGAAGTCGGTCTCGCACGAAAGCGCGACCATTGCGCCCGCCTGTCCATTGGGAGCGATCGATGCGGCGACGCGACCGGCGGCCATCGAGCGACCCGCCTTCTTGTCAGCCGTCTTCAGGCCTGCCTTGCGCAAATGATCGAAGGCAGCCTCGATATCGCCGTTGGTGGCGACGAGCGCGCGCTTGCAATCCATCAGCGGCGCGCCTGAGCGCTCGCGCAGGTCTTGCACCATTTTCGGGGTGATATCCATGTTCATTGCCTGGTTGTAGCGGGTGGCGAGGAACCCCTGCAGAAGAGGTTCCGTGGGTCGGCCAGGTCACTGGCCTTGGATAGAATCGACCTCGGCTGCGCGCGTTCGCGCAGGCGCCGAAGCGTTGATCAGGGCGCCGATTGACCGGCGTCTCGCGCACGAGACGCCGGTGAATTCCGCGCGAAAAGAAGGCTCAGGAGCCTTCTTCGACTTCGACGCTCTTGACCTTCTCGAGGCCAGGAACGATCGTCGCCGTCTCGCGGCGTTGGCGCAGCGGCGGCGGCGGCTTGTTGCCACGCGTCGGGCGCGGTTCGTCGCCCATCGGCACGACTTCGCCCTTCTCGCTCTCGCCCATCGAAGCGGTTTGCTCGCGGCGCGCGGCGCAGCCCTCTTCGACGGCCTTGACCAGGCGCTCGAGCAGCAGGCGCACGGAACGCAGCGCGTCGTCGTTGCCGGGGATCACGATGTCGCACACGGTCGGATCGCAATCCGTATCGAGCAGGCCGATCACCGGCACACCCAGACGGCGCGCTTCCTTGACCGCATTCAATTCGCGACCTGGATCGATCACGACCATCGCGCCGGGAATCGCGGTCATCTCGCGGATGCCGGACAGGTTGCGCTCGATTTTCTTGCGCTCGCGTCGCAGAGTCGAAATCATTTTCTTGGAGTGAATCGCCAGTCCGCCGGTCTCTTCCATCGTCTCGAGTTCCTCGAGGCGACGAAGACGCGAACGGATCACGGAGAAGTTGGTCAGCGTGCCGCCGATCCAACGTTCGGTGACGACCGGCATGCCGGTTTGCTGGCCGGCGTCCTGGATGACGCCCTTGACCTGGCGCTTGGTGCCGACCCAGAGGATCTGCGCGCCTTCGGCTGCGATCCCGCGCAGGAAACTCTGCGCGCGCAGGAGACCGCGCAACGTTTCGCGCAGGTCGATGATATGGATGAGATTGCGCCGCCCGTAAATGTACGGGGCCATCTTCGGATTCCACCGCGACACGCGGCATCCGAAATGCACTCCGGCGTCAATCAGCTGTTGTGCGTTCAGAGGGTCCATGAAACTCGTTGAGGAAGAGCACGCCAGGGTCCCGATGGACATGAACGGAGGTACTGCCTCCGCTCGCCACGGGGGCGCGCGATGCAAATTCGCTGCCCGGGAAATCCGGGCATGAAGGGCCGAAGAGTCTAGCTATCAGTGCTTTGAAGTCAACGCGGTGCACCCGTAGCGTGCGCTTGCGGCTAGACTTTCCGGCTCCAAAACGGCTTCGCCGCGCTGCCCCGGGTAGCGAAGCCAGGCGGACGTGGCCGATTCCGGCCGCGATCCAGTACTCGGCTCACAAAAAGCAACTTCCTAAATTCCGCCGTGTCCGTACCCATCCAGTATGCTTCTCGTGGCCGTGCCCGGACGGCTCCCCCTACAACGCAGCCGTCTGCGCACGGGGAGGAGGCGGGATCTGTGCCGCTGGAGCTCGTGAGTCAACCGCCTTCCCAACCTGTCGAATCCGAGAGCAAGCCCCCGCCCGGGGCCGGCGAGATCCCTGCAACCGCGACGGTTCTGATTTGCGACCACCTCGGCGAAGGGCTGCTGGACTCCGCGACGACACTTGCGGCTGCCGGGTATCTGGTCCGGCGGTCTTCGCAGCTGCGCCATTCGCTGGAGCAGATCGCAAACTCCACCCCTGTCGTGATCGTGGTCGACCCACTGGCCAAGGGCGGAGGGGTGGAGCTCTCGGCCATCGAGCGCGCGCGTAGCGCCAAGACTCCCATTCCCGTCCTCGTGGTCGCAGACGTGGGCGACGCGGCTGCTTCGAGCGTCTGCGCCCGCGCCCTGGAGCACGGACTGTGGGACCTCGTCCACCGCAGCGCAGCTCCCGAAGAACTCCTGATGCGGGTCCAGCGCCTGCAGCAGCTAGCGGCGCGCATGGTCGAGATGGAACAGCTGCGCCACCGCGCGGCGCACGACGATCGCACGGACCTGCTGCGGCCCCATGCTTTCCAGGAGCGCCTGCGCGAGCACGTCTCGGCCGCGCAGCGCCACACGTTCGACCTCGCGCTCCTGCTGATCGACCTCGACAACTTCGGGAAGATCAACAAACTCCACGATCACACCGTCGGCGACCTGGTGATCGCGCGCGTGGGCACGGTCATCCGCAATGCACTGCGTACGGAGGACGTGGCCGGCCGGCTTGGGGGCGACGAATTCGCCGTACTCCTGCCCTACACGAAGAAGGTCGACGCGGCGCATGTGCTGCAGCGCTTGCTCGACGAGATCAAGGAGCTGTCGGGCCGCTCGCCCGGAACCAAGGGCGAGATCGAAGTCAGCGCAAGCGTTGGTTTCGAAACCTTCAACGGCAAGGATCTCGACAGTGCGCAGACGCTGCGCCTGCACGCAGAGGAAGCGCTCAGGCACGCCAAGTCGCGCGGCGGGAACCAGGGTGTGTACTACCGTAGCCTGGAATCCGCGCGCGCATCAGGGCTCGCGGATCAGGATCAGCCGTAACCAATCCGCGCGGTCGGCGACGAACGAGTCTTCGCTGGGATCGACGACCAGGGCAAGCTCCTTCGCTCCGCGCAAATCGATGCGCGGCATCGCTCGCGCGGGCTCGCCGCCGCGCACGACGCCGGAATCCCAGCGCAACGCGCCGTCGACGAAAACCTGGAAACGCACGGATCCGCGCGCGGAAGTCGCGCGCACGGAGTCGTCGATGCCGACAGATCCGGTCAGTTCGCGCGGAGCCTTTGCCGCAGGCGGGCTGCCGGTCTGCAACGGCGTGCCGGCCGCGGAGGACAAGCTCCATTCCAGCCGGCTCGGTGCGTGCACGCCCAACCCGCGCGAGTAGAGCGCACCCGCCACGCAAAGCTCGCTGCCGACGACTGAAAGGTCCTCACGGTGCGGCCAGCGCAGGCCGAGTTCATCGCCGAACAACGAGCCTTCTTGCACGCGCGTCGGTGGCAGCGAAGACAAATAGGAGAAAGACCCGTCGTCGAGCGCGGCTTCGAGCAACTGGTCGCAGGAAATCTGCAATGGTTCGCTCTTCGAGTAGGCGAGCAGCAGACCGTGCTCGCCGACGCCCATGAACCCTGCGCGCAGTCGTGAACCGTCGATGAGATCGACGATCACCGGCGCGCCCTGCGGCGCTTCGGACTTGACCGTGGATTGGAGCGGCGCGAAGAACAACGCGCCGACTTCGCTCCATGGAAACGTGCGCTTGCCGAGCACGCTCGACAACTCGACCCCGTCCTTGGCGAAGGACTCGAAGGTTCCGTCGACGCGCTCGAGCGCATCGCCATGGACCCAGTACAGGCGATCGCCCTCTGGAGCCGCCGCAAGCGCAGCCTGATCCACGGCTGCGATGCGGCCTTCGAACTCGATGCGCGTGATGTGGTCGACCGAAAGCGCGAGCTCGGGCCCGAGCGCCGTTTTCCAGCGCAGGTTGTCGCCGGCTCCACCGGCCACTTCGCCGCACCAGCGCTGACCGTCGAAAAGCGCAACTGTTGCGATCCTCTTGACGCGCTCTGGGCGCGGCCCTTCGTAGCGCAAGAACACGGTTCCGTTGGCCGCGAAATGAAGCTCGCCAGGTTTTACGGCGTCGCGAGTCTCGACCTTGCCGTCCATCGCTTCGAGCAGCAGACGACCCTCAGCGGGTGCCGCTGCGTATCCCGCCGCCGCCCAGAGGAGCGCGAGCGCGAGGCAGCAGTTCGCCGGCAGAGTCGGGACCGAATTCTTGGATGCTTGCATGTTCGCGGGCAACATAGCCGGAATTGCGCTTGGGTGTCTGTACCCGCCCTCGGCGGCGCAGCGCTGAGTACCGGTCGACTCCGAGCCGGGCGCTGCTGCCACACTGGCAGAGGCTTTCTCGGCGGGCTTCGGCTGCTGCCAATGTGGCAGAATTGTCGCCGAGATCGGCGCGGATGTCTCCACTGCAGGGCCCGAAAGTCGTGCGGCACCGTTCTTGCAAAGCGGGCTGCCAGCGCGGTCCTCCGACCGACGCCCGCTCGTTTTCGCAGCCCCGAGGAATCGGGCCTGCGGGTACGCAGTGCCCCCAAGCTCACCCGCGAAACCGCGGTCCAGATCTCCACCCAAATCACGCGCTCCCACGGGCTCTCGCGTCCGCCGGCATTTCGCCGGGCGGCCGGCGGGTAGCCGCGGTCCGGCGCACCCCCATCCATGGCAAAACAAATGCTTTTCGAGTCGGACGCGCGTGAAGCGATCCGTCGCGGAGTCGAAAAACTCTCCAAGGCCGTGACCAGCACGCTCGGTCCGCGCGGACGCAACGCGGTACTCGACAAGGGCTGGGGCGCGCCGACGATCACGAAGGATGGCGTCTCTGTCGCCGAAGAAATCCAACTCTCCGATCCGTACGAGCAGATGGGCGCTCAACTGGTCAAGGAAGTCGCCAGCAAGACCAGCGATGTCGCCGGTGACGGCACGACGACCGCCACGCTCTTGACCGAAGCGATCTTCAATCAAGGCTTGCGCGCGATCACGGCCGGTGCGGCCCCGGCGCGTTTGAACGCGGCACTCCAGGATGGCCTCGCCGCGGTCATCGCTCAACTCGAGAAAATGGCCAAGCCCGTGCAGGGCCCCAACGAAGTGCGCCAGGTGGGCACGATCTCCGCCAACAACGATCCCTCCGTCGGCAAGCTGCTCGGCGAAGCGATGGAAAAGGTCGGCAAGGACGGCGTGATCACTGTCGAAGAAGGCAAGACGCTCGACACCGAGGTCACCATCGTCGAGGGCATGCAGTTCGACCGCGGCTTCATCTCGCCGCACTTCGTCACCGACCCGAACGCGATGGAAGTCGTGTTCGAGAATCCGCTGATCCTGGTCTGCGAAGACAAGATTTCGAACGTCCAGAAGTTGCTGCCGCTGCTCGAGACGGTCAAGAACGCCAACCGGCCGTTCCTGATCATCGCCGAAGACGTCGACAGCGAGGCGCTGGCGACCCTGGTGGTCAACAAGCTGCGCGGTGTGATCCAGTGCTGCGCGGTGAAGGCGCCGGGTTACGGCGACCGCCGCAAGGCCATGCTCGAGGACCTCGCAGCGCTGACCGGCGCCAAGGCGATCATGAAGGACCTCGGCGTCGACCTCGACAAGGTCACGACCCGCGACCTCGGCACGGCCAAGCGCGTGGTGATCAGCAGCGACAACACGACCGTGGTCGGTGGCAAGGGCTCGCGCGCCGCGGTCGACGCCCGCGTGCAGGCGATTCGCGCCGAAGTCGAGGTCACCACCTCGGACTATGACCGCGAAAAGCTGCAGGAACGCCTGGCCAAATTGACCGGTGGCATCGCCCAGATCAATGTCGGCGGCGCCACGGAAACCGAAGTCAAGGAGCGCAAGGCGCTGATCGAGGACGCGTTGCATTCGACGCGCGCCGCGGTCGAATCGGGCATCCTGCCCGGCGGCGGAACGGCTCTGTTGCGCGCGCGCGAAGTGCTGCTGAAGCTGAAGAAGGGATCGGACGACGACTACAACATGGGCATCGACGTGCTCTACGGCGCGCTGGTGCGTCCGATCGAGCGCATCGCCGAAAACGCGGGTCACGACGGCGCGGTCGTCGCCCACCGCGTGCTGCGCGAGAAGAATCCCAACTACGGTTTCGACGCGCTCGCCGGCCAGTACGGCGACATGCTGAGTTTCGGCATCGTCGATCCGGCCAAGGTCACGAAGGCCGCGCTGACCAACGCGGTCAGCGTCGCGTCGCTGCTGCTCTCCACGGACGCCTTGATTGCCAACCTGCCCGAGAAGGCCAAGAAGGGTGGCGGTCCGGGCGCTGGCGGCGACGAAGAAATGGGCGGCATGGGAGGAATGGGTGGCATGGGCGGAATGGGCGGCATGGGAGGCATGGACTTCTAGAGCCGACGCGCACACCCCTCCCCAACAAACACACAACCCGAGAACTCCTTAGAAAAGCACACACCCATGGCCAAACAAATCCTGTTCGACAACGCGGCGCGCCAAAAGATGCGCGACGGCATCGAGAAACTCGCCAAGACCGTGCGCGTCACGCTCGGGCCCGCCGGCCGCAACGTGATCCTGCAAAAATCCTTCGGCTCGCCGGTGGTCACCAAGGACGGTGTCACGGTCGCCAAGGAAATCGAACTCGAAGACCCTTTCGAGAGCATGGGCGCCAAGCTGGTGCGCGAAGTCGCCTCGAAGACCAACGACGTCGCCGGTGACGGCACAACCAGCGCCACGGTGCTGGCCAGCGCGATCTTCCGCGAAGGTCTCAAGTACGTCGCCACCGGCGTGGACACCATCGCGCTGCGCAACGGCATCGAGAAGGCGGTTGAAGCCGCCACGCAATCGATCGCCGCGCAATCGCGCAAGGTCAAGAAGCGCGAGGAAAAACTCGCCATCGCCACGATCTCCGGCAACAACGACCCGGACATCGGGAAGCTGCTCGCTGACGCCTTCGAGAAGGTCGGCGACGAGGGCGTGATCACCGTCGAAGAACACACCAGCATGGAAACGACCCTCGAGGTCGTCGAAGGCCTCGAGTTCGACAAGGGCTACCTTTCGCCCTACTTCGCCACCGACCTGACCAAGCTCACGGCGGAAATGACCGACGCCTACGTGCTGATCTACGAGAAGAAGATCAACACGATTCGCGAGTTCCTGCCGGTACTCGAGCAGGCCGCGCAAATGGGCCGTCCGTTGCTCGTGATCGCGGAAGACATCGAAGGCGAGGCGCTCGCCACGCTGGTGATCAATCGGCTCAAGGGCGTGCTGAATATCTGTGCCGTCAAGGCGCCGGGCTTCGGCGACCGCCGCAAGGCCTACCTCGGCGACATCGCGGCCCTGACGGGCGGCGTGGCGATCACCGAAGACCTCGGCATTCCGCTCGACAAGGTCACCGCAGAGCACTTCGGCCAGGCTAAGCGCGTGCAGGTCACCAAGGATCGCACGATCCTGATCGGCGGCGCCGGCAAGAAGAAGGACATCGATGCGCGCTGCGCGCAGATTCGCGCGCAGATCGAGGCGACCAAGTCCGACTACGACAAGGAAAAGCTCCAGGAACGCCTGGGCAAGCTGACCGGCGGCGTGGCCGTGATCAAGGTCGGCGGTTCGACCGAAGCCGAGATGAAGAACAAGAAGCAACTGGTCGAGGACGCGCTCAACGCGACGCGCTCCGCGATCCAGGAGGGCATTGTTCCCGGCGGCGGCGTCGCGCTCTTGCGCGCTGCGGAATCGCTCTCGCAACTCAAGGTCAAGGGCGACGAACGTTTCGGCGTCCTGATCGTCGAGAAGGCGCTCGAAGCGCCGCTGGCGCAGATCGCCGACAACGCCGGCGAAGACGGCGCGGTGGTGGTCGAGATGGTGCGCGAAAAGGGCGGTTCGGTCGGCTTCAACGCGCTGACGCTCGAGTATGTCGACATGTTCAAGTCGGGCATCATCGACCCGGCCAAGGTCGTGCGCACGGCGCTGGTCAACGCAGCGTCGATCGCGGGACTCCTGCTCACGACCGACTCGATGGTCACTGAGCTGAAGGACGACAAGTCCAAGATCGAAGGCAGCACCGTCTGAGTCAGCCGATGCCGCCGCCACTGCCTGGCGATCTCTGAAGATCGAGGGGCGGCTTCCGTGCCCATGCGGGAGCGGAAGCCGCCCTTGCAGTTGCAGCAAGCATCGACGCACTCCTCGTCATGAAGCAGCGATGAGCGACAAGCGCGACTACTACGACGTCCTCGGCGTTCAACGCGAGGCCGCCGAAGACGAGATCAAGAAAGCCTTCCGCAAGAAGGCCATGGAGCACCACCCCGATCGCAACAACGGGGACAAGGCTGCCGAACTCAAATTCAAGGAATGCGCCGAGGCCTACGGGGTGCTCGGCGACGAAGAAAAGCGGCGCACCTACGACCAGTTCGGGCACGCGGCCTTCGAACGCGGCGGTGGTCCGCAGGGCCCCGGCGGCCAACACTTCGACAACGTCGAGGACATTTTCCGCGCCTTCGGCGACATCTTCGGCGGCGGCGGCGGCGCGGGCGGGATGTTCGGAGAAATGTTCGGCGGCCGGCGCGAGCGGCCGGGCGAACGCTCAGGCCGTTCGCTGAAACTGGTGCTCGACCTGACACTCGAAGAAGTCGATCAGGGTGTCGAACGCACGGTCTCGTTGAAACGGCAGGAGCATTGCGCGACGTGCGCGGGCAGCGGCGCGAAGAAAGGCACTTCGCGCACGACCTGTGCGGGCTGCGGCGGTCGCGGCCAGATCCATCGCAGCCAGGGTTTTTTCACGATGGCAACGCCGTGTCCGCGCTGCAACGGACAGGGCACGACGCTGAAGGATCCCTGCGCGAAATGTCGCGGCGCGGGCAAGGAAACCCAGCAGCGCGAGATCACGATCAAAGTGCCTGCCGGCATCGAGGAAGGTGTGCAGTTGCGCGTCAGCGGCGAGGGCGACGCGGGCGATCCCGGCGCGCCGCGCGGCGATCTGTACTGCGTCGTGCGCGAAGTCGAACACAAGATCTTCCAGCGCAGCGGCGCCGATGTGATCACGGAAATTCCTGTGTCCTTCTCGCAGATGGCGCTCGGCGACGAGGTCGAGGTGCCGACCTTGCGCGGTCGCGGAAAAATGACGATTCCCGCCAGCACGCAATCGGGCAAGGTCTTCCGCCTGCGCGCCCAGGGCCTGCCGACCATGGACGGCGGCGGCCGCGGCGACCAGCTGGTGCGCGTCTTCATCGAGGTGCCCAAGAAGCTCTCCGAGCGTCAAAAAGAGATCTTGCGCGAGTTCAACGACATCGAGCAAAAGAGCGCTGGCGAGCGCTCGTTCTTCGATCGGATCGTGAGCTACTTCAACAAATGAGCTTCTTCCATCGAAACATGAAAAAGAACGAAGAGCGCTCCGGCGATATCGAGAAGGAGCCTGCGGCCACGGGCGCGGAAGCAGAGGCCACGGACGAAGCGACGGACGCGCTCGCGGATCTCGCGCGCGAACGCGACGACTTCGTCGCGCGCTGGCAGCGGGCCCAGGCTGATTTCCAGAATCTGCGCCGTCGCACCCAAGCCGACATCGACTCGGCCGTGCGCCGCTCGCAGCAAAGTCTCCTGGAAGGCATTTTGCTCTCGCTCGATCAACTCGAACTCGCGCTGGCTGCCTCGCGCAGCGGCGCCGAGGCCGAGCAACTCGCACGCGGCGTCGAGATGACGCGCGCCGAGTTGCTGCGCACGCTGACGCAGGCCGGCGTGACGCCCATGACCAGGCTCAAGGCAGGCGACCGCTTCGACCCCACGTTGCATCAGGCCGTCGCCAGCCTGGCGGCGGAAGGCCGCGCGCCCGGCACGATCCTCGAAGTCGTGCGCAGCGGCTATTCCTGGGGCGACGTCGTGTTGAGGCCGGCACAGGTCATCGTCGTCGGCGCGCCGCGCACGCCCGAGCCTTCCGCCAGCAGCGAGGACAGCTGATGCCGACTTATGACTATGTCTGCCTGGGATGCAAACATCGCCTGGAGATCTTCCAATCGATGACCGAGTCGCCGAAGAAAAAGTGCCCCAAGTGCGGCAAATCCAAGCTGCAGCGCCAGATCGGCACAGGCGCGGCGATCCTGTTCAAGGGCTCCGGTTTCTATCAGACCGATTACCGCTCCAGCTCCTACACCGAGGGCGCAAAGAAGGAATCGGCGGCATCCGAATCGAAGCCGAAGGACTCCGCGGCTGGCGCCGACGCGAGCAAGCCGACGACACCCAAGCCTGCCGAGTCGAAGCCCGCGCCGAGTCCTGAAAAACCGTCCAAGAGCCTGCGCAAGAAATCCGGCTAGCTCGCGTCGAGGAAGAGTTCCTCGACCAGTTCGCCGATCGTGTCGCTGTTGTTGTGGCCGATGATCCGCGTGGCCTTGGCGCGCGCTTCGGGCATCGAGTTGGCCATCGCAACGGACAGACCCGCGCGCACGAACATGTCGATGTCGTTCGAAGCGTCGCCGATGGCGACCACACGCTCACGCGGAACGCCGTAGCGCTCTTCGAGCACGCGCAGGGCTTCGCCCTTGCCGCAACAGGGCGGATGCAGGTCGACGACGAGCAACTCGCTCTCGCGGTGGTGCGCAAGCAGGTTGAGCGGAAAGTGCGTCAGGTAGATCGGCTGGTCGATGGCGCGGCTGACCTCAGCGGCGAATTCGTCCGAAGTCGGCTGCAGGCTCGAGAACAGCGTCACGCGTATTGCACGATGCCGACGCAGCGCCTTGGGCTCGCTGAACTCGAGACCGGTCATGTCGTACAGCGCCAGGCGCTCGACTTCGTTGCGCGGCGCGAGCGCATATTTATTGCCCGCGCACATCACCACAGTGAGCAAGCCGTGCTGCGCGCCGTAGTCGAGCACGCGGCCGAGCGTGCGTTCGGAAAGCACGCGTTCTTCGAGGAATTTTCGTGTTTTCGAGCACCACAGTGCCGCGCCGTTGAACACGACCGCGGGCATGTCGAGCTCGAGCGCGTGCAACACGGGATCGGTGGCGAGCTCGCTGCGCCCAGTCGCCACCATCACGCGCACGCCTGCCGCGGAAGCGGCCCGCAAGGCCGCCAACGTCCGAGGATGGATCGTGTCGTCGTCGGCGACGAGCGTGCCGTCGAGGTCG
>JAYUUV010000456.1:0-11988 GCA_043754695.1 Planctomycetota bacterium
GCCCGCGTTTCAGCCAAAGGCCGGCCGTCGGTGACGCGTTACTCGACGCTGGTCCAACATCCCTTGTGCAGTGAACTCGAGATCGATCTCGTGACCGGCCGTTACAATCAGATCCGCGTGCATGCGGCGCACAGCGGTCATGCGCTCGCCGGGGAGCGCAAGTACGCGCGCGGGAAAGAGGATCCGCTGCGCGCGCAGCGCCTTGCGCTGCACGCCTGGCGCTTGGAGTTCAATCACCCACAGAGCGGGCAGGCGATTCGTGCCGTGGCGGAATTGCCCGCCGAGCTCGAGCGCCTGCGCAGCGCGGCCGCGGCCCTTCAGCGCGCCAAAAAGCCGCCCTTCGCCAGCCCGGGTGCGTAGTCGCGCACGACTCTTGGATCGGGTACGCAAAACTGCTTGCGCTTGCCCTCGTAATCCAACTTGGACAGCAGGTGGCGGATCAGCTCGAGCCGCGCGGTTTTCTTCACGTCGGCGCGCACGATCGTCCAGGGAGTTTTTTTCGTGTGCGTGCGCTCGAACATGACGTCCCGCGCGTGCGTGTAGTCGTCGAAGTGCTCTATCGCCACCGCGTCGATCGGCGAAATTTTCCACTGTTTGAGCGGATCTTCGCGTCGAGCTTCGAGGCGCTCGGCCTGTTCTTCGCGCGTGATGTCGAGGTAGTACTTGAGCAGCACGATGCCCGATTCGACGAGCAAGCTCTCGAAGATCGGCACGGCATGCAGGAAGCGCTCGACCTCTGCCTTCTTCGTGAAACCCATCACGCGCTCGACGCCCGCGCGGTTGTACCAGCTGCGGTTGAAGATCACGAATTCATCCGCCGCGGGCAAGTGCGCGACGTAGCGCTGGAAGTACCAGCTCGAGCGATCGCGGTCGTCGGGCTTGCCCAGCGCGACCACGCGCGTCTCGCGCGGCGAGAGGTTTTCCGTCATGCAGCGAATCGTCCCGTCCTTGCCGGCTCCGTCGCGGCCCTCGATGACCACGATCAGCCTGCGATCGGTGGCGATGTTGTGACGCTGCAAGCGCACGAGTTCGAGCATCAGCTCGTGATGCTGATCCTCGTAGCTGGAATCAGTGGCGGAACTGCCCGGCCTGCCGGCGCGCGCCTTGGCCTTGTCTTTCTTGAGACGCCGCTCGTCTTTCTTCTTGCCCATCGCGACAGCTTATCCGCGAGAAGCTTGACCGGGCGGCCTGGCGAGCGGACGCTTGCGTCCAGGCTGATTCCGGCCTGGAGAAACCCATGCACTTCAAAAACGTCCTGTTCCTGACCGGCCTGTCCGTGCTGCCCCTGATCCTCGCTCCGCGTCCCTGCGCCGAGCAGGATCTGCGCGTGAAGTTCGAAGCGCTCGACGAGAAGCACGACCAGGCGGCGATCGTCCAACTCTGGCGCGACAACCCGGCCGAGGCACTGGGCGTGATCGATTCGTACCTCGAAGGCAGCTTGAGCAAGCTGGAGGCCGATCGCGCCACACCGGCGGCGACGATCGCGGCCATGGAGGCGCGCGGCTTGCGCGGCGCCCGCGCGGCCGACGAAGCCTTCGGCACCGCGATTTTCGCCGACTACGCCGCGTCGTTCGGCAGTTGGAACGGCGAGGAACAGACCCGCTTCCGCCGCGGGCAGGAACTTTTCGGCGTGGCCTCGAAGGCCCTGCGCGCCAAGAACTACGCCGACGCGCTGGCCAAGGCCACGGAGTCGCTGGAACTGGCGCGGCCGCTGGGAGATTGGTGGGGGAGTGCCATGGCTTTGGGGGTCATGGGGCAAGCGCACCTGCAACTGGGTCACAAGCTGGAGGCCTTGGACTGTGCCGGCCAGGCGCACTTGATCGATCACGATCTGCGCTTGGTCCAGGCGGAATACACGAGCCTCGACGTGATCGTGCGCTCGGCGACGGCCCTGGGGCGCGTGGAACGCGCGCTGGTCGCCGCCGAAGCCGGCCTGGCGCTTGCCCGTCAACTGGGCGAAGAAGCCGGCGCGGCCGCCTACGAAAAAGCGCTCGCTGACCTGCGCGCGCGACTGCCGAAGTAATTACGGCTTCTTCGGCGCGTCGAGCTTCGGATCGTGGGGCTCGGCGATGCGAAACTGCGCCGGGTCTTGGGCCTCGAGTTCGAAGCCGCGGCTGCCGGAGGTGAGCTTGCCGTGCACCCAGATGTAGTTCTGGCGGTTCTCGTCGTTGAGGTGCGCGAGGTCCAATTTGTCGAAGGCAGGCCGCTTGTCCTTCGTGACACGCACGCGCAGCTGTGCTTGTTTGTCCTCGCCGCGCATGAGCAACGTCCAATCGCCGCTCTTCTCGTCGAACATTCTCTCGATGCTGCCGAAGACGTCGACTTCGCCGCCACGTTCGGCCGCGAGCTTCAAACTCGCCGGATTTTCCGCGTCGGCGACGAGCTTGGGCTCCGCGACCTCGCGCTTTCGAAAACTGTCGATCGCCTGGGCGCGCGCTTCCCACCACGGCAGCAGCGTTTCATAGGGTCGGCGCACGCTAGGCGCCGTCTTGTCCTGCGGCACGTTCGTGGTCGGATCCCAGATGCCCTTGTGCTTGGCGATCGCGCGCTTTTGCGCAGCCACAAAGATCTCGTGCGCCACCAGCGAGTTCCCGTACTTGTTGAAGTAAGGACTCTTGCCCTCCTCGACCAGCAGCACATTGAAGTCGCGCCCGTCCGGCAAGATGATGTGACAGAGCAGTCGGCCGTAGGCATCGCGCTGTTCGCGACCGGCCGGGAAGTAGATGCCGACACTGGGCTTTTTCTGCTCGCTGCCAAGGGCGGCGAAAAAATCCTGCGCCCACTTCGCGCAGCTCTCGCCGAACACGGTGCCCGGCTTCGACGCCGAGCCGGTGTCGACCGCGAGTTTCTCTTCGGTGTCGACGCACATCAGGCGCAGCTTTTCCTGATGGCCGTGGTACTGGATCCAGATCGTGTCGCCGTCGACGACCCGCTCGATCTCGAAGAGTTCCCTGGGGACTCCGGGCGGGTAGGCGCTCGCCGCCGCGGCGGTTTGCGCGGGGTTTGCCTTCGCCAGTCCGCTGGTGCCCGCGGGGGACTGGAGCGCGGAAAGTGGGAGCGCCGCGAGGGCGCACGCGTACAGCAGGCTGAACTTCATTGGATTGGCCGGCATTGTCCCTTCGTGCCGCCGCCCTGTCGCGCCGAGGATCTGGCTTTTTTCAGCGCCTCCCCCAAGTAACATGCGCGCATGTCCGACGGGCCCAAGAGTTCCGCACCCACGGGTGGCAGCGCCCCGGCGGGCAGCGAGGATAATTCCACCGGCTCAGCCGGTCCCGCGGCAGGGCCTGCCAGCGCTCCTGGCCAGGAGCTCCCCGCGCCCACGACCGTGCTGCTGCGCGGTGTGTGCGTGGCACCCGGCCTGGTGCTTGGGCGTGTGCACCTCAAGGACCACGAGCTGTCCCGTGCTGCACTGGTCCGCGTGCCGCTCGAGGGTGTCGAGGCCGAGCTCAATCGCTTCCACCAGGCGCTGTCCGGCGCGCGCGCGCAGTTGAAGAGTCTCAAGTCCAGGCTGGCCGGCCGAGTTTCCGCCAACGATGCGCGGATCCTCGACACGCACGTCGCCTACCTGAAGGACTCGGTGTTCATCTCGGACGTCGAGAACCTGATCCTCAATGAACAGCTGGCGCTCGAAGCCGCGATTTCGAAAGTCATCTCCGACTTCGATCGCATCTTCCGCCTGGTCAAGAGCGAGACCCTGCGCGAACGCGCCGTCGATCTGCGCGACGTCGCGATACGCGTGCTGCGCCAACTCGAGAGTCCGGCGGTCGGCGGAGTCGCAGCCGTGGCGCCGCGCGATTACATCCTGGCCGCGCGCGAATTGTCGATCGTCGACATGTTCAACCTCGAGGGCGAGCACGTGAAGGGCATCTTGACCGAAGAGGGCGGCCTGACCAGTCACGCCGCGATCTTCGCGCGCTCGATGCGCATCCCGACGCTCACGGGCATCAAGGGCCTATTGGACAACGCGCGCGAGGGCGACTTCGTGATCGTCGATGCGACCGAGGGCATGCTGCGCTTCAATCCAGACGAACGCGTGCGTCAGGAATACCAGGCCGCGCTCGAATCTGAGCCCACTGCCGAAGAGGACAGCGGCGGCCCGCCGCAGTGGGCGCTGCGACCTGCGCGCACGCGCGACGGCGAGCGGCTGGCGCTGTCGGCTTCCTGCGGGAATTTGCCCGAAGTCAGCCAGGCCTTCGGCCTGGGATTTTCGTCGCTGGGCTTGTTCCGCACCGAGTTGCTCTACCTGGTCGACAAGGAGCCGCCGTCGCGCGAAGGCTTGATCGCACACTATTCGGCCGTCGTCGCCGCGGCCGGGGGCAACAAGGTCACCTTCAGGTTGTTGCACGCCGATTCGAGCCTGGGGCTTGGTTACCTGCACGAATCGCGCGAGCAGAATCCGGCGCTGGGCCGCGCGGGCGTGCGCGCACTGTTCGCCAGCGAAGCCGTGCTGCGCCGCCAGTTGCAGGCGATTTCGATCGCCGCCGCGGGCGCCCAGGTGCGCATCGCGATTCCATTCGTCAACGATTGCGCGGACCTGCGACGGCTCAAGGAGATCCTGTTCGAAGAGCGCCTGGTGTTGCGAAAAGGCAGCGAACCGTTCCAGGAGCGCATCGACGTCGGCGTGGTCATCGAATCTCCGGCCGCGTTTTTCGGCGCGCACGATCTGGCCCGCGAGAGCGATTTCCTGATGTTGTCCCTGGATCAGACGGTCCAGTACCTGCTCGCCGCGGACCGCGAGAACCCCGCGCTGCAAAGCAAGTTCGACACGCTGCATCCATTCGTGCTGCGTGCCGTGCGCATGCTCGTCGACGCCTGTGCGCGCGAATCGAAGTCGTTGTCCGTGTTCGGAGTCACGGCCGCGGCCGCGCACAATCTGCCCTTGCTGATCGGCGTGGGTCTGCGCGAATTCTGCCTGGCGCCGGTGCACCTGCGCGACTTCCTCACGGCCGTTGCGGAGATCGACTCCAAGCGCGCGCGCAAGGCGACCGAGTCCGCCGCGGCGAGTGCCTGCTGGGAAGAAGCCGCGAGTTTTGTCGAGGGATTCCGCCACGGGTATCTGCGCGACTGATCTCGTCTGTTCGATCAGGTCGCTTGAACACGCGGCGCTTCGCGCACCATTCGCGCCAGCACCGCGATCGCGGGCGCACCGGCGCTCTCGAATCCGCGCTGCAGCGCCGCGGCGATGCGTCCTTCGTGCCCAAGTTCGCAGATCGCGAACATTCCCGACCCGCTGCCGGAAATCATCGCGGCAAAAGCCCCGGCTTCGCGGGCGGCTTCGAGCGCCTCCTTTCCGCCACGAATCAGCGGCAGGCGATGGCGCTCGTGCAGGCGATCCTGGCTTCCCGCCGCGAGCAGTTCACGGTCCCCGCGGCGTAGGCCGGCGAGCAGCGCCGCCAGCCGGCGCGGATTTTCCACCGCGTCGGCAAAGGGCACGCTTTGCGGCAGGATCTTGCGCGCGTGTTCGGTCTCGAGCACTGCATCCGGCCAAGCGATGGCAAAGCCCAGCGATTCATGCACTTCGCTCTCGATCACGATCGCGCGACCGCGCTCGAGGAACGAAAGCGTGAAGCCGCCGAGCAAGGCGGGGGTGGCATTGTCCGGATGACCCTCGAGCGCGATGCATTCGGCGAGCAAAGCGTCGCGCGAGGCGGGAGTTGCCGCGAGCGAATCGGCGAGCAACACACCGGCGACGCTGGCCGCGCCGCTCGATCCGAAGCCGCGGCCCACGGGAATCTCCGATCGCGCTGAAAGCGTGAAGGCTCGCGGATCGATTCCGCGCCGCAGCGCGGCTTCACGGAAGGCGCGTACGAGCCGGTTGGAGGACGTGCGCGGCCAGTCCTCGCAGCCGGCGCCCAATTCGAGTTGCGTTTCAGCGCGAGTGGATCCTGCGCGCAATTCGACTTCGAGGAATCGATCGATGGCCAGGCCGGCGAGATCGAATCCGGGTCCAAGATTGGATGTCGACGCGCTGACTTTCACGCGCCGACGATGAATCTCCATGGAGCGATTGTGTCGCCGGCTGCCCGCCCCAGGTAGCCGCCCGTTTTCCCGAATTCGAGACGCCGCGGAGATTGGCGAACGAACCGAACCCATTGTGCTTGTGGGACTTACTTCCACCAGATACGGTGGCGGGCGTCCGGGTTCGAGGGGGCCTGGCTGCGCGTCGGAACCTGTCCCCCCCGCCTCCCGGTGCCCTTGGAACTGTTCCCTGGCGCGCCCGCCGGCACGACCGACCGCGGTCGATCCGCTCCCGCGCCCTTCTGCTCGCGCGGATTTTCTCCCGCGAGACATCCGTGGAGGTACATCGTGGTTGACGAGAATGCAGTGGCCGAAAAGGATCGCTTCTACTCACGCCTTTCGCTGATTCCGGGTGTCCGACCGATGCATTCCATCGGGAACTGGATCCTGGTTCAGTGCGAAAAGCCGCAGGATTTGGCGCGTCGCGTAGCGCGCCGGTTGGATCCGACCTTGGTCAGCGTTCCTCGGCACATCGAGGGCGTCGTGCGCGTGATCGTCTCCGATCCGAAGACGAACGAGCGCCTTTTGCGCACGATTCGCGAAGCGGTCGCCTGAGACTGCGCGAAGTCTGGTACCCAATCGCCCGGCCTTTTCGGCCCGCCAGCGCGCGTTCGCGCACGGCCAGGGCCAAAAGGCCGGGTGGTTGGGTACCTGACTCGGTATCGTTCTGGCCATGAATCCGGCCAGCTTTCGACGCGTCGCATCTTTTTTGATCCTCGCCTGCGCTTCGCCGCGGCTGTTCGCGCAGACCAGCGCTGAGGTCTGCGAAGCGGATCTGCGCCGGCAGGTGAGCGCACTGGCGGCGGATTCGATGAAGGGACGCTCGGCCGGCAGCCCCGAGGCGATGGAAGCCGCGCGCTACCTCGCCGCGGAACTGAAGCGCATGGGTCTCGAGCCTGGCGGCGAGAACGGGACGTACTTCCAAAACGTTCCGATGGGCCGCACGGAGTTCTTGGAAATTCCGACGCTCGCCGCGGTTGACAGCGCGGGCGCGAAGCTCGACGCGGTGGCCGGCGTCGATTTCGATCTGGCGGACGGCGGGTGCGACGCGCGCAGCCTGAAAGTGATCACCGCCGCCAGCGCGGCGGAGATTCCCAAGCTGGCAGACAGTTCGGCGGCGCTCGTGCTGCTGGCCGGTTCGGCCAATGAGCGCGGCGAGTGGCTGAAGAGCGCGGGCATTCCCGAAGGCAATGGCTGGGGCCTGCTGGTCACGCTCGGAGCGAAGGAGCCCGGCTCCAAGCCGCTGGAACGTCCGCCGCGGCCGCGTTCGCGGACCAGCCCGGCGACACCGCGTATTACGGTACGCGGCAACCTGCGCCAGGCCTTCGTCGACAAGAGGATCGCCACGCTGACGATTCGCGCGCCGGTGCGGTCGATCGTGCTCGAGTCGGCCAACGTGATCGGCAAGCTCAGCGGCGTCGGAACTCCGCAGGACAAATCCCTGGCAGCCGAGATCATCGAATTCAGCGCCCACTACGACCATCTGCCGCCGAAACCCGCGGCCGAAGGTCAAGATACGATCTACAACGGCGCCGACGACGACGCCTCGGGCTGCGCGGTGGTTCTGGAACTTGCCGAGGCCTTCGCGCACGGTCAAAAGCCCGCGCGCACCCTGCTCTTCTTCCTCGCCACCGGAGAAGAGATTGGGCTGGTGGGTACCAATTATTCGCTCGAGCACCCGCTCGTGCCGCTCGACAAGATCGTGCTCGACGTCAATTTCGAGATGCTCGGCCGGCCCGATCCGCTGGTCACGGCGCCGGCGCGCATGTGGCTGACCGGTTTCGAGCGCAGCGATCTGGGCGAGGAATTGCAGCGCCTTGGCGTGCCGGTGGTCGCCGACATGCGCCCCGATCAGGGCTTTTTCGGGCGCTCGGACAATTACGCGCTCGCGCTGCGCGGCATCGTCGCGCAGACGCTTTCGTCGTTCGGGCTGCACAACGACTACCACAAGGTCTCGGACGAGGCCGCGAGCCTCGACTACGTGCACCTCGAGGCCTGCGCGCGCGGCGCCTTCGTGGGCTGCCGGGTGATCGCCGATGGTTCGTTCCGTCCGCGCTGGAAGGAAGGCCTCGACCCCTCGAAGCAGAAACCTCGCGAAGGCGGCGGTCGCGAGAAACCGGCACAGCCCAAGGGCGGATGAGCGAATCGGTGCTCGCGCAATTGCAGCTGTGACCCTACGCTCTTCGCGCTCCGCACCCAGGAACGCTTTTGAGCGCAAACACCCCGGAAATGACTACTCAGCAGCTCGCCAAGGCAAAGTTGCGCGTCGCGCCGCCCACGACCGCCATGAATTCCGCTGCAAAACCCCAAGCCGCGCGCGTGATCGCCGGCAAGGTCGTGCACAAGCCCGCGCAGGCGAAGAAGCCGCGCGCGAAGTCGCCGCGCTACAGCGCGGCGAGCGCGGATAAATACGAGCTCTATCAACTCGCCGTGCAGTCGGCGGACACCGACGTCGATTTCCATCGCAACGCGTACAAGCGCTTGCGCGGCCGCGAGCCGCTGCATTTCCGCGAGGACTTTTGCGGCACGGGGTTGTTGTCGTCGGAGTGGATCAAGCTTTCGAAGGGCCACACCGCCGAGGGTTTTGACATCGATCCCGAACCGGTGGCCTGGGGCCTCGCGCACAACTTCGATCCGCTGGGGGAAGTTGCGCAGCGCTACACGGTGCACCTCAAGGACGTGCGCGCGAAGAGCGATTCCGCTCCCGACGTGCGCGTCGCGCAGAACTTTTCCTACTACTGCCTGACGACGCGCGCTGAATTGCTGGAGTACTTCCGCGCAGCGCGCGAGGACCTTGCCGAAGACGGGATCTTCGTGATCGATCTCTACGGCGGCACCGAGTCGGCCGAGGAGATGGAAGAGAGCCTGCGCTGCCCGGGATTTCATTACATCTGGGAGCAGGCCGAGTTCTTTCCCGGCACCGGCGAGTACACCTGCTACATCCACTTCCGCTTTCCCGACAAGACGGAGATGCGCCGCGCGTTCACCTACAAGTGGCGCCAGTGGTATCTGACCGAGCTGCGCGACGTGCTCGCCGACGCCGGTTTTTCCAAGGTGCTCAACTACTTCGAAGGCACGGAGAAGGACGGGGTCACAGGTGACGGGAAATTCCGTCAGGGCAAGCGCGGCGAGAACTGTCCGGCTTGGATCGCTTATCTCGTCGCGCTGAAGTAGTCGGCTGCTACTGTTTGCCTGGCGCCGGCGGATCTTTCTCCACACCTTCACCGGCGGTCACCGACTTGATCACGCCGCCCTCGACTTCGAGCGTCCAGGGCGTTTGGCCGAAGTAGCCGCGGGCCAGCGGCGGCAGCAGCGCCTCCTGGTAGATCGGCGGGTACTGGTGCACCTGGCGAAATTTCGCCTCGTCGGGTTCGGGGATGCGCACGAGTACATACAGTTTCGCCGCGCGCTCAGGATCGTTGGCGATCTCCATCAGCTCCTTGGCGCAGTGTTCGCACGTGATGCGATACAGGATCCAGGTTGCGTCCTGCGGATAGAGATCGACGTCGATCAATGGACCCAAGGGCGTGTCCTTGAGGTTTTTGCCGAGCCACTCTTGCTTGCGCGGATTGATCGTCTGGAATACCGGCATCGTCACGGGCAGGTGCCAGGCGACGCCGGGGAGTGCGGGCGGCTGAGTCGGAAGTTGTTCGTTCTTGAAGGCGACAAACGGCGCGATCCAGGCGACCGCGAACGCCGCGAGCAGCAACGGCCAACGCAGAGGCGCCGCGTTGAGTGAATTCCATGGCCGCGTGGCGAGGATCGCCACGAGGCAACTGCCGTCCAGAGCGAGCATCGCCGCCGGCGGGATCTTGATCGCGCCGCCGAAACAGCCGCAGGAAGTCGCGCCGTCAGCGATCATCTTCGACAACATCGCGACGAAAAGCGTGAACATGCCGACCAAGAGCGGCCAGGCCCAGCTCGGCCGCAGGAAAGCCAGGAACACGACCGAAAGTTCGATCGCGACGACGATCTGGAACTTCAGGCCGATGTCCATCCAGCCCATGAAGTTCTGCACCATCAAGGGCAGGTCGCTCGGCGAACCTTTGAACAGCTTGATCGAAGCGACCGCCAACACCCACACTGCCGAGATACGAATGGCGAGCAGCGCAAGCCGCGCGCGTGAACTGGAGGGCTCGGCGGGTTTCATGGAACTGCCTGATGTGGCCGGTGACTTCATGCATTGCATTCTGCCAGGAGCGCCGCGCGCGGATCCACCACGGGCTTCGGCGGCGCGGCTCTGGCTAGACTGTTCGCGCTTGAAACCGCCCCGGCGCAAATCGAGTTCGAAGTCGTCCGGCCGGCGAGGCGGGCGGCGGCCTGCCTGGTCCAACGCCGCCGATCTCTTTTGGCCCGGTGTGGTCTTGCCCAAGGAGCAGTGGGTGCGCACGCGCCTTGGCCTTGGGGATCCTGGCACGATCTTCGACTGGGCGAAGTCCTTCGGCCGCGACGCGAAGCGCGTGCTCGATCTTGGTTGCGGCAACGGCTATTGGCTCGTGCATTCCGGACTCGCACGCAAGGACGTCGATCACCTCGGCGTCGAGCTCGTACCGCCCGCACTGCGCCTTGGAAGTCTGCGCGCCGGACAACGCGGGCTTTTCCACGTGAAGTTCGCTTGGGGTGATGCGACCGAGTTCGTGATCGAGCGCTGTCCAGATGCGAGTGTCGACGAAGTGCACCTCTATCACCCGCAACCCTATTACGAAGCGGGACGCGCGGCGCGCAGGCAGTTGACTCCGGAAGTGCTGGCCGCGATCCATCGCGTGCTGCGGCCTGGCGGAGTGTTCGTGTTCCAGACCGACAACCCCGCGTATATGGCCTACGCGCGGCGCGTCGTGCCGACGCTGTTCGATTTCAATGAGCGTTTCGATCCCTGGGAGGACATGCCGCGCGGTCGAACGTTGCGCGAAATTGTCGCGCGCTCCCAGGGCCTCGAGATTTTTCGCGGGCTAGGCACGCGGATCGAACTCGATTCGACGCAGCGCGCCGAGCGCGTCGCAGCACTGCCCGAACCGGACTTCGACGCGAACAAACCGGGCTGGCAGGCGAAGCCGCAGCGTCCCTGAAGCGGCGCGTTTTTTCGGCTACTCGGGATCGCGCGGGTGCGCCTCGTGGGACATTCGATGTGCGAGGTCCTTGCCGAGCCAACCGTGAACCGAGCCGTGCACGAAGTACAGGACCGGCGTCGTGCCCACTGCGATCACGAACTTGTAGACGTAGTTGGTGGTCGCGACCGCGAGCGCAAGATTCCACTTCCAGGGCGCGGATCCCGTGTCGAACAACATCGGCAGCACCACGAACGCGAGCACGATCACGACGTAGCTGTCGATCGCCTGGCTGACGACCGTGCTGCCCTGCGAGCGCAGCCAGAGCAGTTTTCCACCCGTACGTCGGCGTAGCCAGGTGAAGACTTGCACGTCGAGCCACTGGCCGATCATGAACGCGACCATGCTGGCCACGACGATCGACCAGGTTTGGCCGAGGGCCAGTGAATAGGCGTTCTGCACTTGCTCCGCGCTCACGTCGGGATTGAAACTAGTCGCCGGAACGCGGATCGCGGCCTGCACGACGACTTGCAGGATCGCATTCACAGCCAGCGCCAGGAACGTGAACTGGCGCACGATGCGCTTGCCGAAGTACTCATTGATGACGTCGGTGAGCACGAACGTCAGCGGGAAAGCGAGGATGCCGGTCGTGGCGACGAATTCTTTGCCGTCGCCAAGTCCGAGGTCTTTGGGACCGATGCCGAACAGCGTGAAGTGGAAGAGTTTTGCGCCGAGCAGCTCCGCGGTGACGAAGAAGCCGATGAACAAAGTCAAGAGGATCAGCAGCAGCAATTCGCGCCGATCGGTGGGCCTCGCCGCGCCCGCGACACTCTGACGTTCAGGCTCTTGCATCAGGACCGCACTTGTAGTCTTCGTCATTGGCCAGAGCAACAGTACGGAGCCAGCCTCGACTCCGCCGCTTTCG
>JAYUUV010000457.1:0-11441 GCA_043754695.1 Planctomycetota bacterium
ACCCTTTTATGGGGGCCGCGGATCGCTGGATCCGCGGCCTTCGCCTTTCCGACCCAGGAGCTGCAGAACTACCCCACCCCGCGCGCCGGCCGCCAGGCCCGCATTCTTGGGGTCCCCGATGGCGCCGAAGGAGGTAGGCTTGGTGGTCAGCAACTTGCGTCCGCCAACTCTGACCCGACCCTTCCGCATGCGCCTTTCCAAGCTGGCCCCGCTCCTGGCCGCGTCCTTGATGGTCGCCGCCTCCATCGCCGCCCAGAGCCCGCCGACCGATGTCCAACAGCCGGGCACGCAGCCGCTCGAGGTCATCCCACCCAATCCGTCCTGGAACTGCGCGTTCTGCCATTCGAACGTCGATCCCGAGACCGAGCCCTGGTTCCAGTGGCAAGGCAGCATGATGGGCCACTCCTCGAGCGACCCATTGTTCTGGGCGACGCTGGCAGTGGCGGAGCAGGACTTCGGCGGCTCCGGCGACCTGTGCCTGCGCTGTCACGTCTCCAAGGGCTGGATCGCCGGCCACTCGACGCCCACCGACGGCTCGGGCCTTTCGCAGTTCGACCTCGACGGCGTGACCTGCGAGCTCTGCCACAAGCTCGTCAATCCGGACAATTCGGAACACGTCGGCGTACAGAATGCGCCGTTCATCGCCAACGACGGCGGCAACCCGGCGAAGGCTTTCCGCGGCAGCGCAATGTACGTGTTGTGGGGCGGGCCCGAGCGACTCGGGCCCTATGCCAATCCGCAGACGCCGCACGCTTGGATGCAATCGAAGTTGCACCGCAGCGCGGACCTGTGCTCCACCTGCCATGACGTTTCCAATCCGGTCACCGGCGACCTGGCGCACAACAATGGCGCGCCGCTGCCGCTGGCACCCGGCCAATTCAGCGGCGTTCCAGGATCGCCGGTCGCGGGCAAGGCCGCGTTCAAGAATCTCCCGCACGAATACGGCGTGATCGAACGCACAGCAAGCGAGCACCGTTCCACGCCGCTCTCGACGCTGCCCGTCTCGGATTTCAATCAGTTGCCGGCCGAGTTGAAGTCGGGCGGCTTGCTGCGCGCTTACGAGGCGGCGCTGCTGGCGGGTACCGGCGGCAACTATGCCGATGGGACCACGCGCGACTTCAGTTGCCAGAGCTGCCACATGCGCCCGGTGGTCGGCCGCGCGTGCAACTTGCCCTTCGCGCCTGGACGTCCGGACATCCCCAAGCACGACATGACCGGGGGCAACTACTGGATGGGCAGCGCGATGCAATGGCTCGAGACCCAGGGTCGGCTGCGGGTCGACTATCCCTTCACCCCTGAGCAGAAGGCAGCTCTCGACGCCGGGGCTCAGCGCGCGAAAGAATCGCTTGCAGGTGCCGCGGGTCTGACGGTGAACGGCAACACGCTGCGCATCGTCAACCGCACCGGCCACAAGCTGATCACCGGTTATCCCGAGGGCCGCCGGCTTTGGGTGCGCGTGCGTTGGAATAACGCCGCAGGCAACCTGTTGCGCACCGACGGCGAGTACGGTGCGATCACGGCCACGATCGGCGGTCAGCCGGTGGCCGTCGACACGCTGCTTGCGCCCCACGACCCGAACACACATGTGATCGAAGTCGAGAACGGAATGACGCAGCAGTGGGCCCAGCAACTGCTCGGTTTCGGCATCAGCGGCGCACTGCCCTTGTCCTTCGACCGGACGAGCGGCGCGATCACGCAAACGCTCGCGGGCCTGGCCGGCTCCGCGCCGGGCAGCACCCATCCGACTCAACACTTCGTGCTCAACAACGTGCAGCTCGCTGACAACCGCATCCCGCCGTACAGGATGAGCTACGAGGATGCGCGCAAGTTTAACGCGCTACCCGTGCCGCCGACGCAGTTCGGCAATCCCGGTCCCGACGGCGTGTACCAGCACTGGAGCGACATCGCCTTGTCGCCGCCGGCGGGCGCGACGAACGCGGATGTCGAGTTGCTTTACCAGCCGACGAGTTGGGAGTACATCCAGTTCCTGTTGCTCTCGAACAACGGAACGAGCCCCACACTGGCCGGCACCGGACAGGACATGCTCGACGCCTGGCTCGCCACGGGCATGGCCGCGCCGGAAGTGATCGCGCGCGCGCAGTGGGGCGCGAAGAAGCCGATCGCGTACTGCAACGCAAAGACCAATTCACTGGGTTGCCTGCCCGCGGTCGGCTGGTACGGACAGCCGAGCGCGAGCGCCGCGGAAGGCTTCCAGGTCGTCGCGACGCAATTGCGCAACAACAGGCCGGCCGTGCTGCTCTACAGTCGCGCCGGAAGGGCCGCGCAGCCCTTCGGTGGCGGGACGCTGTGCCTCGCCACGCCGCTCGCGCGCACGCCGATCCAGACTTCCGGCGGCAAGCCGGCGGGGAACAATTGCAGCGGAAGTCTGTCCTTCGACTTCAACACGCTGATCGCCTCCGGCGTGGACCCCGCGCTCGTCGCGGGCGTGACGGTCGACGCGCAATTCTGGGGCCGCGACCCCGGCTTCGCCGCGCCGAACAACGTGACTCTTACCAACGCGCTGGAGTTCGTGATCGGGCCGTAGGCGGCTGGAATCCTTGGAGTGCGTCCTCTGACGGAGCCCGTGCCAGGCACCGTCCGCCTGGGATTGTCCCTACGGGCAAGTCGTCGGGTACCCTTCAGTTAGGATTGGCGCACTCGAAACCGAAGCGCCCCTCCCCCATCGCATGCGATTGAAATTGCTGACACTTCTTGCCGCCGCGGGCCTGCTGATGGCGGCCGCGTGGGCAGCGCAAACGCCGACGGAATTGCAGGAGCCGGGCACGCAAGCGGGCGAAGTCAGTCCGGTGATCAACTCGGTGATCTGCACCGCCTGTCACTCGAACATCGACCCGATGTGCTTCTTCTGCCATCCGGATATGGAGGAGGACAGCGAACCCTGGTCCAACTGGCAGGGCAGCATGATGGGCCACGCCTCGAGCGACCCCTTGTTCTGGGCCGCACTGACGGTCGCGGAGCAGGACTTCGGCGGCTCGGGAAATCTGTGCATGCGCTGCCACGTGCCGGCCGGTTGGCTGGGCGGACGCGCCAACCCTTCGGACGGCTCGGCGCTGATCGCCAACGATCTCGACGGAGTCACCTGCGCGGTGTGCCACAAGTTGGTGAACCCGGACGACTCGGAGCACATCGGCGTCCAGCACGCGCCGTTCCTGGCGAACGACGGCGGGTCTCCCAAGCGCGCGTTCCGCGGCAGCGGCATGTACGTATTGTGGGGCGGGCCCGAACGCCTTGGGCCCTACAGCGACCCGGCGACTCCGCATCAGTGGCTGCAGTCGAAGCTGCACCGCAGCCCTGACATGTGCTCGACCTGCCACGACGTTTCGAATCCGCTCACGGGCGATCTCGCGCACAACAATGGCGCGCCGCTTCCGCTGCCCGCGGGAAACTTCAGCGGAGTGCTCGGTTCGCCGGTGGACCAGAAGGCCGCGTTCCTGAACGAGCCGCACAAATATGGAGTCGTCGAGCGCACTGCGAGCGAGCACCGCGCGTCGGCGCTGGACACGTTCGAGGTCGGCAAGCTCGCGCAATTGCCGGTCGAACTGCGCTCAGGTGCGCTGGGTAGCGCGCACGATGCCGCGCTGCGCTCGAGTGCCGACGGCAGCTACGTCGATGGCACACCGCGCACGTTTTCCTGCCAGAGCTGCCACATGAAACCTGTGCAAGGCCGCGGCGCGAATCTGCTGGCTGCACCCCAGCGCAGCGACATCCCGCAGCACGATCTGACCGGCGGCAACTACTGGATGGGCGACGTCTTGCAGTGGCTGGATTCGCAGGGTCGCCTGCGCGCCGCAGGGCCGCTCTGGTCGCGCCAGATCGAAGC
The DNA here is from genome assembly GCA_043754695.1 of Planctomycetota bacterium. GTDB lineage: Bacteria > Planctomycetota > UBA1135 > UBA1135 > JADJQU01. The sequence goes on from JAYUUV010000457.1 coordinate 3,842, forward strand.
GCTCAACGACGGCGCTCAGCGGGCGCGTGAGACGCTGCGCGAGGCGGCGGGGCTGACGGTCAGCGGCGACACACTGCGCGTGGTCAATCGCACGGGACACAAACTGATCACGGGTTATCCCGAGGGCCGGCGCATGTGGCTGCGCATGCGTTGGTACAACGAGCACGGCAGCGTATTGCGCACGGACGGCGAGTACGGAGCGATCACGGCCAACGTCGCCGGCCAGCCGCGCCAGGTCGAGACCCTGCTCGAACCGAACGATCCGAACACGCACGTCTACCAGGCGCGCATGGGGCTCACCCAGCAGTGGGCGCAGCAGTTGCTCGGCTTCGGAGTCTCTGGCGCGATCCCGCTCGGCTTCGACCGCAACTCGGGCGGTGTGACGCGCACGCTGGGAGAACTTGCCGCCTCGCCTGTGGGCAGCGAGTTCCCGAGCTTCCATTTCATCCTCAACAACCAGGTGATTTCGGACAACCGCATCCCGCCCTATGGGCTGAGCTACGACGAGGCGCGCACGTACAACGCGCTGCCGGTGCCGCCGACGCAGTTCGGCAATCCCGGCCCGGGCGGCGTGTATCAGCATTGGAGCGAAGTGACGCTGGCGCCGCCGCCAGGAGCGCGCCGCGCCGACATCGAGTTGCTCTATCAGCCGACCAGCTGGGAGTACGTTCAGTTCCTTTCCCTCGCCAACACCGGCAGCAATCCGAACCTGGCCTCGACCGGGCAGGACGTGCTCGACGCCTGGTTCGCCACGGGCATGGCCGCGCCGGAAGTGATCGCGCGCGCGCAGTGGGGTTCGACGGAGCCGACGATCTACTGCGACGCCAAGACGAATTCGCTGGGCTGCCTGCCGCAGATTGGTTGGTACGGCGAGCCGCGCGCGAGCGCGACAGAAGGCTTCCAGATCGTGGCGCGCAATCTGCGCAACAACAAACCTGGGCTGCTGCTCTTCAGCCGCGCGGGTCGCGCCGCGCAGCCGTTCCAGGGCGGCGTCCTGTGCGTCGCCGCTCCGCTGACGCGCACGCCGAATGAATCCGCGGGCGGAAAACCGAGCGGCAACGACTGCAGCGGCGGCTTGTCGGTCGACTTCAATCGCATCATCGCCTCGGGCATCGATCCGGCGCTGATCGCCGGTGTCACGGTCAATACCCAGTTCTGGGGCCGCGATCCGGGATTTGCGGCGCCGAACAATTCGACGTTGAGCAACGCGCTGGAGTTCGTGATCTTGCCGTGAGTTCGCTTCGCCTCCGAAGCGTCCCCCTTGCGGTACTGATCCTGCTCGCCTGCGTCCGGCCCGGCGCCGGCTTCGCGCAAACCGTCGCACAGGCTCTGCTTGTCGACGAAGCGAGTTATCGCTCTCTGCTCGAAGCCGCGCGTGGATTCACGCGAAATCAGTCTTGGAAAAAAGCCAAGGAAGCCTGGCTCGAAATCGTGCGCACGCACCCCGCTGCGGCCTACGTGCAGCCGGAGTTGGAAGAGATTCGACTCGAACTGCGTCGCACGAGTTTTTGGTCCGTCGCACGCGCTCCGAATTTAGACGATTTGTTGTCGGGAGACCTTGTGAGCTACGAGCCCGGCACGGGCTCGCTGACGATTCGCTACACGCGTGCGGGGCTTGGAGACTTCGCGAGATCCACGGGCACGCAGATCCCGGCCTACACCCACCCCGCGCATTTCAAAGGGCCCTGGTCGGTCGCGCTCGAAGGCACGCCCGCGGAAATCGCCGGCGCAACCTGGCTCGTCGCCGAAGGTGGATCCGGACTCGGAGTCAAGTTCGGCGCACACGAAGTGGACGACCCCGTCCACTACATGCACGTGCTGTTCCAGTACGACGGACGCGACAGCCACGAATTGCAGAGCGTCGATCCCAAGCAACGCAAGGGCAAGTCGCCGGCGGTAGCCGCGGAAATCCAGGTCGAAGCGCACGCCGTGCGGGCGAGCTACGAAGGCGCGAAAGTGCTCGAAACTGCCCACGATCGCGACGACTTCGGGCAGCTGGTCGTGATCGCGGCGTCGGAGTTCGGCAGGCTGACGATTGCAGGCAAAGTGGACTCCGGTTGGATCGACGGCGTGCTCGATCGCGCGGTAGCGGACCAGCGCCACGCATTCGATGCCACCTGGAAAGACCCGCCGGAATTCAACGCCTGGAAGTCTGCGCCGAAAGCGGAGCCCGAAGATCTCTCGTTGCGCGACTTGTTCAAGCGCCTGGAGATCCAGACGAGTCTGGACGCCGAACAAGCCAAGCTCGTCGCGCGCCTTGTCGGCGATCTCGCCAAGGGCCGCGGTGCGAGTCTGCAGGTGCTTGCCGAACTTGACGAACTGCGCGAGGCCGCCTTTCCCGCGCAGGCACTCGCTTACGTCGAATTCCAGGCCGACTTCGGATTGGGTCGCTTCAAGGCGGCCTTGGGCAGGTTTGCCGAACTGAAGCCGGGCGTCGGCCGAGAACACGATGCGGCCCTGATGCACGCCTTGCTCCTGGGCCTTGCGAAGCGCCACGCGGACGCGGCCGCCGAGTTGGACTCGCTCGCCATCGCCAGACCCGAACAAGCAGCTGTCCATCAGCGGTTGGTGGAAACGCTCCTGCTGCTCGGGCAGGCCAAGGCTGCACACGCGGCCGTGAGTCGCGCGCGCACGGCGCTGCCCGCGGATGCGGTGCTGGCACAGCTCGAAATCAAGGTCGTCAAGTCCGAGCTGGGCCCGCCGTGGAAGCAGGTCTTCGAACATTCGGGCCGCTACTTCGTCGTGCGCTCGGACGTCAGCGTCAAGCTCTGCCGCGACGCGCTGCGCGTGCTCGACAAGGCCATGGAGCGCTGCGTCTTCGAGTTCGGCCGCTTGCCCGAATCGGGACGCGAGCGCGGTGTCGTCTACATTTTCGCGGGCGAATCAGGCTATCGCGACTACGTGCAGGGCGTCGCCGACGCGAGCCTGGAGAACACGCTGGGCATCTACAGCCTGCTGCTCAAACAACTCATCGCCTGGAATCAACCCGACCCCGAACGATTGTGGGACACGCTGCGGCATGAGTGCCTGCACCGCTATGTCGACCTGCGCGCCGGCGCGGTGCCGCGCTGGTTTGGCGAAGGACTCGCTGAGACGCTTGCGGCTTCCGCGCAAAGCGACGAAACCTGGAAGGCCGGCGGCTTGCGCCCGGGCTGGATCGCGCACCTCAAGGACGGCAAGCAAATCATGCCAGGCCTGCGGGACTTCGCGCGCATGGACGACACAGCGTTCCAGGCCGGGATCGAGCGCAACTACGCGCTTTCGTGGACCTGGGTGCATTACCTGCGCTGTCGGAACGAATCCTCACGCGCGATCTTCGCTGCGCTGTGGGCCGCGCTTTGCGAGGGCGCAGACGCTTCGGTCGCCATCGACCGCGCGCTGGAACGCCGCGATGTCGAAGCGCTCGATCGCGACTTCATGAACTTCTTCGACGAGCTGCGCCGCGACTGACCCAAAAATGCGCGCGCGAGCCGGCTTCTGCCGGCTCGCGCCGCGCGTCTGACTCACATGCCCGTGCGCGGTTCGGCCGGCTTGTCCGTCGATGCGACGGGCTCGAGCACTGCGCGACCGTCCTGCACGACGAACGAACTGCGCGCGAGTCCGTTGACGCCGGTGACTTCGATGTAGCCCTTGTTCTGGTCGCATACGCCCAGCGAGAAGACGACCTTGCCCTTGTCATTGAGGAAGGAGAGTTTCGGCACGCCACCGGTTTCATAGGCAGTCAGGCGGACGCGCTCCTTGCCGCCGGAGTCGCGCACGATGAAGCGTTCGGCGGACACGCTCTCGCAGACGGTGATGGCTGAGCCGAGAGCTCCGATCGAGCCGAGGGCGAGCAGGGCGATCGACCAGCGTTTGAGCGAACGATTTTCGCGCTCGAGCCGATCCAGACGGGACACCAGATCATGAACTTGCTGCATGGAAGTCCTCTTCGCGCAATCCAATGGAAATCGCCGCGAACAATCGAGGCGCGGCAAACCCCGTGGGCGAGCTGGACGACTGTTGCCACTCGCGCCGGCCCGATCCTATCCCTCGCTAGAAGGCGAAAGCGGCGCAGTTTCGTAAGACTTCGAAGAGGCCCAGGTTCAGCGACTCAAGTCTGCCCCGTCCAGTCAGGCTTGGCCGTGGCCTTCCAGCGCGCGCGGATCGATTCGGCGAGTTCCTTGGAGAGCGGCCCGGCCTGCATCAGTTCGGCGTTCTGCTTCCAACGCTCGGGCTTCGTCGTGCCGACGATCAGGACATTCACGCCGGCCTGCATCGCCGTGAAACGCATGGCAATCGCCGCCGGGCCGTCGGGGCCTTGCTTCGAACGCGCGTCGCCGCTCGAGAAGTCGTACTTCAACTCCTGCAGGCGGCGCCAGTATTCCTGGTGGTAGCCGTTGTCGGGCTTGGTCTCGTAGCGCCAGACCGCATTGGCGATCGGGCGCTTGGCGATCACGCCCATGTTCTTCTGCTTGGCCAGTGGCAGGGTCATTTCGATGCACTCCTGATCGCAGATGTTGATCGAAGTCTGCAGCGAATCGAAGCGGCCAAGTTCGATGGCGCGGCGCGCGGCCTTGGAATCGCCGCTATAGCCGATGTAGCGCGTCTTGCCTTCTTTCTTTGCTTGTTCGAGCGCTTCGATGCACTCGCCTTTGTCGAGTTCCTCGATGCCGCACGAATGCAGCTGCACCAGGTCGACCGCATCGGTCTTCAGGCGCTTCAGGCTGCGCTCGACTTGTCGCAGGATGCCGGACTTCGACCAGTCGGAACCTTGCCCCGCAGTCTCGCTCGCGTGGCCGCACTTCGTGAACAGGTAGAACTCCTTGCGCCGCTGGCCGATCGCCGCCGCGATCTGGACTTCCGAGTCGATATAACACTCGGCCGTGTCGACGACGTTCAAACCGGCGTCGAGCGCGGCGTTGAGCAGCTTTTCGACGGTCGCCTGCTCGGTCTTCTCGTAACCGATCTCGGCGCCGCCGAAGCCGAGCAAGGCCACGTTCATGTCGGTCTTGCCGAAGCGGCGATGCTCGAGCCCGGACACCGGCGGCTTGACCTCACCCGATTGCGTGGCGCGCGCGCTCAACGTCGCGAACGAAAGTGCCGCCGTTGCGGCGGCGGAGGCGCGCAGGAATTCACGGCGGGACGCATGGTTCTGATTCATGGTGTCTCCAGATCGGACTTGGCACCCGGTCGGTAGCGATGCATCAACTCCAAGAGTCCACCAAGCCGACTGCGCAACGGCAAGGGTTCGAGCGCTTTCGCACAGCGCAGGCTGCACAAGGCGAACACACCTCAGGGGCGCGCGCGAGCGAAAGCCGCGCCGAACATGCCGGGGGCCCTATCACGATCCTCTGCGCGCGGAACGCTAGTTGCCAAGCGAGCGTCCGGGGGAAGAGAGCGCCGTTTGAAAAAAGCAATCCTTGCATTGATTCCATGGCTCGCGCTGTCGGCGGCCGCTCTGAGCCAAGGCGGCTCCCATCTCGGTCCGGGAGACATCACGCCCTACTCGGCTCAGCGCGGTTGGCGCGGCCCCAAGGATCTGACCCAGCGCGCCGCCCGCGGCTACAAGTCGTCACCTAGAATCGAGATTCTCCTGGGGGTCGAGGGCCGCAACGACGGCGCGCTCTCCGCGTTGGCTCTGTGGAACTCCGCGCTCGGGCCGGAAGAATTCGGCGCACAGGGGCTGTTCCAACGCCACCGCGAGCCTTGGGCGATGTGGTGGATGCAGCACCGTGGCGAGCAATTTGGAAACACGGCGCGCGGCTTCGATGACGGGACTCTCGATCAGGAACCCGCTTTGCTCAGCGCGCGGCAACTGCAAGAACTGCGAGCGAGGGCCCTGGAGATCGCGCAAGTCGCAGTCGTTTCGCGCGAAGCCGGCTTGCGCCGCGCGGGAGCGATCGCCCTGGCGCGGCTCGTGCCAGGTTCGGCGACGGATGCGCTCGCACCGCTGCTCCAAGACCTCGACCACGGCGTGCGCCGCGCTGCGCTGCTGGCGCTGGGCTCGTGCGCTTCCAGTCCCGCGCGAGCTTTGCTGCTCGAGGTCGTACGCAGCGATGCGGCGGCGCTCGAGCGCGGTTTTGCGCTGCTGGCGCTGGGACTGTGCCGCGCGGGCACTTTGGATGCGCAGATCGATCCAGTGCTGGAGCAGGCCCTGTGCGCGAGCGCGACGGCGCGTGAACTGCGCTTGTGCGCCCTGATGCACCAGCAACTGGCGCGTGTGGACTACCTCTGGCCCACGGTGCGCGCGCTTTGCAGCGACGAATCGGAGCCGCTCGATGTGCGCGCGCGCGCGCTGGAGACGCTGGGCGGCTCGCAGCAGGGCATCGACACGGACCAGCTCACTTCGATGTTGAGCGCGAAACAGCTCGAATTGCGCAGGTCCGCGGCGCTCGCGCTCGGTCTTACGAACGAAGCGCGTGTCGCCGATGCGCTGATCGCGGCGCTGGAAACCGAGCAGGACCCGATTGCGCGTGGCTTCGAAGTGATTGCGCTAGGGCGACAGCACTCGCCCAACGCGATTGCCAAGCTGCTCGCGCTGCGCGACGGATCCGCGAGTGCGTTGCGGCCTTGGATCGCTCTTGCGCTCGGCCTCGCCGCGCGCGCAGGAGATCCCCGTGCACGCTCGGCCCTCAATTTGCCGCTGGCGCGCTCGCTGGACAACAATGAACACTGCGCGACACTCTTGGCGATCGGAATGGCGCGCCAGGACCAGGCCTTCGATTGGCTCGCGCGCGCGGATTCGCCCGCCGCCGCAAGCCTGCTGCGCCCTTTCGCGGCCGAAGGGCTGGGCCTGATGGCGACCCGTCGGGCGCGCGAGGAGTTGTTGCTCCAGATCGAAGGCCCGCACGACGGCGCCACACTCGCGGTCCTCGGGCAGTCGCTCGCGCGCATGCGTCGCGTGGACGATGCGGGCTTGATCGAGAGCTGCCTGCAGCGCACGGTCGATCCTGGGGAGCGCGCGAGCGTGCTCGCTGCCCTGGCGCTCAACGGCAGTGCCGCGGCCGTGGGCGCGCTGCTCGAAACGGCGGCCGGCAGCGCCCGCGCCGCGGAGCGGGGTCACGCACTGCAAGCGTGCGCAGCAGCGCTGTCCGCCGTGCCGCTCGAGCGCTTGGACGTGCTGGGCCGCAACGCGAACTTTCTGCTCTTCGAGAGCTGGATGAATGAGATCGTCGATGCGGGAATCTGAGGTACGCGCCGGCCTTGCACATCCGCGGCTCGCGCCCGCGTAGAATCAGGGCGCGTGAAAGCCATGGCCATTTCACTGTTCGCGCTGCTGACCCTTTGGTTCGCGGCGCTGAGCGGCGACTGGGACTCGTGGGCCGATTGGTGGCGGCTGCATCGGCGCGAGTATTTTGCGGCCACGCCGTTCGACTCGACCGTCGACGAACACGGGAACGCAAGCGCCCCTGCAAAGGTGCTGGAGTGGAATTCGCAAGCGTTGTCCACGGCGACGACGGCGTTGAAGTCGAGCGATGGCGCAGTGCGGCGCGCGGCCGCGATCACCTTGGCGCGCCTTGGCGATCCGTTGGGAGCACAGAAAATCGCGGGCCTGCTCGGCGACGGCGAGCAGGCCGTGCGCCAGGCCGCCCTGCTCGCGCTCGGCACCTTGGAGTCGGAC
>JAYUUV010000458.1:0-10709 GCA_043754695.1 Planctomycetota bacterium
GCGCGAGCGACTCCATCCACGGCAGGGCGATTGCAAGTCCGACGCCGCGCAACAGCGTGCGCCTGGAAAAACAATGTTGCGTCATGGGGAGGTTCCTGCGTGCAGGAATGCGGTTTGGCGACAGACCACTTCGATGACCGACGCGAGCGTGCGTTTTTCCACGGGCAGCTCGTCGACGGCCTTTTGCAGCTCGCGCGCTTCGCCGCGTGCCGGCGCGCGCCCGAGCGCATAAAGGAACAGCGCGCGCGCCAACGCATGCGGGAACGCGCCGCGCGATTTCAGGTATTGCTTCAGCTCGCGCACACCGTTGACTTCGCTGCCGTCGGCGAAAGTTCCGCGCGCATCGATGTCCGCGGCGCCATCGTGCGTGCGGCGCTGCCCGCTGGCGTCGAAGCCCTCGAGCGCGAAGCCGAGCGGATCGAGCCGGTTGTGGCAGCTCGCGCAATCCTGCTTCGAACGGTGCAGGTCCAGTTGTTCGCGCAAACTCTTCGGCGCGACGCCCGGCGCGGGATCGAGCAGCGCTCCGACACCCGGCGGTGGCGGCGGCACGCGGCTGCCGAGCAACGTTTCGAGCACCCACTTGCCGCGCTTCACCGGCGAAGTGCGCGTCGGATTCGAAGTCGCGGTCAAGATCGCAGCCTGGCCGAGCAGTCCGCCGCGCTCGCGGTCGTCCAGGTGCACGCGGCGCAGGCCTGCGCCGGAAACGCCCTCGATGCCGTAGAGCCGCGCCAGACGCTCGTCGACGAACGTGAAATCCGCGTCCAAGAATTCGTCGAGCGGCCGATCCTCGCGCAGCATGGCTTCGAAGAAGGCTTCGCTTTCCTGGCGCATCGAGCTGAGCAGTGCTTCGTTCGCGGCCGGAAACGTGTGCGGGTCAGGCGTCGAGTGTTCGAGCGCGCGCCAGCCCAGCCACTGGGCGCCAAATTCCTCGACCAGACTGCGCGAGCGCGCGTCGCGCAAAAGGCGCCGGATCTCTGCCGCGCGCACTTTTTCGTCGAGCAGTTCGCCGCTCGCCGCAAGTTCCAGGAGCCGCGCGTCCGGCGCGCTGGCCCATAAGAAATACGACAGGCGCGTGGCCAATTCGAAACCCGACAGCGACGCCGCGTTTTTCGTGCTTTCGATGCGGTAGAGGAAATTCGGCGAGGCGAGCAAGGCGACGAGTGCGACGCCCGCGCGTTCGCGGCTGGCCTGCGCTGGATCGGAGAGCTTGGACAGACGCTGCACTTCCGCGCTGTCGAGCGGCCGGCGCCAGACGCGCAAGCCAAGTTCGCCCAGCGCGGCCTCGAAGGACTGTTTGGCCAGCAGCCCATCGATCCACTCCGTGAACCGTGTCGCCGGCGCGGGATCGAGCGGGCCGATCAGGGCCAGACTTGCGACGTGTGCGTTGCGGTCCTGACGTTTTACGTTTAGACCTTCCTCGACATAGAAATCGTTGACGAAGCGTGCGGAAAACTCGTGCTCGCCCGCGGAAAACGCGGCGCTCACTTCCAGCGTGTCCTTGGCTCCGTGCTCGGCGTGAATTTCCAGCTCGCCCAAGGAGCGGCCATCGACTTCGATCGCGAGTCTGGGCGCCTCGTCGCCGGCCATGTCGCCCCAGGCGATGACTTCGATGCGATAGCGGCCGTTGCGCGGGACCTCGATCTCAGCGAAGGCCTTGCCGCCCGAGTACATCGAGAGCTCCGTGGCGCGGCGCGTGATGCCGCCTTCGCTTTTCAACTCCGTGGCTCCCAAGAGGCGCGTGGAACAATCGACGAGCGGCGGTAGCGCGCGCGCGGCGACGCGTTCGGCGGCCTCGATCCAACGCTCGACGCCGAGTTCGCTGACCGAGGCGACCGCGGCGTCGTTGTCGAACATGGCACCGACGTCGTCGGCGGGAAAAAATTCGCGCGTCGAGTAGCTGACGCCGAAAAGATCGCGCACGCTGCGCTCGTACTCGGAGCGATTCAGCCGGCGCAGGCTAGGCTTCGCGATCGCTTCCTGCGGCAGGTTGGCATCGAGCCAGGCGAGCGCGCCGTCGAGTTCATTCTCCGTGGGCCGCGGCCGGCTCGGTGGCGGCATTTCGCCCAGTAGCAGACGCTCGCGCACGCGCTCTAGGGATTCGCGCAAGCTCTCGGCGGAGAACGGTATCGAGCCGTCGACCCAGGCTTCGAGGTCGAGGTCGCCCTTCGGTCGCTCGGCGCCATGACACTCCGCGCAATGCGCGGTGATCAGGGTTTCGAGCGCATTTTCCCGGCGCTCCGCTGACGGAGCTTGCAGCAAGAGCAGCGCGCAGGACCACATGGAGTTAGTCTAGTCGAGCGGACTCCGCCCGTGCGCGCCACGCTTTTCCCATGACCCAGCCCCAGCAACCTGCCCGCGGCCCAAAGGCCGCCGATGGAGCGGATTCCAGGCCGGCCTTCGGCTCCAAACCGTTCGCCGCTCTTGCTTCGCTCTCGTCCAAGCTGCCCGCCCTGGTGACGACGCCCGTGGCCGGTGAACCGAGCGCGGAACCTTCGAAGCGTTCGCCGCTGGAGCGCGCGCTGTCCGGCCGGATCGTGATTTCGCGCGAGTCCAAGGGCCGCGCGGGCAAGACCGTGGTGTTCGCTCGCGGGATCGACGGGAGCACGGCACTGCTGGAGGCGCTGGCGAAGGAGCTGCGGCATGAGCTGGGCACCAACGTGCGCGTCGAAGACGGGGCGTTGGTCGTGCAGGGCGCGTTGAGCGAGCGTCTCGCCGCGAGCCTGAAAAAGCGCGGGGCGGCGCGAATCGTGCTCGGCAATTGAGCATGCAGGCGAATGAACCGAATGCGCCTCCGCCGCTCGGAACTTTGGAGCGTTGGGCCTTCGACTACGTCATGACGACGGACGCGCAGCTGAAGCTGGAACCAGAAGACCTCCCGCCCGCGAATCAAGTGCAGTGGGAGCGCGAGCCCCTGCTGCGCCGTCTGGCCGCTCCGGGCCGGCCGACGAACTGGCAGATCGTTGCGCGTCACGCGCGCACGCCGAGCGCTGCGAGTCTGGCCGCGCCGCGCAATCGGGCGAAATTGGCGCTGACCTTCGCGCACCACGAAGTGCAGGCCGCCGAGTTGATGGCCTGGGCCATTCTCGCGTTTCCAGAAACTGCGCGAGAGTTCAAGTTCGGCCTCGCGCGCCTGGTGATCGACGAAGCCCGCCACGCGCGCGCCTACGTGGCCCACGCGCGCAGACTCGGCATGGAACTTGGCGATCATCCGGTGCGCGACTGGTTTTGGCAGCGCGTCGGCAGCGTGCAGCAGCCGGCGCAATTCGTTGCGCTGCTCGGCCTTGGCTTCGAAGGCGCGAACCTCGATCACTCGGCGCGTTATGCGACGCTCTTTCGGGGCGTGGGCGACGAGGAGGGCGCGCTGCTGCAGGAGCGGATCGGCCAGGAGGAACACGCCCACGTGCGCTTCGCCGCGCACTGGTTTGCAGAGTTCACCGGCGTTCTGGATTTCGAAACCTGGCTCGCGCACCTGCCCAAGCCGCTCACTCCGCTGGTGCTGCGCGGCGTGCCGTACTCGCGCGAGGCGCGCCTCGACAGCGGCATGCCGCGGGAATTCGTCGATGCGCTGGAACGCTGGCGGCCCGACGCGCTCGCGCGCTGAGCGATCCGGTGTGAAATTCGCGCGGGCCGCGGCCCGATTCCGCGCGAGAGCTTGGAACGTCGCGGGCGGCTGCTACCTTGTGCGGCTCGCCTTCGCAGGCTTCGAGATTCGCATCCATGTTGCTCCAACCGAGAACTGAACGCACGATCCTGGCCCTGGTCGGGGCGGTGCAGTTCATCAACATCCTGGACTTCATGATCGTGATGCCGATGGGGCCCGATCTGGCGCTCGCGCTCGGCATCCCCAAGCACGAGATCCCGAACATCGGCGTAGCCTACACGGCGGCGGGCGGCATCGCCGGCTTCGCTGGTTCGTTTTTCCTGGACCGCTTCGATCGGCGCAGCGCGCTGATCGTTTGTCTGCTTGGTCTGTTCGCGGGCACCGCGCTCGCGACGCTGGCCACAGGCCTTGGGACCTTGATGGCTGCACGCGTGTTCGCAGGCATGTTCGGCGGCCCGGCCAGTTCGATCGCGATGTCGATCGTCTCCGACGTGGTGCCGCCGGAGCGCCGCGGCCGGGCGATGGGGCAGGTGATGGGCATGTTCGCCGCGGCCAGCGTGCTCGGCGTGCCCGCGGCGTTGGAACTCGCGCGTCATTTCGGCTGGCGCAGTCCTTTTGTCGTCGTCGCGCTGCTCGGACTTCTGATTTCCGTGCTGGTCATGTTCACGATGCCGTCCATGCGCGCACACCTCGAGGGCCGCGAGCCGGGCCATCGCGCCGTGCCTGCGCTGAACCTGCTGCGCGATTCGACCGTGCTGATCTCGTACTCGAGCACGCTGATCCTGATGGCGAGCAACTTCGCGATCGTGCCGATCCTCTCGACCTATCTGCAGTTCAATCTGGGCTATCCGCGCGAGCGTCTGTCGATCCTCTATTTGTGCGGAGGCATGGTCAGTTTCGTCGGCATGCGCATGATCGGCCGACAGGTCGATCGGCACGGCGCGGGCAAAGTGTCGCTGTGGGCGACGAGTTGCCTGTTGGTCGTGATGTTCGCGTGGTTCGTGCACTACTCGCCGCTGATCCCGGTGCTCGTTTTGTTCATGGGCTACATGTTCACGACCTCGATTCGCGGCGTGGCCTATCAGACGGTGACGTCGAAGGTGCCCAAGGCCGAGGAGCGCGCGGGTTACATGTCGCTGCAGTCGATGGTCTCGCACCTCGCGGCCACGCTTGGCGGAGTCGTCGCTTCGCTCGTGCTCGTCGAGCGCGCCGACGGCAGCCTCGCGGGCATGGACACGCTGGCCTTCGCGGCCATGGCGGGAGCGATGCTCGTGCCCTGGGTCTTGTGGCGGCTCGAGCTGCGCCTGGCGAATCGCGCTGCGCCGTCGGTGGTCTCAGGCACCTAGGGCCTTGCGCTGATCGCGCATCGAGGACGCCGAGCGCTGGAACTTCATCTCGGACGGCGGCATCGACGTGACGTCGAGGATGCGCAACAGCGTCGATTGCACCGTCGCGTCGTCGTCGTCGAAATCGCCGTGGCCGCGGGCGCGCGAAGCGCCCGGTCGGTCCGGGGGCAGATCGTTGGGCGCCAGAATCCACTGGTGCTTGCCAGCGAGAATCTTCGACAGTTGCGCGTCTTTCTTGACGAACTTCGCCATGCCCAGGATCGGCTCGCCGTCGGGCCGGAACATCGGGATGCGCGCGGTGGCGTCGAGCGAGTTCGAGACCAGGTACAAGAGCGACTTGTTGTAGATCTTCGCGCAGTTGTCGTCCTGCTCGACCTTGTCGGTCAGCGTGTACAGCGCGAAGCGATCGATCGCGGGCAAGGCGGGCAGATAGGCCGCTTTGAACAGTGCCGTCGTGCAAGCCGGAGCCCACAACGAAAGCGAGGAGATTTTTTGGCCCAGTCCCTGCGCGCCTTTCGCCGGGCCTGTGGCGATCGTCCCGTTCTTCGGCGCGGCCAGTCGCTGCACCACACCTGACATGAAAATCGAACCCGCGCTGTGGCCGGCGATGTGAATCTCGATCGAAGGATCCTTGCGCAACAAGGCGGCGAGTTCCTCCAGCACGATCCAGGCGCCGCCGGAGCCGGGCCGCGAGGCGCGTTCGGCGTTTTCGCGCATCTCGCTCCACAGCGGTTTGCCGAGCGCGCGCGCGAGCGGCTCGAGCGCGTCGTCGAGGCGATCGAGCATGAAGTCCTTCGCCGCGCCCAAGAATCCTTCCGGCCTGCGCTTGGCGAGTGCATCGCGCAGAATGTTCGAGATCGTGGTCCAGGCGTCGGTTTTCCAGATGAAGCACAAGGGATAGATTTCGCGCTCCATCATCGTCGCGCGGTAGTCCGCGGCGCGCTGGATCGCGTTCTCCTCGCCGACCAGGCCGCCGTGTGCGTAGAGCAGGATGCGCCGCCGTTTCCAGGTCTTCGTGAGCCGCGAAAAATCGCTGCCCAGGATCTGGGCGACGTCCGCGCGCGAGGTTCCGTAGCTGCCGGTGTCGCGCAGCTCGCCTTCATTGCCAAAGGAAATGATGTGCGGCCGCAAATCCGCGTTGCTGTAGGACGCGCGCGCATTGCCGGCGGCCGAATTCACGATCGCTGTCGTCGCCGCGCGTTGCATCTCGACCCGTGCGCCCAGGCGCGCGACCCACGCGTCCGTGCCATTGGCCAGCCAATCGTCGTAGTTGATGCGCGCGAAACCGCGTTTGCCCCAGGCAGGGCCCCATGAATTTTGCAGCCAGAATCCGTGCGCGTCGTAGCCGACGATGGCGAAGGCGTGGCCGCCGAGCATGTCGTCGCGATAGGGGATCAGGCCATTGGCTTTCACGTCGCTCCAGCCCGAGTGGCAGGTGCAAGTCGCATACAGCACGCCGACTTCGGCGATCGCGCTGTGCATGGCGACGAGATCCTTGTGGTTGACGCGGAAATAGGCGCCCAGCGGCCGCAGCAGCGCATCCTTCGCGCGCTTGGAGTCGAGCACGGCGCTCGCTTGCTTGTCGGCATTGGGCCAGGCTTTTCCCGAACACACGCCGTGCTTGTGCCAACCCTTCATTGCCGCGCGCGCCGTCGAACCGGAGTAGGTCTCGCCCGGCCACTCGTCGTAGCGCTTGGCCATCTCGTAGAGCATGCGCGGACTGACGTCGACTTTGTCGGCCACGACGCGTCGCGAGCGCAACAGGAAGTGCGCGACAGTCGCCAGCCCGAATCCTGTGCAGGCGCCTTCGCTGCCCTGATCGAGCACGGGCAACTTCAGTTTCAGGATCGCGGCGATCGGCCGCTGGGTCGGGACTTCGACCAGCGTCGGCACGAACATTTGGTCGCGAAAGTCGAGCGGGTCGCGTGCGGCGTCGAAGCGGCGCCTGATTTTGGTCTTCGTCGTGCGTGTGCGTGTAGCCATGCCGACAAGCTAGCGGCGCGGGCAGGCGGGCTCCACGGTCAATTCAGGCATTGAAGCCTGAGTACCAATGTGTCGACGTCCTGCGCAAGACGGCTGCGACAAAGTCCAACCCGGACGCCGCCGCGACAGGTCGCCGAGCTAGTCTCCGCTTCTCGCAATCAGCGCCCGGGCCGGCCGCGATTGCCGGGACGGGCGCGACCCGCTCCTGCGAAATCAGGCTCCGCGAAGAGCTTCTGGTCCAGCGCATCCATCGCCGACTTCAACTTCGTCGCCAGCACGGTCTTCTGGGCGGAAACCAGTTGCGCGTGCAGCATCAAGGCCGTCATCCCGGGCGTGATGTTCAAGCCATCCATCGTGCCGGTCGAGTCCGCGCGCCGGCCGAAGGTAGCCAGCATCTCGACCGTTGCCGCTTCGAGATCGCCGCGCTCCAGCAAGACACGCGTTCGCCCGGCGTGGGCCAAAGCGATGAAGTGATCGCACAGGTCATGGCCTTCGGGCGCGTCGGCGATATTGCGCTCGTAGTACGCGATGCCGCGCGAGTAGGCGGACAGCGCGTTGTCGAACTCATTGCGGCGACGAAAGTTCTCCGCTGCGACGAGTGAGGCATAACCCGCAAACCAGCTGAGCTGCTTCGAGTGCCCCGACTTGGCGAGGCGCGCCGTGTACTCGCTCTCGAGTTCCGCCGGCCCCTTTTCCCACAGCAAGCGCGAGCGCAGCCGATCGTGCAATACGGCCGAATCAGGGAACTTCGTCAACGCATCTTCGAGCGTCGCCGCCGCGCGTTGCGTGCCGCCTAGCCAATTCAAGAAGTCATAGTAGGAAACGAGATTGTCTTCCGTGACCAGCGGATGCGCGGCGAGCTTCGCGTAGGCCGCATTGACGTCCGCGAGCCACTCGGGCGGCCACTTGGACTTTTCCTGATAGGCCTTGCGAATCGCCATCTGTCGTGACTGGGCGAATAGCGCAAGCACGCGCACCTGCACGAAATCCGTGGCACCAATTTCAGCGGTCTTCGCGCTCCACATGCCGCCTTCGACGGCCCTGAGCGCGTGCTCGAGAGCCTTGTCAAAGTCGCCGAGCTGGTCGTAGGTCGCCGCCAGCGTGGCGTCGAGGCGCCAACCGGAAAGGCCGAGTTTTTGCGCGTCTTCGGCGTGGATGCGTGCATCCTCGAGCAGCGCGCGCGTGAAACGAACATCGCTCGAGCCTTCATTGGCGCGCGCGAGCAACGACTCCGCGAAAGCCAGCTTCGTCGACGGATCCTTGGGCTGGGCTTCGCTCGCGCTGGCGCGCTGCTCGACGCTGGCCGCATATTCAGCCGCGCTCGCACTCGGCAGCGCGCCGTCGCTGGCGCTGATTCGCGTGGAGCCCATTTCCAATCCGCGATGCAATGCCGCGAGCGTGCGCGCGCGCGGGAACTTTTCACCGAGCCGATCCGCGCTGGCGACCAGCGCTTCGCGTTCCTTGGGATCCATCGGGACTTTCAGAGCTTCGGCGATCACGTCGATCGAAGCTTCCGATTCGGCTTGCGCGAGAGCTTTTCTTGCCACGCTGGCGAGTTCGAGGTCGAGGCCGAAAACCGCCAGGCGCAACACGTCGTTCTGATCCGCGCCGCGATTGGCGACGACGGAGCGCAAGATCGCTAAACGGGCCGCGTGGTCGCCTTCTTGATACGCCTGCTCCACGGCTTTGCGATCGAGAGCATCGGCACTCTTCGCGCGCTCGGGCATCGACAATCCGTCGTGGGCCAGCTTCAGCGGCGGCGGCAGGTTCTCGACGCCCTTGGCGAAAGCCGTGAACACCGTTTGCGTGTCCCACGAGAAGTAGACGTCGTAATTCTTCGACCCGTCGAGGTTGAGCATCAAGTGCCGCGGCGAAATGCGCTTGCCCTCGAAGTACTTCGCGTACAGCTCGACTTCGCAGGCGATGTGCTCGCTGCAGGTGACCGTTCCGAAGCGCGGACAAAGCACGCGCTGGCCAAGCTCGTCGTAGTCGCGCGCCGTGTGCCGATAAACGGACGCGACCACGCACACGTAGCGCTCGAGCGCCTTGGCCGTCGCCGGGTCGCGATAGCGCACGCCGGCGAAGTGTTCGCTGGCAATTTCGCCGTCCATGTTGACGCAGACCAGGATCGGCGCGCCGGTCGCCTTGGAGACTTTGAGCGCGTCGTCGAACGTGCGCTGCCAAGGAATCAGGCACGGCTTGGCCCAACCCTCGGCCGTCGCGGCGGGCCACATTTGCTCCTGCGTCGTGCCCGGCGCGAGCGAAGGCGGCGAGCCGAAGCGAAACGAATCGTTCGAGGGCGGAGCGCCACCGCTGGGACGAGGAGTCTGCGTCGGTTGCGGAGCGGCCGGTTTCGCCGGGGCGGCCTGTGGATCCTGGGCGCGAGCGAAAGCGCTGCCGGCGAGGATCAGAAGCGTGAGCCACCCGAAGGTGCGCGAACGAGAGCAGTGTGTGCGCATGACGAAGAGCCTGACTTTCCCCTTTACCCTCTAACTTGTCTACTGGAGGAAGGTCACAGGGCTCGGTTGTCGGATCCGCGCCCTGTTCCGCGGGTGCCCTGGGCTTGCTCCGGCCCGATTTCGTGCATTCGCCCCTGCGTCGCCGCCGCTCAATGCGGGTCGCTCTCGAGCAGGTTGAGCACGAGCCGGATCATCAGGACCTTCTGCTTCGGATCGCTTTCCGCGACCAGCAAGGCGAGCGCGACGACGGCGTTGTCCGCCAGTCGCGGCGCTCCATCGGCGCGCATCAAGAGGTCGTTTCGGCGCAGATACTCCAGGAACAGCAGCGCGCCGATGCGTTTGTTGCCGTCGCTGAACGGATGGTCCTTGATGACGAAGTAGAGCAGGTGCGCCGCGCGCACCTGGGCGTTGGGATACAGCGGTTGGCCGCCGAAAGTCTGTTCGATGGCGCCGAGGATGCCTGCCAAGCTCTCACCGCGTTCTTGCCCGAAAAGTTGCCCTGCTTCGCCGCGTTGGGTGATTTCTTCGCGCAGGCTGGTGGCGGCCATGCGCGCGTCGTCGAGCGTCAAGCCTGCCTTCTGGGCGACTGGCCGAATCGGACCTGCTGCGAGTCGCTCTTCGTCGTACTCAAGCAGCAGCCGCCAGGTCTGCGTGTAGCGCTGGACGACTTCGAGGACCGCGCGACCTTCGTCGGTGACGAGTGCGTGGCTCGTCAGCGTTCGGGCGAGCAGGCTTAGCGCTTGTTCGAGTTCGCCGATGCCTCGCTCGCGCAGGCGGCGCTCATTGAGCGTGTAGCCGCGCAGAAGGTGCTCGCGCAGGGTGCGCGTGGCCCAGATGCGGAATTGGGTGCCGCGTCCGGAGTTGACCCGGTAACCAACCGAGAGGATGGCGTCGAGATTGTACGTTCGTACCTGGCGTCGCACCTGCCGGACCCCCTCGGTTTGAACTACCGAGGAATCCTCGGTAGTTGAGGCCTCATCCAGTTCCGCTTCCGCGTAGACATTCTTGAGGTGTAGCCCGACGTTGTCGGTGGAGGTACCCAGGAGTTCGGCCATCTGCTTCTGCGTGAGCCAGACAGTCTCGCGCTCCAAGCGGACATCGACCCGTACCTGTCCGTCAGGGGCCTGATAGACGAGCACTTCGCCGCCGGAAGAATCTGATGATGAGTTCATGGAAGCAGTGACTTGGGCACAGTCTCGCGAGTGGCAGGTGAATTGGCCAGAAGCGAGATTTTGAGCGCGAGCACGATCCACACGCGGCCGCGCGACCGCTCAGCGAGCGGAGAGCGGACGCAGGCTTGCGCTCGTCAGGAGCCCTGTT
>JAYUUV010000459.1:0-7861 GCA_043754695.1 Planctomycetota bacterium
GCGCCTCCGGCGCGCGCACACGGCGAAAAGGTAGGGTGGGGAAGTACCTGACTCGGTACTCTTCGCAGCATGAAGAAAATCAAAGTCGCTACGCCGCTCGTCGAACTCGACGGCGACGAGATGACGCGCATCATCTGGAAGGAAATCCGCGATCGCCTGATCCTGCCCTACCTCGATGTCGAGCTGAAGTACTTCGACCTCGGTATCGAACATCGCGACGCGACGAACGACCAGGTCACGGTCGATTCCGCCAACGCGATCAAGCAGCACGGCGTCGGCGTGAAGTGCGCGACGATCACGCCCGACGAAGCACGCGTGAAGGAGTTCAACCTCAAGCAGATGTGGAAGTCGCCCAACGGCACGATCCGCAACATCCTCGACGGCACGATCTTTCGTGAGCCGATCCTGTGCAAGAACGTCCCGCGCCTGGTGCCGGGCTGGACTTCGCCGATCGTGGTCGGCCGCCACGCTTTCGGCGACCAGTACCGCGCCACCGATTTTCGGACCAGCGGACCGGGCAAGCTGACGATCACGTTCACGCCCAGCGGCGGCAAACCCGAGACGCGCGAGGTCTACGAGTTCAAGGGCGCCGGCATCGCGCTGGCCATGTACAACACCGACGAATCGATCCGCGGATTCGCGCGTTCGTCGATGAACTACGCCTTGGCGCGCGGATATCCGCTGTATCTCTCGACGAAAAACACGATCCTCAAGGCCTACGACGGCCGCTTCAAGGACCTCTTTCAGGAGGTCTTCGACAAGGAGTTCGCCGAAAAATTCAAGGCCAAGAAACTGACCTACGAGCACCGCCTGATCGACGACATGGTCGCCGCGGCGCTGAAGTGGTCGGGTGGCTTCGTCTGGGCCTGCAAGAACTACGACGGCGACGTGCAATCCGACACGGTCGCGCAGGGTTATGGCTCGCTCGGCCTGATGACTTCGGTCCTGATGTCGCCCGACGGCAAGACGATCGAAGCCGAAGCCGCCCACGGCACGGTCACGCGCCACTACCGCGAACATCAGGCGGGACGCGAGACCTCGACCAACCCGATCGCCTCGATCTTCGCCTGGACGCGCGGACTCGCCTATCGCGCGCGTTTCGACAACACGCCTGAACTCGAGAAGTTCGCGCTGGCCCTGGAAAAGGTCTGCGTCGACACGGTCGAAGCCGGCCAGATGACCAAGGATCTCGCGATCCTGATCGGACCCAAGCAGCCCTACCTCTCGACCAACAAGTTCATCGCGGCCATCGACACGAACTTGCGGAAGTCACTGGGCGGCTAGGTTTGCGCGCGCCGCGAAGTCAGCGCACTTGCGCTACTTCGCCGGCGCCGTGTCCGCTTCGCCGAGGTCGTAAAGCAGCCTCCATTTGCCGTCGGGCAGCTTGCGCCAGACATCGAAGTAGCGCCCGTGACTCTCGTGCTCGACACTGCCGTCGGCGCGGCAGCGGCGCAGCGTGAAGCGGCCCGTGGTCGTGCCGAGATTGCCGGCCTCGGAGATGCGCACGGCGTCGGGCTCCCAGAGCAGTTCATTGCGCGGGTCGGCAAAAAACTCCTGCATGTTCGCGCGAATCGCCGCGCTGCCCGTGATCGGCTGAAAATCCTCGGCTACCTGGGAGCCGTGTTCGTCGAAGGCCGCGAGCCAGCCGTCGATCCGCCGCGCCTGCGTATCGGCGCAGAAGGCGCGATCCGCGGCGAACAGGGCGGCTTCGCTGTCGCTGGGCAGCGACCGGCAGGCGGCCACGGAGCTTGCCATGCAGAAACCAAGAGCCAGTGCGTGTTTCATAGCCACAGCCTAGCGGCCGCGGACTCGAAAAAACTTTGTCGGTGCAAGCTCCTGCTGCGCCCGCAACGTGAGTCGCTGCATGAAAGCAGGCTTATTCGGCGCCCTTTTGGGTTGTGGAGCTGTATTCGGCTGGGCCTTGTCGTCGCGGTCCGGCCCTACGGACATCGCAATTGCCGCTACCGCGCGCGGCGTCCATCCGTCGCGACCGCTGGAGCAACCGCTCAGCGCGCCTGCCGCCCGCAGCGCGGAGCCGGTGCCTGCGCAGCCGCTCGACCAGGAAGCGCTGGGGCTGGTCGAATCGACATCGGCCGTCGAAGCCCGCGCAGCGCTCTCCCCCGCCGCGGCCGAACGCATCGCCCGGCGCTACTTTCACGCTGTGGTGGCCGTCGAAGAACTCGCGGCGCTCCTGCCTGCCGAAGACGAAACGAATCCGCGTACACGCGAGTGCCTTCCGGGCCTCTTTGCTGCGCTCGACGAACGCAGCAGGCAGGGCGCGCAGTTCGCGAGCATCTTGCCGCCGGCGACAAATGAAGCGCTGCCCGCTCTCGACCTCGCCGACGGCCTCGCCGACTTCGAACGTATCTATCGCAGTTGGTCGCGCGAAGATCTGCTGGTCGAGAAATGGCGCATCGATCGTTTCGCCTACGCGGAGTCGAAGCGACTGCTCGATAATCAGTTCGACCTGCTCGGCCCCTTGCCGAGCGAGAACAGCACGCCGCTGATGGCGTTCGGCTGAGGCCGCCCCTCCCTGACCGACTCCGTGCGAGTCGTCGACATCGGCAACGGACAATTCGAGCAGCGCAAAGCGCGCTTGAACGAGATCGAGCACGCCTGGGTCTTCGCTGCGAAGCGGCACATGGATTGGCTCGAAGCGCGCTTGAGTCGCTGACCGCCCATACGGTGCCCGGCACCGTACAGGCGCCCACTATTCCTGCTCGAACTGCTCGAGTTCGAGCAGCGATTCCATGGCGCGATTCAGGTTGTGGCCGGCGACGCTGTCGGCAAGCAGCTTCAGCAGCGGCGAATGTTCGAGCCGCGCGGCGCAGATCCGCGCGCCCATGATGCCGAGCGGGATGACGGCCAATCCGACGCTCAGATTGAGCGCGATCACGCTGCTGCCGAGTTGGGCATAGAGATCGAGGTCCAAGAGTCCCTGAGCCGCGACGATCGCAAGCGGTGTCCACAAGAGCGGCGCGAAGAGCAGAGTCCACTGCGTGCTGCGGATCATGCGCGCGCGCAGCTGTCTGATTCGGCGCTGGATCGCCAGCACCGGCTCAGTGTAGTCCAGGCGCAGACTGGCCGAGAATTGCGCGACATTCTCCGCGAGCAGGAGCAGTGCGGCGAATTCGAGCACGATCGCCGGCAAGGCAAATTTTGCGATCGAGTAGTGCTCCTCGAGGAACCAACCGACCAGCAAAATCGTGGCCACGCCGCCGAGCAGCTCGAAGAAGAGTGCCAGGCTGTGAAACCGCAGCGCTCGCTTCGACTTGCTGAGCTTGCGCTCGCGCGTCGCAAAGAGAGCACGTTCCTCGACGACTTCCAGCCGCCGGTCGAGTTCGCGCCACGCATCCTTCAGTTCATCGATTTCCATATGTTTCGTGCTCCTTGGGTCAGCGGTATTCGCTGCTCGGCATTTCCTGTTGGATGCGGCGCTTCAAGCGATGAATCTTCGTCGCCACGTTGGTCTCGCTCAGTCCGAGCACCAAGGCGATCTCGCGATAGCTCTGCTCTTCGAGGTACAGGAACAGCAGCGCGCGATTCAGCGCGTCGAGATTGCCGATGAATTTCTGCAGCGCGAGCACGCGCTCGTCGCCGCTCTGCGCAAAACTCTTTTCGTCGATCGGATCGGCCAGCTCATCGTCCAGCGGCGCCGCATAGCGCTCGCGCACGCTCGTGTTGCGCGCAAAGGAAATCGCGACGTTCAGCGCGACCCGGTACATCCAGGTCGCGAACGGCCGGCTCGCGTCGTAGCGCGGGAACGCGCGCCACAACTGCGCGCGGATCTCCTGGGCCAAATCGCGGCGGTCCTCGGCGTGAGCGCAGTACAGCGCCGCGACCTTGAACACGATCTTGCGATGACGCTCGAGCAGCGCCTCGAAGCGGTCCTGGGGCGAGTCGCTGCTCATGGGCCCATGATTCGCCCCTGGGCGGCGAAAATCACGCCGCGCGGAACTGCCGCGCACAGTTGTGCCTGATTCAGGCTGGAGGCGAGCCGCGCCTCGGCTTGGAGCGCTGCCCACATGGGCCACAGACGGACCGCCGTAAATCGAGGCGGGGTCGCTACTAGCGCGAATCAGCCACAGCCATGGGGGCAGTCTTGCGCCGGCCAGCGGCGGCGCGCCGCTCCTTAATGAATCGGCGCAACGACCTGCGGCCCCTTCCGGCCCGCGGCAATACAGTTTTAGCCTTTTGTTAGGGTATGGCGACTGGGGGTGGTGGCCCTGGCTGCCATGTACATCCCCCTGCGCACCCACAGCCACTATTCCCTGCTCACCGGCGTCGACTCGCCGGCGCAGCTGCTCGAGCGCGCGCGCGAGTTGGAGATTCCGGCGCTCGCGTTGTGCGACGTCGACACGCTCTCTGGCTTGGTCGACTTCCTGCGCGCGGCGGAACGCCAACGCGCGGAGGATCCCAAGCGAGCCGTGCGCGCGATCGTCGGCGCGGAGATCTCCGATCCTTGCGGTGGCGAAGGACGGGTCGTGGCTCTGGTCGCGAGCGAGCGCGGTTACGCGAACCTGTGCCGCGTGCTCACCGCGCGCCACCTCGGACCTGGCTTGGGCCGCGAAGGTGCGTTGATCGGCGACGACGCGCGCGGTCGCGGCGCGGAAACTTTTCGTCGTGTCGACGCGTTGGTGCGCTGGCACGAAGGTTTGTTCCTGCTGGTCGATCATCCGCGCTTGCTGATAGCGCTGCACGGGCGCATTCCCGCGCGCCAATTGTTCGCGGCGATCTCGACCGCGGCGCTGGTCGCTGCGCGCAGGCATTCGCACACGGCGGCGGCGAGCGCGGCGCCGACGAGTCGCAACACGCACCTCGCTCCCCTACCGCGCCGCGCGCACGACGAGGACGACGACACGCAAGCCTCCGAGGAAGTCGACTTCGACGTGCCGAAGACGCCGCCGCCCCAGACGCCCTGCAGCGCGCTCGAGTTGATCGAAGCCGCGCGCGCGACGGGCTGCGCGCTGATCGCGGCGGCCGACGTGTACTACGCGCGCGCGAGCGGCCGTGCCGACCACAAAGTGCGCGCGGCGATCAAACACAACGCACTGGTCCACGATCTGCCGGCGTCTTGGCTCGCGCACGAACCGGCGCATTTGGCGAGCTTCGAAGAGCTCGCGCGGCTGTACGCGGAAATTCCCGACGTTCCCGGAGCCTGGCCGGTGAACGCGAGCGCGAACCCCGGCGTTCCCGCGCTGCTCTTGCGCACGCGCGCGCTGGCGAGTCATTGCGATTGGCGACCGCCGCTCGATCGCGTCGTGTTCCCGAAGATCGAGTGCGCGCGCGACGAAAGCGCCTATTCGCGGCTGTGTTCATTGGCCTTCGACGGCGCGCGCATTCGTTACCGGCCGCTCAAACCCGAGGTGGTGCGTCGGCTCGACTACGAACTCTCGGCGATCGAAAGCCTGGGATTTTCGCCGTATTTCCTGCTCGTGCATCAGATCGCGCAGTTCGCGCGCTCGCGTTCGATCCCCTGCGTCGGCCGCGGTTCGGCGGCGGACAGCCTGGTCGCGTACTGCCTGGAGTTGACCGACGCCGATCCGCTGCGCTATCGCCTGCCCTTCGAGCGTTTCCTCAATCCGACGCGCAAGGATCGGCCCGACATCGACCTCGATTTCTGCTGGCGGCGGCGCGACGAAGTTTTGGAGTTCGTCTATCAGGCTTTCGGAGCACAGCGCACGGCGATGATCTGCACGTTGAACACCTTCGGGCTGCGCGCGGCGTTCCGCGATGCTGCGCTGGTGCACGGCCTGCCGCCGGCGGAGATCAACCGCTGGTCGCGGCGCCTGCCCTGGCATCCGGCCGTGAACGACGACGCGCCGCTCGCGGATATTGGCGGTGCCAAGCTTTCGCTACCGGCGGATTTGCAGCGCAACATTCTGGTGCGCTCGCTGTGTTCGGTGCCGGAATGCCGCAGTTTTCCGCTGCAGGATTCACGCTGGCAAACGGCCTTGCGCGCGGGCGCGCGCCTTTTCGCCACGCCGCGCCACTTCGGCGTGCACCCCGGCGGCGTGGTCGTGGCACCCAGCGACATCACCGATTTCGTCGCTTGCCAACGCTCGAAGAAGGGCGTGGTCGTGACACAGCTCGACAAGGACGCGATCGAAGCCATCGGGCTGGTCAAGATGGACCTGCTCGGAAATCGCGCGCTTTCCGTGCTCGACGATTGCGTCAAGGCGCTCGCCGCGCGCGGCGTCGAGATCGATCTGGCGAAGATTCCCGAGGACGACGAAGCGACGGCGAAGTTGCTCGGCAGCGGCCGCACGCTCGGCTGTTTCCAGGTCGAGTCGCCGGGCATGCGCCACTTGCTGGCGCAGATCGGCTCGCGCTGCATGGACGACGTGATCCAAGCCGTGGCGTTGATTCGCCCGGGCCCGGCCAGCTCCGGCATGAAGGACGCCTTCGTGCGCCGCTATCGCGGACTCGAGGAACCGCGCGCGCCGCACCCGTCGCTGACCGATCTGTTGTGGGACACGCAGGGCGTGATGCTCTACCAGGAAGACGTGATGCAGGTCGCGGCGCGCTTGGCCGGCATGGACCTCGCGCAGGCCGATCGTTTGCGGCGCGCGCTGCAAAAACATCGCAGTCAGCAGCTCGACGAATTGCGCGAGCAATTTTTCCTGGGCGCGAAACAGAACGGCATCGAGGACGTCGACATTCGCCGCGTGTGGGATCTGATCTCCAACTTCGCCTCCTTCGGATTCTGCAAGGCGCACGCGGTGACCTATGGGCGCATCGCTTATCGCGCGGTGTACTTGAAAGCACACCATCCCGCCGTGTACCTCGCGGCGTTCCTGGCCAACGACACCGGTTATTACGAACGGCGTGTCTACGTCGAGGAAGCGCGCCGCCTGGGCGTGCCGATCCTGGGCCCCGACATCAACAAGAGCGCGCGCGCGCATGCGATCGAATGGAACGGCGACGTGCCGTGCTTGCGCACGGGCCTTGGCGAAGTGAAGGGTTTTTCCAGCGCGACCCTGGAGCGCCTGGTCGAGCAGCGCGCGCGCGGCGGCCCGTTCTTGTCGCTGCCCGATTTCCTCGAGCGCACGCGCGCACAGAGCGACGAGTGCGCGCAATTGATCCAGTGCGGCGCTTTCGATTCCTACGACCGCACGCGGCCGGAATTGTTGTGGCGCTTGCATCTCTTGCTTGCGCCGGCGCGCCGCGTGCCGCGCGGCGAGTCACTGTCCACGCGCGAACTGTCGGCCTGCCGCGCCACGCCGGCCTCGCGCGAGGACGAATCGCTGGCCGCCGCGCGCGCGCGCACGCCGGGTTGGTCGCGCACGAATCTCACGCTCGGAGCGCTGAAGCTCGCGCCGGGAGAATCCGTCGGCCTTTTCGGCGCTTTGGAAGTCGGTGCGCCCGCGTTGCCGACGCTGCGCGATCTCGCTCCCACCGAACGCGGTCTGGTGGAGCATGCGATCCTGGGTTTTGCCATCCGCGCGCATCCGGTCGTGCTGTTCCCCTGCGCCGGCGAAGCACGTCGCGTAGAGGCGCGCAAGACCGCTCCGCCGCGCCAGCCGTGCGCGCAAATCGCGAGCTTCGTGCACGGCCGCATTTCGCTGTGCGGCTGGCTCTCCGCCTCGCGCCGCACGCGCACTTCGCGCGGCGAATGGATGCGCTTTTTGACCCTCGAGGACGAGAGCGGCATCGCTGAAGTCGTCGTCTTCCCCGACGTGTACGCCCGCGACGGCCAGCTGCTCGTCGACCAGGGTCCGTTCCTGATCAGCGGCATCGCCGAGGATCAGATGGGCGCGGTGACCTTGCACGCCGAACGAATCTGGTAGGTCCCCGGTAATCCGCCGCCGTTTCTTACACGCCCGACAGCGCTGCCCTGCAGCGCGGTCGGGCGTGTAAG
>JAYUUV010000460.1:0-5605 GCA_043754695.1 Planctomycetota bacterium
TCTCTCCGATGCCGTGTTCGGCTTCAGCATCGCGTTGATCGTGATGTCGAGCGATGTGCCGACAACGTTTCACGAGTTGATGTCGAGCATGCGGCTCGCGCCGGCCTTCGGAATCTGCTTTCTTTTCCTGTGGATGCTGTGGACCCGGCACTACATATTTTTCAGACGCTACGGGCTCGGCGACACGACCACGCTGCTTTGGAATGCCGTGCTGATGTTCGTGACGCTGATCTACGTTTATCCACTTCGATTCCTGTTCGGATATCTCTGCGATGGAATGTGGTATCTGACGGGCGTACTGCCGAAGGAGTTTCAAGACGATGTGGTCCTGCGTTTGGAGCACAGCGTCACGACCGAGCAGGCGCGCGGCATGATGGTGCTCTATGGAGCCGGTTATGCCGCGGTCAGCCTGACTTTCGCCTGGATGCACCGTCACGCCCCTGCGGCGCGCGCAGGAACTGGAGCTGGACAGTCGCGAACTCGTGTTGACGCGCCACGAAATCTGGAGCAATGGCGCCAGCGCCGGCGTGGCGCTGCTCTCGATCGTCGTGGCACTGGTCTCGCGACCGGACCTCGCCGGCTGGCTCTATTTTCTGCTCTTCCCGCTCGGCTGGTACGGGGGCGTGCGCCTGGGCCGCGCGCTGAAGCGAGTGGACGTCGCCGGCGCCTGACGATCCGCGGTATCCTCCGCCGATGCAATCCATCAGTCTCGCGTTTATCGCTCTTCTCGCTGTTCCGTCGATCACCGTCGCGTTTCCTCAGGGGAATCGCGGCTTTGTCCAGACCGACGCGCCGGTCATTGCGCTGACGCATGTTCGCGTGATCGATGGCACAGGCGCGGCGGCGCGCGAGGAGCAGACGCTGATCCTCGATCACGGCAAGATCGCCGCGGTCGGCCCTGTCGCATCGACCGCCGTGCCGAAGGACGCGAAAGTGCTCGACCTGCCCGGCCGCAGCGTGCTGCCCGGACTGGTCGGCATGCACGATCACCTTTTCTATCCCAGCGCGCGACTCAACTTCGCGCCAATGACCTTCAGTTTCCCAAGGCTCTATCTCGCCTGCGGTGTGACGACGATTCGCACGACGGGTTCGATCGAGCCCTATACCGATCTCGAAATTCGCAAGCTCGTCGACTCTGGAAAAGCTATCGGTCCGCGCATGTTGATCACCGGTCCTTACCTCGAAGGGCCGGGGACGTTCACGCCGCAAATGCACCAGCTCACCGGGCCGGTCGATGCGACGAAGACCGTCGACTTTTGGCTCGATCAGGGCGTCGACGACTTCAAGGCCTACAACTATCTGAGCGCGGTCGAACTCGGCGCGGCGATCACGGCGGCGCACGCGCGCGGAGCGAAAGTCACGGGGCATTTGTGCTCGATTGGCTTTCGCGAAGCGGCGGCACTCGGCATCGATTGCCTCGAGCACGGTCTGCTGGTCGACACCGAGTTCTTTCCCTGGAAAAAGCCCGGCGAATGCGCGCAAGATCAGCGCAACACGAAATTCATCGCCGACCTCGACCTGAAAAGCGCGCCGGTGCACGAAATGATCCTGGACCTAGTGCAACGCCACATCGCGGTCACTTCGACTTTGGCAGTCTTCGAAATGTTCGCGCCCGGCCGGCCGGCAAGTCAGCAGCGCGTGCTCGACTCGATGTCGATCGACGCGCGCAATGATTTCTTGGCCAGCCGCAAGCGCATCGACGATGCGGCGGAACAACGCGGTCCCTCCGGTGTCGCCGACGCGCCGTGGACCGGCGCGCTGGCCAAGGAGATGGAATTCGAGCGCGAGTTCGTCGAAGCCGGCGGTCTGCTGCTGGCCGGCGCGGATCCGACCGGCATCGGCGGCGTGCTGGCGGGTTTCGCCGATCAGCGCGAGCTCGAGTTGCTCGTCGAAGCCGGCTTTGCGCCGCTCGAAGCCATCACCATCGCGACTGCGAACGGCGCGAAGTATTTGGGTATGTCCGATCGCATCGGCACGCTCGGCGTCGGAATGCTCGCGGACCTGATCGTGGTCAAGGGCGATCCTTCGAGCCGGATCGAAGACATCGAAAACATCGAGACGGTCTTCAAGGGCGGCGTCGGTTACGACTCGGCGAAGTTGATCGAGTCGGTGCGCGGAGCGGTCGGAATTCGCTGAGTTCGGCCGCGGGTAGGGGAGCTTTTCCCGCAGCGCTCAGCCGAGTCGGATCGACATTGCGAGCTTGGCGCTCGCGCCCGGCGCGATCCACACAAGCTTCGGATCGCCCGTCGCCAATGCTCCGCCCGCAGCGGTCCACGGTTCGACGCAGATGAAATCGGCCTGGCGCTGACTCCACAAGACGACACGGCTCGCGCCACTCCATTCGAGCACGATCGGGCGGCGAGCGGCGCCACGCTGCAGCGTCGTGCCGTTTCGCGTGTGATCCTCGAGGTGCAAGTCGAGTTCGTTCAGATCGATCTTCGAAATCGGCCCACGCGTTCCGCTGACGTTGTCGAAGGCGTGGCGAGCATCGGTCTCGATGCGCGCTTCGGATTTCGCGGCGCGCGGAATGCTGAAGTACGGGTGGAAGCCTGCGTGAAAGGGCATTGGCGACGTGTCGCGATTCGTCGCGGTCAACGAGATGGAAAGCGTGCCGTTCACGACGCTCGCTTCGAATTCCGCGCCGAAGCGCCAGGGAAATTGCGCGAGGGTTCCCTCATCGGATTCGAGTGCACAGCGCAGGCGATCCGACGCCTTCTCGATCACGCGCCAGGCGCGCGTGCGCGCGAAGCCATGCTGGGCCATGGCGAAGGTCTTGGCCCCGTGCTGGTACTTGCCGTCGGGTAATTTCCCCGCGATCGGGAACAGCACCGGAATTCCGCCGTGCACGTTGGCCTTCGGATCGGCGAGCGCGGGCGCGTCGACGAACAGGACTTCCTCGCCAGCGGCGAAAAAGCGCGAGATCAGGGCGCCGCGCGAGGGCAGGATCTCGGCGAAGGAATCGTGCTGGTCCGCAAGGACGATGGTCTCGTGCATGGGCGGAGTGTACGCAGCCGGACTTCGTCCCGCACAACGAACCGGGCGGCCTTGGAATCACTTCCAAGACCGCCCGGGGAAAGAGCCCGCGACGCTTGCCGCGCTCAGCCGTTCACGGCCCGACCGTGTAGAGCAATCCGTTCGAGAGCGAGGTGTTGTCCGGCGCGCTGAAGCCGTTGTCGCGGCCCCAGAATTGCGCGCAGACCACGGCGCTTGGGATGACCAGGAACGGCGCGGGGCCGCCGCCGAGTCCGCCGACCGCGAACGAATTCATGTCGATCGAGTAGACGCCCGTGCAGTTGCTCGGCGGGGGAGTGCCGTTCGAATTCAGCGAGACCGAGCGCTTGATCGGCGGAGCGATGCACAGCGTGCCTCCGCTGAACGGCAAGGCCGCTTGACCGGCGTCGGTGTAGAGCAAGAGCCCCGGCTTGTTGTTGATTTCGTTGACAGCACTGACCGTGAATCCGGAGCCGGAAGTCGCCGAAGGCGTGCCCACGCCGAAGATCTGCGGTGTGCAACCGACCGAGTTTTGCTTGGCGGTGCAGTACTCGATCGCCGCACTGGCCGGACCGGGCAGATCGACGGTCACATCGATCGACGACGGCGTGCCCGGCTTGAAGTAGCCGATCGTGGCTTCGCCCTGCACCGGCGCGCGGTCGCAGTCGAAGGCGAAGGTGTAGGTCGTGCTCCAGCGCAGCGCATTGGCGTTCACGTTCGTGGCGTACGGCGTGCTCGTCCACGTCGCGGCCGTGCCGACAGTGAAGTCCCAATCGGTGCCGTCGTACGGCTCGCCCGAGTGGTAATCGACGTCGCCGAAGACCGGCCAGGTGCAGCTGGCTCCAGCCGGCAGCGGGAAGGAAATCGACTGCGCGCCGCGGTCGCTGCAGTTGTTGGTCAGCGCGTACTCGTAGTGATACTGACCGCCGCCGAGACTGGTCGCCTTGTAGCCGATGATCATGCGGCCGTCGCCGGGCACGTCGATGTTCTTGACCGATACGCCGGTGTCATTTTGCGCCCACCACTGCACTCCGCCGATGAACGGAATCGTCGAACCCGAGAAGCTCAGCGTGTACGGCGGCGCGCCGGTCGGCGTGTTGAGCTTGCGGATCGAGTAGTTGTTCATGCGCTGCGGCGCCGCGGGCGTGGTCGGTTCATCGGTCACGATGTAGACGACTTCACCGGCGTAGATCGAGTTGGGGAACAGCGTCGGATTGAGATCGTTCTCGTGCACTTGCGTGCGGCGACAGATCGGCCCGCCGCCCCCGGGAGCCGTGCCGCAGCTGGTCCAGGGCGCAGGCGGATTCGGATAGGGATAGTTGTAGAGGCCGGTCCAGGGATTGACGTTCGAGCGCGGCCCGAGGTTTCCCTGGTCGCCGTTCAGCCCCGCTCCGTAGGTGTCGGTGGCGAAGGGCCCGAGCCAGTCGCAGCTTCCGTTCGGCGTGTAGACCGAGCCCGGGATCAGGTTCGTGCAGCTTGGCGCGTCGGCGGCGCAGAAGCCGTGCTTGAGCCAGCTCATGCCGATCTGGCGCAGTTTCTTGTAACCCTGCGCGGTCGTTTGCAGCCGGTAGATCTGCTGGCCGATCACCGGGTGCTTGTTGCAGGTCGGGCCGGCTCCACACGTCATCCAGATCGCGTCGGTGTTGCCGATGTTGCACGACACGGTGGTCATCGAATAGGCGGCGATGCCGCCGACGCGGCCATCGAGTGTGATCTGGCCGCCCACGGTGCTGACGATGACGTCGGGAATCAGCGGCGCGATCGGCGCGGCCGGGTTGGGAACGAAAGCCGTGGCCGGACCTACGAACGGCGAGGCGAGCAGCACCAGGTTGCCGATGAAATGCTGCTCGGTGGATTGCACGCCCAATTCCGCGAGCGCCCAGTTCGACAGATTGACTTCGCCGACGAAGGCGATCGAACCGTCCTCGCGCTCGACGATCTGGCGCGACTCGGGTGCGATCTCGAACACCGGCTTGCCGGTCATTTCGCTCGACATCGAGCGCAGGTACCAATCGTTCCCGACGAAGGAAACCTGCATGTCGCCCAGGCCGATGGCGTTGCCGGCCTCGTCCTGGACCAACAATTGTCCGCCGTCGGTCGGCAGCGCCTGGCTGAACAGCGAGCGCAGCTTACCCTGCTCGAGGATGCCCTCGGAGAGGCCGTGCAGCTTGAGCGAGCGCGCCTTCGAATCGCAGGCGACTGTCCAACCCGCGGGCAGGTGTTGATCCGCCGCCGCGTACAGCATGACTTCACCGGAGAGGGTGTAGCCGCGCACAATTGCGGGCGCGTCGGTGCCGCCCGCGAACGCGGCGGAGGAAAGGGCGCACAAAGTGAGAGCGTGCAGAGCTGAAGAACGACTCATGGGCTTCGAAACCTGTGGAAGAGTTGTTGCGAGGAGGCAGCGAGCGTAGTCGTCGGTCGGAAGGGCGTCGTCGCGCTTCGCAGGCGCGCGCGAATCCGTCGTGACGGGTCTGGGGCTCCAACCCTAACCGATCGGCTCACGACCGGCCGAGCCGCGACCGGTCCGGCATTGAAAAAGTCCTGTCGCTCGCACCCCACTGGCCTGGTTCCTCCGGCGGCGGCCAGATTCAACGAACCGGGCGGCCTCAGGATC
>JAYUUV010000461.1:0-6106 GCA_043754695.1 Planctomycetota bacterium
CTGCTTCGGCCGTGGTGGAAGCGGTTCCGGGGCCGGCCCCGCGGCCCGCCGAGGAGGCGCCGGCCGCGAGCGCGGGCGAACGAAGTGCGAAATCCGCAGCGACGAACTCACCCGCCGACTCGAAGGGCTTGCTGGGACTGCCGATCGTCAACCGCCTGCCCACGACGCTCGATCTCAACAGACAGGACCTGACCAATGCAGGCAAGAACCTGAGCTCGATTTACCGCGGCCTGCGCGATGTCTTGCGCACCGCGGCCAGCGCTCCACCGGCGTCCAAAACCGCAGGCAACGCCGCGCCGCCGACCCTGCCCGCTCAGCAGTAGTTCACTTCGCGATCAGCGCGCGCCCGTCGAAGTCCTTGGGCAGTTCGAGGCCCAGCACGCTCATCAGCGTCGGCACGGCGTCGACCGAAGAGGCCGCCTCGAAACTCTCGCCAGCGACGAATCCCGGCCCGTAGAACGCGAGCGGAATGCGCACGTCGTAAGGGTAAGGCGTGCCATGGGTGGTGCCCGCCCCCATCCCGATCAGTTTCCAGGGTTTGGCCTGCAGCACGACGTCCGGCGAGCGCTCTTCGTCGAAGGAATTGGCCCAGCTGCGCTTCCAACCGGCGGCGGCCTCGCCCTTGCGCGCGACAAGTTCTAGTTCGTCGAGAGTCCAGGCGTGTTCGAGCCAAGCAGCCCCCTCGTCCATGAGCAGCTTCGCAGCGAAGGCTCGCACGTCGGCCGGCTTCTTTCCCGCAGCCAGGATGCGCGTCCAGGAGAAACGCACGCCGCGGCCGTCGTAGACCAGGAAGAAGTCCTCGCCGAACTCCTGCTCCAACTTCTTGCGCATCGACTTCAGTGTCGAGCTGACCACTTTGCTCGACAGTCGCTCGGCGCCGATGCCGCGCTGCAGCAACGCCTCTGGAAGCTCCATCACGCCATGGTCCGCCGAAAGCGCCGCAATCCAGCGCCCGGCGCCGACTTGTTTGTCCAGATCGGCGAAGACCAGTTCCAACTGACGATCGGCGCGCAGCAGGACGTCGGTCACTTCGCGGCTGCGCGGTCCGAAAGAGTGGCCGACCGTGTCGCAGGAACTGAGCGAGATGCACAGCACGTCGGTGTGCTCGTCGCGGCCTAATTCCAGGGCGGCGATCGCGCGGCGCGCGAGTTCGCAGACGAACTGATCCCCAGCCGGTGAACCGTAAACGATCGCGGCGACCTCGGCGCGCAGCTGCTTGTCGAGTTCGTTGGAAAGGTCGGGCGCCGGATAGGGCAGCACTTTGCGGCCGTTCCAAGGCAACTCGCCCGCAGAATCGTCGGCCGCCGTGTCGGTGCCTTCGAGCGAAATGCCCTCGAGTACGTGCCAGCCCGCGCCCCACACCGACTTGAAGGAAGCAAACCACTGCGCGTCGAATTCCAGCACCCAGGCGGGCAAGCTCTGTGCGTACCAGGTCGAACTCATGAACCCGCCGTGCGCGCGGTCCCACCACAGCGCGAGTTCCGGATGCTGCCCGGACATACCGATCGCGGCGCGATCCTTGGAGCTGATCGCAACGCCCTTGGAGAGCGGATCGAGCAACTTCAATCGATCGATCAGTCCCGGCGCGCGAACGTTGCGCGGCGACATTCCGGCGGCGGCCGCGGGCCCCTCGGCGGTGAGCGGGTGCGCGTCGGGATCGGAGACGCAGTACGAGGCCGACTTCTCCTCGGGCAGCACCCAGTCGTTGCCGACGATGCCATGGTGCAGCGGGTTCATGCCCGTACCGTAGGTCGCATGGCCGGGGCCGGTCTCCGAGTCCGCGTACTGCAGGCGCGCCTCGCGGAAGACGCAGCCGGAGTGAACGAAACGCCCCAGGCCGCCGCTCAAGAGCGGCGCCAAGCGCTCCAACTGCTCGGGGATCATCTGATCGACGGCGACGAGGACGACCAGCCGCGGACGCGCTGCCTTGCCCGGCAGCTCTGCGGCGCGCGGCGCCTGGGCAAACCCGAGAGTCGAAAACAGGACCGCCGTGATCGCGTAGTGGGCCGCTCCTGTGCATTGCGCCATCCGCGCGATGCTCAAGTGCGAGCGCCCGCGATGCAAGGCCAAGGCCGAAAGTTCCGGCCCACGATCCTTGGAAAGTCGCCGGGCGCTAGGCTTTCCAGACCCAGTCCCCCTTCGCCGGAGTTCCCATGAAGCTCGTTCGCTTGGCCAGGCTTGTTCTTTCCTGTGCACTGCTGTTCGCCAACTCAGCCTGCGTGATCCATTCCGAGGGCGGGTTCGCCTTCGCCCAGGGCAAGGAACTGGCGGAACGCAACGAGACGCTGCCGCTGGAACTCGCCGCCGGCGAAACGCTGCGCGTCGAACTGCTCTACGGCGACATCAGCGTGCGCGTCGCTGAGGGCGAAGCGCCCCACGTGGACGCGCATTGGCACGCCAACGCGGAGGACAAGAAGACCGCAGAGGCGGTGCTCGCGCGCTACAAGCTGGAGCTGTTGCGCGCCCCTGGATCGCTCAGCGTGCGCTCCGTCGGTGAAGCGCTGGAAGTCAAGAGCGGACTGGGGACCAATCGCCTCGCCGCCGGCGTCGACCTGACGCTGGTCGTTCCGGGCAAAGTCCGGCTCGAAGCCAGGACTTCGTCGGGCGACCTGTCGGCCGCCGGCGCGCTGGCGTTCTGCAAACTCGATTCGAGTTACGGCGATCTCGCGGCCAGGGGAATCCGCGGCGACACGGCGCTCGCGACTTCTTCCGGTGCAGTGGAGGTCGAGGACATCGAGGCAAGCTCGCTCGAAGTCGAGAGCCAGTACGGCGACCTGCGGGCGAATCACGTGCAGGCCGCGACGTTGCGGCTCACGACGAGTTCCGGCAGCGTGAGCGCGCGCGATCTGACCGGCGACCTGATCGTGAAATCCAGCTACGGAGATCTGAGCATCGATGGCTCGCGCGGAGCTGTGGACGCAGCCACGTCCAGCGGAGACATCGCGTTCAGCTCGCAAAGTTCAGCCAAGCGCAAACTGGTGACGAGTTACGGCGACATCAGCGCGTCCGTCGGAGGCGGCGAACTCGAGGCCAGGACTTCCTCAGGCGAC
This sequence comes from Planctomycetota bacterium, assembly GCA_043754695.1. Taxonomy (GTDB): domain Bacteria; phylum Planctomycetota; class UBA1135; order UBA1135; genus JADJQU01. The sequence continues at coordinate 3,051 of JAYUUV010000461.1, forward strand.
GTGAAAATCGAATGCTCCGATGGCTCCGTCAACGCAGAGAGCAATTACGGGGACGTGTCGATCCGTGGCCGATTGTCGCGCGTGCAGGCCGCCACGAGTTCCGGATCGATGAGCGTGCAAGCGACCGCAGGCAGCGCAGCGAGCGCTCCCTGGCAGATCTTCACGAACTACGGCGACGTTGCACTTGGTCTACCCGGCGACTTCAACTGCGAACTTTCCGCCAGCGCGAAGTCGGGAGAAATTGCCTCGGATTTCGCGGGCGAGAGCGACAAGCGACACACCACGTTGAAGTGCACGCTTGGAACCGGAGGCAACGCCGTCGACGTGAAAAGCGGCAGCGGCGACGTCAGCATCAAGCGCGGCGCGGGCTCGGACCGCAAGATCTGAGCGGCGGCCCCACGACTACGGATCGATCCCCAACGCTCGCAAGCGGTTGTAAAACGTCCGGCGCGGAATCCCGAGCATCTTCGCTGCTTCGCCGCGCTTGCCGCCCGTCGCCTCGAGCGTCGCGCGAATGACTTCAGCCTCGATGTCCTCCATCCGCCGACCGACCAGGCCGCGCAGCGAGCCCAGCGCGGCGCTGCGCGGCGAACGCGCCAGGTGCCCGACGAGCTCCGGCCCGAGTTCATCCCCGCCCAGCGCGAACATGCGCGTGATCTCGTTCGACAGCTCGCGCACATTGCCCGGCCAGTCGTGGGCGAGCAGGCGTTCCATGCAATCGGGCGTGACCATCGGTTTCTTGCGCGCGCCCTCGGCCGAAAGTTGCGCTAGAAAATGCTCGACCAGGATGGGCAGATCCTCGCGCCGTTCGCGCAGCGGTGGCACTTCGATCTGCACGACTTTCAAACGGTAGTAGAGGTCCTCGCGAAAGCGCCCCGCGGCCACTTCGCGCGAGAGGTCGCGGTTGGTCGCCGAGACGATGCGCGAATCGATCGCGATCTCCTGGTTGCCGCCCACGCGGCGGACCTTGCGCTCCTGCAGGACGCGCAGCAACTTCGCCTGCAGACCCAGGCTCATCTCGCCGACTTCGTCGAGGAACAGCACACCGCCACTGGCCGCCTCGATCAGACCCGGTCGATCCTTGACCGCGCCGGTGAACGCGCCTTTGACCACACCGAAAAGTTCGCTCTCCAAGAGTCCTTCGGCGATCGCGCCGCAATTGACGCCGATGAACGGCCGCCTGGCGCGTGGACTGTTCTGGTGCAGCGCCGCCGCGACCAGTTCCTTGCCCGTGCCGCTCTCGCCGAGCAAGAGCACCGGAAAATCGCCTTCGACGACGCGATCGAGGATCGCCAGCATCGCGCGCATGACGCGGCCGCGGCCGATGATCGAAGGGTATTCGTGCGACAGCGCCAGACTGCCGAGCACCAGGCCTTCGGACAACGAGTCGAGCGCCTGGCTTTGATAGTGCAGCGCGTTTTTCAGCTGCGCATTGGCCTGTTCGAGACTCTGGTTGGCGCGCTGATTGTCCTCGATCAGGCGCACACGCTCGAGCGCCAGCGAAGCCTGATCGGCGAACGCTTCGAGCAGGTCCTTGGCCGACTCGTCGAATTGGCCGTGCGCGAACCGATTGTCGACGTACAGCGCGCCGCGCACTTCGCCGCCGACGCGCATCGGCACGCACAGCACGCTGCGCAGTTTCAGCTCCGCGACCGAAGCGCTGGGCTCGAACGCATCGTCGCGAATCGCGTCGTCGGAGCGGAAGGGCTGGCCCTTCTCCAGGACGGCACCGACGATCGAGCGGCTGATCTTCTGCAGAGCCTTCTTGACGTTTTCGCGATCGAGGTTGCGCGCGGCGACCACTTCCCAATTCGGATTCGTGCCGCCCGCAAGCGGCGAAGCGGACTTCGGCTCGAGGTCCGTTGCGCTCGCAGTCTCGTTCGTCGCGGGCTCCACGGCGGGACTGCCCGGCGCCGCCTGTCCGCGCAGCAAAAGGAAACCGCGCTCGGCACCGGCCAGTTCGATGGCCGCGTCCAGGATCCGGTCGGGCAACAGTTCGGGCCGCGGGGCGCGGGCCATCTCCTTGTTGAGCTCGAGGATCTTGTACAGCGCCAGGCGTGTCTGGTCTTCGGCTTGACCAGCAGCCTGCGCATTGCGCTTGAGAAATCGGAACACGGTGTCGTGACGGGCTAGACGTCCGTTGAAGCCTGACAGTCCAGGCCCGCGCCCGCCAGTGCCGCGTGGAGCGCACGCTGCACGACACTGGGTGCGTGAGCGAGATCCTTGGGCGTGGCGCCGGCGGCCGTGGCCAAGCCGGAGACGTCGATCGCGCGAGCGCGTTCAATGGCCAAGCCCTCCAAGGACTCGGCGGCGAGCGACGCGCAGGCGATCGTCGCCGAGCAGCCGCGCACCTGAACGGAGGCGGCCTCGACGCGGCCCGCGGCCAGGCGCAGGTGGAAGCGCACCCAGTCGCCGCAGGACAAATTTTCGGCCTCGCCCCGGGCCTGGGCGTCAGGCAATGGCCCGGGCCGCCAGGGGCTCAGGAAGTGCTCGCGAAAGCTGCGACTTCGGGCGCTCATGAAATGGATCTTAGCCTAGGTCTGACGGATCGTAATCCCATGCTTCCCATGAACTTACGTCAGCCAGCCATTCGGCGGCCCACTTTTCGCTGGGGGCAACTTGCCCCGGCGCCGTTAGCTCGTATTCTTCCGCGCCTCCAAGCCGACCCGGCAGGGCGGACTGGCAAGCCAGCCACTCGCCGCCATCGTCGAAGGGGCCCCAAGCCCCACGGTCAGCATGAGATTGCAGCTGGAATTCAAGCGAGCGACGAAAGACCAGCCCCGCGGGGCAACGGTCGCTCGGAATGAGCAGGCATCGGTCGAGTGGGGACTCAGATCGATGTCCGGGAGGAGGAGATCGTGCACGTCGCGCTCTGTGGGGACAGAGTTCGCGGGCAGGGTCTCGTCGAGATGCGCTCGTGCGAGGTTTATGGGGATACGCCTCGCGCGCAGTGCGTTCCGCGAAAGCGTTCGCTACGGGGAGTGTCGCGGCCTAGCCGCGGCAATGCGAACGGGCCGCTTCTGACGCTTGCGTCGGGATCGATCCGCGGAACCGCG
>JAYUUV010000462.1:0-5875 GCA_043754695.1 Planctomycetota bacterium
CGAGGAACTGCCGGCCGAATGGTCGCCGAAAAATTCTTCGCCGCGCGAGGCACAACTGGTCTGGCTCGCGGCCAGGGCCTTGAAGAACGACGGGAATCCGCGCTTCGCACGCTCGCTCTTGGAGCGCCTTGCGCAGTACCAGCCGCAGTTCGCGGCCGACGAACGCGAGCCTGCAACGACCTTCGCCGGCCTCGCCGCTGCCGAAGTCTCCGCGCAGGAAGCAATGGCCGTGCCCGAAAAAGCAGCGCTGTTCAACGCGCCCTGGAAGGAAGTGCTCGGCCAGGGCGGCGAGAGCGTGCTGCTGGGCAAGCTCGACCTCGGCGATCGCAGCGTTTTCATCCTCGCGACGCGCGATCGTTTCGACGCCATCTCGGCCGATGGCAAGCGGCTGTGGACCCGGCCCGTCGAAGGCGTGATGGCGCCGACGGCCTGGCTCTCGAACGCGCTCTTGGTTCCGGGCGACGCGGCCCCCGGCGCCGACGCCACCGCCTTCCACGGACGCATCGTCCTGACCTGGCGGCACGGTGTGCAGGCCCTGGATGCAGCCAGCGGAGAAGAGCTCTGGAATTGGAGCTTTTCCGGTCGCCTGCTCGATTCACCGCTGGCCCACGACGGCGGTGTCCTGACCGTTGCGGCACTGCCCGACGGATCCCCCGCGGTGCTGTTCGGCATCGATCTTGGACGCGGGACGGAATTGTGGCGTCACGAGTGCGCGCCCGAGAATTGGGTGCAGCCGGTGCTGGGTTCGGGCTTGGTCGTGCTCTTGCCGAAGAACGCGCAGAATCGCACGGCGGAAGTGTTCGAGATCGCCACCGGGACCGGACTCGCGGAACTCGACGTCGGCCAGCCGGCTCCGATCGAAGACCGGCGCGCCGCCTGGATCGAAGCCGGACGCCTGGTCCTGCCGCACTTCGGGCGCTCGCGCGGAGCGCAGCAGGATGCGCTGGTTGCGTTCGATCTCGCCAGCGGGGCGCGCGCCTGGCGCGTCCCTAGCGAGGGCGCGCGCAACCTCGACTCGATCGTGCGCTGCGGCAAGGAAACGTATCTCGTGTATTTGGTCACGGGCGCGACCGGCCATGGCGGCGTGGTCGAACTCGACACGCGCATCGGCGCGGTGCGCGAAATTGCCGGCGTGTCGATCGGTCCCGACGACCTGCCCATCGGGCTGCGCTCGAACGCGGTGACGCAGCTCGACGCTCCGTATATCTTCCTGCGCTCACCGGCTCCCGGCGGCAAGGAAACGCTGGTGCGCTCCATTCACCTGCCCTACGGCCAACGCTGGGCGTACCGTCTGCAGATCACCCAGGCCGATCTCTACGTACAGTCCCTGCCGCTGCCGGCGATTTCGTCCAAGCTCGTCGTGCTCGTGTACACCGAGTCGCCGCGCCCGAATTCGCCCAGCAGCGATTCGATCACACGCCTGGTGCCGATCGATCGCGAGAGCGGCGGCCGCTGTGGGGACATCCTCAATCTGCAATCGGGAATGGGGCCTTCGGATGCCGTTGAATTGGCTACGTTTGGCAACCTGCTTTTCGTGCGCGGCAAGAACCGGACGATCGTCCTGGCGGGCAGCAACTCAGAGGAACAACGATGAATACGAAACGCTGGTCGGGTGCCTGCCTGGGATTGGCAATCATCGCCGTAGCGCTTTGCGCTCCGCGTGCCCGGGCCCAGGATCAAGGCGGCCGCGAGAGCACGCTGCTCGTGGTCACGCCCGAGCAGGCCAAGGCCGTCGATCAGGGCCTGGCCTGGCTCGCTTCGAACCAGAACGAAGACGGCAGTTGGACCGCCAAGATCGGCTACAAGGTCAACGTCGATTACAAGTTCACCGAAGACGAGCGCGGCCACGTCGGTGTCACCGGGCTTGCGGGCATGGCCTTCCTCGCGGGCGGCCACGTGCCGGGCCGCGGCCCCTACGGCCAGAACGTCGAGCGCGCGCTCAACTTCGTGCTGTCCTGCGTCCAGGAGGACGGGTACATCACGCACTCCGGCTCGCGCATGTACAGCCACGCCTTCGCGACGATCTTCCTGGCGGAAATTTGCGGCATGACCGAGCGGCCGGACGTGCGCGCGAAGTTGCAGCTCGCCGTCGACTTCATCGTGCATTCCCAGAACCCCGAGGGCGGCTGGCGCTACGAGCCCTACGCGGTCGAGAGCGACATGTCGATCGTCGTCTGCCAGGTGCTGGCGCTGCGCGCGGCCCGCAACATCGGACTTCAAGTGCCCAAGTCGGTGATCGACAAGGCGGCGCGCTACGTGGTCGACTCGGCCGTGACCGAGAGCAGCATTCCGCGCGGCTCCGGTTTTCCGGGGAACTACCGCGGCGAACTCGGCTCGTTCCACTATCAGAAACAAGATGGCTCGCGCTCGTCGTTCGCGTTGACCGCCGCGGGTGTCACCGCGCTGCACGGTGTCGGCATCTATTCGGCTGAGTCGATCGACGCTGGCGTGCGCTACTTGATGTCGAATCTCGACCAATTCAATTCGCGCTATGGCGCTTCGCGCGGTTACCACTATTTCTTCTGGTACGGCCACTATTACGGAGTGCAAGCGATGTACACCGCGGGCGGTCCGGCCTGGGAGACGTACTTCGAAAACGTGCGCGCAGAAATCCTGCGCGGGCAACAGCGCGACGGTTCCTGGCCCAACAGCACCGGTCCCGGACCGGCCTTCGGCACCGCGGCCGCGGTGCTGATCCTCGAGATCCCCTACCGTTTCCTGCCAATCTTCCAACGCTAGCCAGCCGTGGACCAGGCCACAAACATCGACAAGAACCTGCGGCGCACGCCGGCGCTCGAGCGCCTGCTCGAGCGCCTTTCGCGCCGACTGACCGGCCAGATCTGGCTGTTCGGCATGGGCACGCTCGCCGCCGCCAGCGTGGCGTGGATCGCGTTCGCCTTCTTCGCCGACTACACCCTGCGCGTGCCGCAGGGCGTGCGCATTTTTCACGGCCTGGGGGCGCTCGCCGTGCCGGCGTTCGTGGCTTGGCGCTATTTGATCCGCCCGCTGGGCAAGCGGCCCGATACGGCCCAGACCGCCGTGCTCTTCGAGCGCGCGCGCCCGGGCTCCAACGATCTGTTCGTCAGCGCCGTGCAATTGCAACTCTCCGGCGAACAAGCTGCGGCGCCGTCGCTGATCGCCGACGTCCTGGAAAATGCCGATCGCCAAGCCGCGCTCGCGCGCATCGACGGTGTGCTCGACGAGCGCCCCGCGCGCTGGCGCGCCGCGCTCGGCGGAAGTTCGCTTGCCGTGCTGTGCAGCCTGGGCCTTTTGTATCCCGAACTCGCGCACACTTTCTTGCTGCGCATGGTCGACCCGTCGGTGCACTGGCCCCAGCGCACGCACCTGAGTCTGCAGAGTCCGCTGCCGCCCGAAAAAGCCGCCAGTGTCGAGCGCGAAGGCACGGTCCACGTGCGAGTCGCGCGCGGTAGCGATGTCCCGGTCCTGGTGCGCGTCGTGGGCGCTGTGCCCGACGAACTCGTGCTCGAAGTGTCCGGTTCAGGCCCGCTGGCGCTGCAGCCATCTTCGGATGGAACCTTCCGGACTGTGCTGCGCTCACTGCAACAGGGCGTCGAACTGCGCGCCTTTGGCGGCGACGATGACGGTCGCGAAGCGCGCGCGAGCATCGAAGTTCTTTCGCCGCCCGACCTCACCGGGCTCGCGCTGCGCATCGAGCCGCCGCCCTACAGCGGCCGTGCGCCGAGTCTCGAGTTCGACCGCGATGTCGAGCTGCTGGCCGGTTCGAAACTCACCGTGGTGATCCTGACCGAACCCGCTGACGCCAAGGCGCGCGCGCGCGTGCTGCCGGCTGATCGCATCGAAGAACTCAAGCCCTTGCCTTTCCCCGCGCGCGAGGCCGACGGAGCGGAACTTCCCGGCCGCGGTTTCGAGTTGGTCGCACAAGAATCGCTGCGGCTGCGCTTCGAACTCGAGGACAAGAACGGCCTTTCGAATCCCGATCCCGGCCTCTTCGCGGTGCGCGTACTGGCCGACGAAAGACCGCGGGTTTCGATCCTTGCGCCAACCAGGGTCGAAGTCGACACGCTGCTCGGCGGCTGGATCGCGCTGCGCGCGCGCGCCAGCGACGACTTCGGAATCGCGGAGCTGAGTTGGACTTCGCGCGCTTCGAGCGACGAGACGCCGCCCGCCGCCCGGCCGTTGGAATGGCGGGTATTGTCCGCCGCCGAACGCGAAGCCGACGAGACCCGGCCCGTGATCGCGATCGGCGGCCTGCGCCTGGAGGTGCAAAAACTCGGCGACGAATCCCACCCGGTCGTCGAAGGCTCCCAATACACGCTCGAAGTCCAAGCCGGCGACAATCGTCCCGAGGGCGGGCTCGCCGCGCAATCGCACTCACCCCAGCTGCAGGTGCGCGTGCTTTCGGCGGAGGAATTCTTGCGCCGCACCCAGGACCGGCTGGCGCGTGTGCGCCTGTCCGTCGGTGAACTCGAAACGCTGGCGCGCGACAAGGGCCGGCGCGCGAGCGAACTGGTGGCAAGTCTCGAGTCCGACGCGCCCGAGAGCGGCGCCAGCGCGAGCGAACTCGCCGCGCTCTACTCGGGGGCGCGACGTGTCGAGGGCGAAGCCGGAGCGATCGCGCGGGAACTCTGCTCGATTGCCGAGTCCGTGCTCTATGCGCGCATCGACAGCGAGGCGGACGGGGCCCTGACCGCTCTGGACGAGGCGCTCGCAAAGGCTCCGCGCTCCGCGGCCTTCCCGCTCGAGGCCTGGCGAGCCTTCGGCAATCAATCGGCGGCCGGCTGGGGCCATGCCACCTTGGCCGGCCAGCTTTCAGGTTTGGTGGATCTGGGGCTCAAGATCGATGTGGACGATGCGCGCCCGGCGGCCAAGGCCGCGGAACGCGCGGCCCAGGCCAGCGACATCGGCGTCGTCCACGAAGCCCTGGGGGAACATCGGCGCCTGGACCGCGAACTCGACCAACACATACAAGCCCTGCTCGCGCGCCTGGCGGAGTGGGATAATTTCCAGTCGATACTGTCCCTGACCAAGGACATCCTCAACCGCCAAAAGGCCCTGCGCGAACGCGCGAAGGCCGCGGTCGGGGGCAAATGAGCGGTCCGCGGAGGTAAGTCATGTTCTCGATGCACACACTCGCCCGCAATCTCGCGCTCGCGCTGTTCAGCGCCCTCGGCGCGGCCGGCGGATTTTCTGCCCAGCCTGCCTACGCCCAGGACGGCGCGAAGAGCCTGGCTGGAATCTCCGAGGAACAGGAACTGCTCGCGCGCCAGCTCGATCGCCTGCGGCGCACCATGGAGGCCTTGATCCCGCGCCTGGAGAAAGAAGGCAGGCCGCGCGCGCTCGAATTGGTCAAGAATGCGCTCGTCGAACTGGACAGTCGCCCCGACGAAACCAAGTCGCGCACGCTGCAGGAGTTGATGGAGTCGGCCAAGACCGGACTCGCCGGCGGACAAGCGGTGGCGAGCCTCGAAGAACAGGAACTGATCGTGCGGCGCCTCGACCGGCTGCTGTCGATCTTGCTCGATCGCACGAACATCGACAGCCTCGAGCGTTCGCTGGACGAACTCAAGGACATCAAACAGGGGCTGAGCGAGCTCGCCAAGCGCGAGGCGGAGCTCGAGAAGTCGACCAAGGACTTGTCCACGAAGTCGCGCAGCGAGGCCTCCAAGGACCTGGCCAAACAGCTCAGCGAGATCCAGGCGGCGCAGCGCGCCCTGGTGGCGCAAAGCGAGAGCAGCGCGCGCGAGGATCGCGAACTGGATCTGGCGCAATTGGAGCGAGCGCTTTCGGAACTGACCCTGCGCGAGGAGCGCGATCGCCGTGTGCTCGAGAGTTTCCGCCCGGAAACGTCCGCGGAGCTTTCCAAGCCGAGCGCCGCGCTGACCGAGGCGCGCGC
>JAYUUV010000463.1:0-7846 GCA_043754695.1 Planctomycetota bacterium
GCGACTACGGCAATCGCGTGCTCGTGCTGGTCGACGGCCGGATCTCGCAGCGCATGCCCGGCTCGGCCATGACCGATCTTTCGACGCTGCTCACGCCGAAGGAAAGCCCGGCATGATCTGGCTCGAGTCGGTTCGCTTCGCCGCGCGCGCGCTGAACGGCCAACGCCGCCGCGCGCTGCTCGCGTTGTCGGGTGTCGCGATCGGCGTGGCGGCGGTCGTCGTGCTCACGGCACTCGGCGAGGGCGCGCGACTGTACGTCGTCAACCAGTTCGCGGAACTTGGCACGAATCTGATCATCGTGCTGCCGGGCAAGACCGAGACGACCGGATTTGCGCCGCTCGCGGGCGGTTCGCCGAAGGACCTGACACTGCTCGACACGCAAGCGCTCCAGCGCAGCGTGAGCGGGGCCAGGCGAATCGCTCCGTTCGCGATCGGCAACGAGACGGTCTCGAACGCCGACCTCGATCGTCAAGTGCTCGTGCTGGGTTCGACCAGCGATCTGCTCGAGGTGCGCGATCTGGAAGTTGCCAACGGCAGCTTCCTGCCTGAAGGGCCGATGGAGCGCGGCTCGAACGTGGCTGTGCTGGGTTCGAAGATCGCTTCCGAGTTGTTCCCGGCGGCGAACCCGGTCGGCGCGATCGTGCGCGTCGGCGATTGGCGCATGCGCGTGATCGGCGTGCTGGCGGAGCGCGGCATGCACATGGGCGTCGACATGAACGAAGTCGTGATCGTTCCGGTGGCGACCTGCATGCGCATGTTCAACCGCACGTCGTTGTTCCGGATCTTGGTCAAGCTGGATGCGCATCAGCAGATCGAGCCGGCGCGCGAGCGCATCCTGGCCGTGCTGAAGGAGCGCCACGACAACGAAGAGGACGTGACGGTCTGGACGCAGGACGCCGTGATCGGGGCGCTCTCGTCGATCCTGGACGTGTTGACGATCGCACTGGGCGGAATCGCTGCGATTTCACTTTCCGTCGCCGGCATCGGGATCATGAATGTGATGCTGGTCTCCGTCAGCGAGCGGCGCGCCGAGATCGGTCTGTTGCGGGCGCTCGGCGCGCGCACGCGTCAGATCCTGGGCGTGTTCCTGGCCGAAGCCGTGCTGCTCTCCTCGCTCGGCGGAGCGATCGGCCTTTTCGTGGGTTGGCTTGGCGTCTCGATCCTCGTTCAGGCACTGCCCGAATTCCCCGCGACGCCACCGCGCTGGGCAATCTTCGCGGCGATCGCCGTGTCGGTGGGGACGGGCGCGATCTTCGGATTCCTGCCGGCGCGGCGCGCGACGAAACTGGAGCCGATCGAGGCGCTGGCCAAACGCTGAAGCCGTGCAGCTGTTCGATCAGATTCGCTGGAGCGCGACGGCCCTCTTCGCGCATCGCTTGCGCTCAGGCCTCTCGATGCTCGGCATCGCGATCGGAGTTGCCGCGGTCGTGCTGCTCACTTCGATCGGCGAGGGCACACGCGTCTACGTGCTGGATCAGTTCACGAAATTCGGGACGAACATTCTCACGATCACCCCTGGGAAGACCAAGACCACCGGCATGCCCGGCGTACTTGGCGGAACGACGCGCAAGCTCAGCATCGAGGATGCGGAAGTGCTTGCACGCCTGCCCGGTGTCGAGCACACGCACCCGCACACGTACGGGTCTGCGCGCGTCGAAGCGGATGGCCGGGGCCGCAGTGTGATCGTCTACGGCGTCACCGCCGGGATGCTCGACGTGCTGACCTTCAAAGTCGGGCAAGGCAGTTTCATCCCGCCCGGCGATCCGCGCCGCGGCGCGCCGATCGCAGTGCTCGGGCCCATGCTCAAGCAGGAGATCTTCGGCGACGGCAACGCGCTGGGCGCCTTCGTGCGCATCGGCGGCGAGCGTTTCCGCGTCATCGGAGTCATGCAGCCCAAGGGCAAGATGTTGGGCTTCGATCTCGACGATGCGGCCTACATCCCGCTCGCTTCGCACATGCGTCTGTTCAACCGCGACGAACTGCAGGAGATCGGGCTTACGTTTTCAAAGGCCGCGGGAGTCGACGCGGTCAGTGCGCGCGTGAAGGCCGCGCTCAGCGCGCGCCATGACGACATTGAGGATTTCACGATCACGACCCAGGCCGCGATGCTCGACGTGTTCGGCAAAGTCATGGGCGCGGTCACCTTTGCGGTCGGCGCGATCGCCGGCATTTCCTTGTTCGTCGGGGCGATCGGGATCTTGACGATTTTGTGGATCGCGGTGAACGAGCGCACCGGTGAGATCGGCCTGTTGCGCGCGCTGGGCGCCGACGCGCGGCGGATTCAGCAGCTTTTCCTGCTCGAAGCCGTGGCGCTTTCGCTCACAGGTGGAGCAGCCGGCCTCGTCGCCGGACTCGCGCTCGCGCGCATTGCGCACGCCTTGGTACCGGCGATGCCGCTCGAGACGCCGCCAAAGTTCATCGTGGCCGCGCTGGTCGTGAGCACGCTCGTCGGACTGGTTTCCGGCGTCGCTCCCGCGCGCCGCGCGGCGCGTCTCGATCCGATCGAAGCGCTGCGCGCGGAATGACGCCGGACGGATGCTCGCGAGGCATCCTTCGCCGTACCTTTGCTACGAGTCGATGAGCCGCCGATTGGGTTCGGACTTCGCACTTCAGGCCACGTCGTAGCGAAAACTGCGGACAAGTTGCCTCGCACTGCCCCCGGCGTTCGCATGGCTGCGGGGTTCGTGCGGGCTTAGAACAACACTCACTGCGCCGCGCGCTGCTTGGGTGCTTCGAACCGCAGCCCATCCGCGACGGCAAGGAACAGATTTCAGGAGGTAGCCTGATTTCGCACCCTGCTCAGACAACTCGCGAAGCCACCTGCCTCAATCCCAAGAATTGCACGTTCCTGCGACCCGCGCGAGTGTTCCAACTTTTCCTGATTCAGCTGCGCAGCACAGCTCACCCTGCTGCAGGACCAGTCATGCAAGTCTACGGCTCCTTGATTCTCAGCGCCCTCTTCATCAGTTTCGTCGCCGACGCACGCCCCGACGCTGAGGCGCTCGCCACGAGCGGCCCGCAAGCATTCGTCGCGGCCGATCTGCCGCCCGTCGTCTCGACAGGCGGCAACTCGGGCGTCGACTATCGCGTCGACTGCAACAACACGTTCTTCCCCACTGGCCCTGTCACGAGCGTCCAACTCGACGGCAGCGGCTCTTACGATCCCGACGGCACGCCGGTCACGTTCTTCTGGCATAACGAGTGCACGTACGGCTACTTCGACGATCCGACGTCAGCGACTCCCGTCTACCACGTCGACATGGCCAATGTCTGCAGCCGCGAGTGCTGGATCGCGTTGCGCGTCAGCTCAGGCGGCGTGACGACGATCAAGGGCTTCCAGGTTTTCGTCGACGACGTGACGCCGCCGTCGCTCTCCATTCCGAGCGACTACTTCGGAATCTGGGGCGATTCGACGGACGTCGCGACGACCGGCTCGGCCTATGCGACCGACAACTGCGATCCGACGCCGAGCTTGACCTTTGCCGATGTCGCGATCCCGGCCACCGGTCCCGGCCAACCCGAGTTGGTTCTGCAGCGCACTTGGCTCGTGCGCGATTGCAAGCAGATGGAAAGCTCCGCGGTGCAGACCATCAGACTGCTCGCAACGACGGGCGGGCCGGGCTCGACCGCGAACCTGGACTTCGACCCGCAGCAGTGCCCGAACCTGTTCTCGCTGTCCATGACCGGCACGGTCGAAGTCCACTTGCTCGGCGCCGCCTCGTTCCGCGCCGAGAAAGTGATCCCCGGCAGCCTGCGGCTTTGGGTGCGCGAGGCACCGGGCATCTGCATCGTGCCGAGTTCGATCCTGTTGCGCGACGTCGGCAGCATCACCGCCACGAACTACGGCGAGTGCAACAGCACCACGAAGGACGGCAGGCAGGACTTGAGATTGCGCTTCGACCGCTTGAACATCGCGGCGCAATTCGACCTCGGGAGGTTCTCGGGTCAGACGATCGAAGTCATGGTCACCGGCAACCTGACCGCGGGCTCGAAGCTGTTCGCCACGCGCGACTTCATCACGGTCCAATGACGGGACGCCGTGCCGCGCGGCGGCCACGGCTCTGATCGCGCGCGCTGCTCTCGCTGCAGGGCAGCGCGCGCGATTCGCTCGGCTCGAGAGTTGCGCGCTAGAGAGCTTGCAGGAGACCTAGAACCCGCCGCCGAACGTGAAGGCGAGTCCGTCGTAGGTGGTGTCGATTCCGCGCACGACCACGTTGTTTTCGGGATCGCTCTCATCGACCGAGAGCCCGCGGTGCAGGTAGGAAACTCCCGCGACGAAATGCGACCAACGCAAGCGCGGCCCAAGTTCGAAACCGAAGGCCCCTGCCGAGGAATCGAAAGTTTCGTCGCCGGCCGTGGAGTCCAATTGGATTCGCGTTGCGCCTCCCGCCAACGACAGTCCCGCGAAGACGCTCAACTCGAGATCATTGCCTTGCACCACGACAAACTCCGGTTCAGCGGCGGCGCGCAGTCCGAACGACGCCCATTCCAGGGAGTCCGAGCTGCCTTGATCCTCGAGCGTCAGCGCGTGAATCCAGGGGCCCACACGGATCGGCATGCGAAACCGCTCGCCGGCTCTCATGCGATACAGGAAGAACGGCGCGAACTCGACCGTCGTGACCTGGGCGGACGACGTAGCCTGGTTCTGGAAGAGGTCGTCCTTCGACGCCATGACTTCGAGGGACAATCCTCCTCCAAACCCTGAGCGGGTGCTGCCCTCGACGATCAATCCGACGAAGCTTGCCCCCGTGTCGTCCTTGAGCGAACCGTCGGTGTCGTGTTCGTACGTGCCGCCTGAAACGGTGATCTGGGCGTCGAACACCTGGCCGCGTCGCCCGACCGGGGCAGCTCGGGCGGCTTGACCACCCACTGCGGCGCATCCGATGCTGAGCAAAGGCGGAAGCATGGCCAGCGCGAGATTCAGGGAGCTGGGTCTCATCGAAGTTCTCCGTTCCGCGCGATGGCGGGGGCCCTGCGCGAGGTTGGCGACCACTGGGTTTGTCAGGGGAAGAGGACAGAGTCCGCGGTGTCCGCGGCGGCCGGGCTCAACCTTCAGATCGTAGCCCGCCCCCAATTTTTCGTACCGAGGCGCATGCGACGGGGCCAGTGCCTAAGCGATGGCGGGCCTTCGGATCTTCGCCTCCCTGTCCGCATGCGCACATGGGCCGAACATCGTGGACTTGGCCGCATTCGTTCGCAGGCGTTGCCCGGTACTGCCCCGCATGATTGTGACGAGCTGGCCTAAATGCCTCCCCCGAATCGAGTTGCGTCGCGGCCGACGTCCGACCTGCCATGGGCGTCGCGACCGGCTGAGACGGGGAGCGCCCCCAGGCTGACCTCAGCACATTCATGCGGGGCAGTATCCATTCAAGCCTTGCCATCGCGGGTTCCGATCGAGCTTCCACGCCACTGCAGGCTCCCCGAACACTCCATTGAGAGTGTATAAGGAGCCCTTCCGCCTCGCCTGGCGTGCCTTGGCCCTTTGCCAGCACCCAGCCGCGACCCCACTCTCCCCACCTCTCCCGAGCCCGTGCGCGAAGCCAAAGTCACCGTCAAGATTCCGCGGCCGCTGTTCCTGAAGATTCAGGCGGTCGTCGACGGCTCGGGCTTCAACTCTCCGACGGATTTCATTGTCTTCGTGTTGCGCGATCTGATGGGCGAAGCCGAAAAGCAACGCCCTACCCAGGCCGCCGCGCCCGAGTACACCGCCGAGGAGCTCGAAGAGGTCAAACGCAAGCTCAAGAACCTGGGCTACCTCTAGCCACACCCACACGATGACCACGTCCACAGCATTCACAATCTCTCCCGTCCACGGCGGCCTCCAGAAGCCGGTCAACCGCATCGAGCCCAAGGACCGGGTCAACTTTCCGTCCTGGCGCAAGTTCCCGGCCGTCGAGGTCAGCGACAACGATCGCACGACCCTGCATCGCATCGCCGACGGCACGCTTTCGCCGCTGACGGGACCGATGGATCACGCCGACTATCAAAGCGTGCTCTCACGCATGGCGATCGAGCGCGGCGGCAAACTGTGGGCCTGGACGATTCCGATCGTGCTGCCGGTCACCGATGCGGAAGCGGCGGCTTGCATCGCCGGCAAGGAAATCGGCTTGACCTGTGGCGGCGAGCTGTTCGGCAAGTTGCGCGTCAAGGACGTTTACGACTGGGACAAGACCGCTTTCGTTGCCGCCGTCTACGGCACACCGCGCACTGACCATCCGGGCGCGCGTCTTTGGCTTTCGGACACGCGCACCAAGTGCGTGAGCGGCGAAATCACGCTCGCTTCCTACATCGATCCGCGGCCCTTCGCCAAGCGCATCATGGCGCCGCTGCAGACGCGCGCGCTGATCGAGCGCAAGGGCTACGAGCAGTCCGTGGCTTTCCAGACGCGCAATCCGCTGCACCGCGCGCACGAATACGCGCTGGTTTACGGCGCGGAAAAAATCTTGCGCGAAACGAAGAAGCGCACGGGCGTGATCCTCAATCCGCTGGTCGGCCAACTGAAGGGCGACGACGTGCCCGCCGATACGCGTATGCAAACGTACGAAGCGCTCGTCGAAGGCCGTTTCCTCGGCGAAGGCGACATGGACGAAGCGCTCTGGAAGGAGTGCGGCCAGAATCTGAACGAGCAGCTCGAGCTGATCGGTCTTGACATGCGCATGTACTACGGCGGCCCGCGCGAAGCGGTGATGCACGCGATCTATCGCCAGAACCTCGGCTTCACGCACTTCATCATCGGCCGCAAGCACGCCGACGCGCCCTTCGACGACAAGAGCGCGATCTGGGGCGATTTCGACGCGCAGGAAATCTTCAGCAAGCTCAGCGGTCAGCTCGCGATCAAGACCGTGAACGTCGGTTTCGCCGCGTATTTCGCCGAGATCGGCCGCGTGGGCTTGGTCGAGGACAACAAGGGCAAGACGCAGGTCAACATCTCGGGCACGGTGATGCGCGAAACGCTTGGCAAGGGTGAGATGCCCGACGCGCGCGTCATGCGTCCGTCGACGGCCAAGGTGCTCGCGGCGTATTACCAGGCGCAGGCCAAGAGCTGACCATGGGCCTGTTCGACTTCTTTGGTAAGAAGCCGGCGCCGAAGCCTGCCGGTCCGCCGCGTCCTTTCCTGCGTCCGATGGGCGCGGGTTTGCCGCCGCATCCCGAGCCCAAGGCCGAGAACAACTTCATCATCGCGATCCTCGATTCGTGCCGCTACGACTCGTTCATGACGGCCGCGCCGAAGACGATGATGAAACTCGGGCCCGTCGAGCGACGTTTTTCCTACGCGTCGTGGACTGCGCCCTCGCACTACAACCTCTTGACCGGTCTGTTGCCGCACACTTCGCCGGCGAACGTGTACGCGTCGGAGTACTACAAAGAAGACTTCTTCAACTACAACTCGCGGCTTGGAACCAAGGGCATCGAGTTCGGCAAGATGGTCCCGACCTTGTGGTTTCCCGGCCTCCTGCGCAACACGCTGGGTTATTCGACGCACGCGCGCGTTTCCTTGCCCGTGCTCAATCCGAAGACCGGGATCAATCGCGACTTCGATTCGTTCCAGTTGATGGATCACCACAACGACATGCGCTCGATGCTGCCGACGCTGAAATTCGACACGGCGCGGCCGAGTTTCTACATGCTCAACATCGGCGAGACGCACTATCCGTACGCGAAGCCGAACGAGGACAGCTCGATGTGGCCGCGCATCTCGGGCGTCAACGGCGTCTTCAAGAAGATGGACGAATCCGTCGGTCCCGACGGACAGTTGATCAAGGACAACACGCAGTTCTTCGATCACGAGAAGCTCGAGCAACTGCGCGCGCGCCAGATCGACGCCGTGCGCTACCTCGACGGCGTC
>JAYUUV010000464.1:0-9687 GCA_043754695.1 Planctomycetota bacterium
GTTCGACGGCCTTGGGCGCGCCCTCAGTGGCGTGCGGGCGACGCGCGGCCGCCGGCGCATGGGAGCGTTGCGGTTCGTGCGTGTCCAGGCCTTCGCCAAATTGCGTAGTCGGTTGCGGAGCTGATTTCGGGGCGTGATGGCTGAGCGGTCGCGCCGCGACATGAGCCTGCGCTGCGGGACGGTGCGCGCCAGGACGCTGAGCGCTCGAGCGCTGCGATCCGCGCTGAGCCGGCCGACCGCCAGAGCCGCGCCGGCCGCGTTCTTCACGTTCCTCACCGCGATCGTTCGCGTTGACCGCGCCACTCTTCGGCAATTCGCGCTTCAGGAGTTTCTCGATGTCGCGCAGCAGCGGGCGCTCTTCGTTGTCGCACAGCGAGATCGCAATGCCCGTCGCACCCGCGCGGCCCGTGCGCCCGATGCGGTGAACGTAGCTCTCCGGCACGTTGGGCAACTCGTAGTTGACGACGTGCGTGATGCCGTCGACGTCGATGCCGCGCGCGGCGATGTCGGTGGCGACCAGCACGCGGATGCGGCCGGCGCGGAACGCCTCCAGCGTGCGCTCGCGATTGTTCTGCGACTTGTTGCCGTGGATCGCTTCGGCCGGAATGCCATCCTGACCCAGGCGCTTGGCCACGCGATCTGCGCCACGTTTCGTGCGCGTGAAGACCAGTGCCGATTCCACGGACGAATCGCCGAGGATTTCGGCCAGGATGCGCGCCTTGGCGGAGCGATCGCACAGGCGCACGCTTTGCTCGGTCAACTCCACCGTCGAGGCGATCGGCGAAACGACGACTTCGACGGGATTGGAAAGGATCGTGGCGGCGAGTTTGGCGATCGGCGGCGGCATGGTCGCCGAGAAGAAAAGCGTCTGACGCTTTCTCGGCACGACCGCCAGCACCTTGCGCACATCGGGGATGAAACCGAGGTCGAGCATGTGGTCGGCTTCGTCGAGCACGAGCACTTCGACGTGGCCGAGCTTCAAGTGTCCCTGGCCCATCAAGTCGACGAGGCGCCCAGGAGTGGCAACCAGGATGTCGACGCCGCGGCGTAGTGCGTTCACTTGCGGGCCTTGGCCGACGCCGCCGTAGATGACCGTGCTGACCAATGAAAGGCCGGTGCCGTAGCTCTTGAAGCTGTCGCAGACCTGCGCGGCGAGTTCGCGGGTCGGGACGAGGATCAGCGCGCGCACGGGCCGACCCGAACCGCGCGGCGGGCTGGCCGCCAGGCGTTGCAGAATCGGCAGCGCGAACGCTGCCGTTTTTCCTGTGCCGGTGCGGGCGCAGCCCAGCAGGTCCTTTCCGGCGAGCAGGTGGGGGATGGCTTGGGCTTGGATCGGGGTGGGCGTGGAGTAACCAGCGTCGCGCACGGCTGCTTGGAGCGGCGCGATCAGGCCCAGAGTTGCGAAAGAATTCATATCGGAGGTGCCGCGAAAGATGCAGCGGCTGTGCATCGTGCGCGCATTGGGCGCGCAAGTAAGGCCGGGCTGCTTGGCAGCGTCAGGCCGTGCTCAGCCCACCGGAATGGTGGGGTCGAGCTAAATGACGCATTCTCCGACCTCGATGGAGGGAGGAGAGTAGGCGTCGTCAGGGAGTAGGGGAGATGGGAGAACCGGCGGGATTGGCGGGGTCGTCTTCACCCTCGCCAGAAGCGGGGGCGGCGGATTCATCCGCGGCGGCGCCAGGATCGGCGAAGTAGTCCTCTTGGGACGGGCCAGAGGGTTCGACCCCCTGGAGCTTGCGCGCAGCCTTCTCTTTGCGAAGTTCCTGCTTCTTGCGCTCGCGTTTTCGCTTCTCGAATGACTCCATCTAGGTTTCCTACACCAGAACGGGCGATGTTAGCACGCGGCCTGCCCCTTAGCGAGCCTGCGCTTCGAGGATCTTGACGGCGCGGGTGGCTGGTGTGCCTTGGCAGGGAGCTAGAGGCCCTTTCGAACACTGGGTACCTTGCAGCCATGAAGCGAATTCTCTGGGTCTGCTCGTTCGCCGCATCCATTGCCGGCTGTCGATCCGCCGATTTGCCCGTGCCGGAGACTCGCGCAGCGCAGCAGCCGACCGTCGAGGCGCGCGCGCCGCGGCTGACACTCGACAAGGTCTTCGAACTGTCCACGAAGTTGAAGGTGTCCGCCGCGAGCTTCGGGGGCTGGACGGGCGACGGGCACGAGTACCTTGCGACCGAGGGGCAGGCGGAGTCGAGTCGGCTGGTTGTCGTCGATGCGGCGAGCGCGAAGGCTCGGCCGTTCTGCGACGTCGCGCATATGGAGACGGCGTTGGCTCTGCTGCCCGGAATCAAGCCTGAGTTGGCCAAGGCGCTGGCTCAGCGCAAGACCTTCGATCGCTCGAAGGACGACACCCAGGCGCTGTTCAACGAGGAGCACGATCTTTTTGTTTACCACTTCGACAGCGGCAAGGCCGTGCGCCTGACCAGCGACGCCGCCGATGAAGTTGGCGAAGTGTTTTCGCCCGACGGAAAGTGGGTTTCGTTCGTGCGCGATTCCAATCTCTACGCCGTGAGCACCGCTGGCGGTGACGCGCGACAGTTGACGACGGACGGGAACAAGACGCAGCTGTTCGGCCGACTCGACTGGGTCTACCAGGAGGAGGTCTATGGCCGCGGAAATTTCCAGGCCAACTGGTGGTCGCCCGATTCGCAGCGCATCGCGTTTCTCGCGCTCGACGAGCGCGAAGTGCCGGAGTACACGATCGCGGATACGCGCGAGACGCATCCCAAGCTCGAAGTCTGGCGCTATCCCAAGGCCGGCGATCCCAATCCGAAGGCGCGACTTGGCGTCGTCGACCTGGCAAGCGGCGCGTCGCGATTCTTCGACCTTTCCGAGTATCCCGCCGATCTCTTGATCGTGCGTGTCGGCTGGTCGCCGGATTCGCGCGAGGTGATCGCGCAACTCCAGGATCGCGTGCAGACCTGGCTGGAACTCGTCGCCGGCGATCCGGCCAGCGGCAAGTTGCGCCGTCTGTACCGCGACCAAAGTCCGGCGTGGACGATGCCGAGCGAAGGCCCTTTTTGGCTCGCAGGTGGCGAGCAGTTCGTGATTTCATCCGAGCGCGACGGCTACAAGCATCTCTATCTCTACCAGCGCGACGGCAAGCTCGTGCATCGGCTCACCAGCGGCACCTTTGAAGTCGATGCCGTGCTGCGCGTTGATTCGAAGACGCGCAGCGTTTTCTACAGTGCCGATCGAGTCGATGTCAAAGGCTCGCAGCTCTTCCAGGTTTCGCTCGACGGCGGCGAGCCCGTGGCGATCACGCGCAAGGCGGGCACGCACACGATCGCGATGTCGAACGACGGGGCTTTCTTCGTCGACACGTTCGCGTCGCATGCGAGCGTGCCGGTGCAGGCGCTATTCGATATCGACGGCAAGCTCGTGCGCCGGCTCGGCGGCGTCGACGATGCGTTGTTCGCGCCGCTCGGTCTCGTCGCGCCGGAATTCCATCAGCCGAAGACGCGCGACGGATTTCCGATGGAGGCGATGCTCTACAAGCCGGCGGATTTCGATCCTTCCAAGAAGTATCCGCTGTTGTGTTTCACCTATTCGGGGCCGCACGCGCCGCAGGTGCTCGACACCTTTCTCAATTTCAACGGGCTCTACCATCAGATGCTCGTGCAGCAGGGTTATCTGGTCTGGGTCTGCGACAATCGCTCGGCTTCGGGCAAGGGGCTTGCTTCCGCGGCGTCGAGCTACAAGAAGTTCGGGCCCGGTGAACTTGCCGATCTTGAGGACGGACTCGACTACCTGTGCGCGAAGGGCTTCGTCGACACGTCACGCATCGGCCTGTGGGGTTGGAGCTACGGCGGCTACATGACTGCCTATGCGCTGACGCACTCCAAGCGCTTCAAGCTGGGCATTGCGGGCGCACCGGTCACCGATTGGCGGCTCTATGATTCGATCTACACCGAGCGCTATATGGGCCTGCCCAAGGAGAACGAGGTGGGTTACGCCGCGGGCTCGGTGATCGCGGCGGCCAAGGACCTGAGCGGCCGCTTGCTCGTGATCTGCGGCGAGATCGACGAAAACGTGCACGCGCAGAATTCGCTGCAACTCATCGCCGCGCTGCAGAAGGCGGGCAAGCAGTTCGACTTCATGCTCTATCCCGGAAATCGCCACTCGGTGATCGAGCCCGATCAGAAGCGCCACCTGTATGCCATGATGGCCGAGTACGTGAACACGCACCTGTAGACTGAGCGGCCCGCGCAGCTGCTGCGGCGCATTCCAGATGAGAGTCCTTCACTTGACGAACGGCATTCTGCGCACAAGCGCTCTGTTTGTGGTCTTCCCGTCGACGCTCGGAGCTGGTCCGCAGACGAGTGACCGGCCGCTTCACGGCTGGTCGATGGTCACGACGGAGCCCAGCGCGGATGAGCATGGGCGCTGGTCGGCTGTCGCCGGTTTTTCCGTCGCCGCAGACGAAGCGATCGATCCGGCGATCGCAGCCGGTGGGGAAACCGCGAAGTTTCGCGCGCAAGTACGCATCGCCAAGACTGGGCGATTCCGATTCGGACTCGAGGCCGAAGGCGGCAGCGCGAGACTCATCGCCCATGACGTGGACGAGACCAGCAAGGAAGGCCTCGGGCTCGAGCTGGCCCTCGATTCCGGCGGCAAGACCATGTCGGCCGAGCCGGCGGAGTTGTCTCGCGGGGAAATCGGAATCGAGGTCCAGTTCAAACGCGTTGGATCCGGCGCCGCACGCTTGCGTCTGTTGTGGCAGCGCGAGCCCGACACCGACGGCGGAGGATTCGGGCCCGAGCCGATTTCAACCTACTTCACGCGCGTGCCGGACGACATGCGCGCCGTGGTCGGCACTTCGGACCTGGCCCTCGAAGGCCGCGCCCTGCTCCAGCGCAAGGGTTGTGTCCAATGTCACGCTGCCGGGCGCGGCGCGAGCCTGGTTTCGAACTTCGAAGCGCCACGCCTCGATCACTTGGGGTTGCGCGTCGACCGCGCCTGGGTCGAGCGCTGGATTCGCGATCCCGCGAAGGTGAAACCGAGCACGGACATGCCTTCGCTCTATCCCCTGGACGAAGGCGACAGCGCCGCAGTCGCGAGCTGGTTGACCCAGGAGAAGCCGAAAACCGAGGACGCAAAGATCGCCAACGAAGCGTTCGTCCTCGAACGCGGCCGCAATCTCTACCACACGATCGGCTGTGTCGCATGTCACGGCGCCTTCGACAAAGCGAGCACCGTGTTCGGCGAGGCACATGCAGACGACGACGCGGCGATGCCCGCAAGCAACTTCGGCGATCTCGCGGGCAAGTGGCGGCCCACTGCCCTCAGCGAATTCCTGCGCGATCCGGCAAAGACCCATCCCAGCGGCCGCATGCCGTCGTTCAAACTAAGCCAGGACGAAAGCGACGCGCTGGCCAACTACTTGTCGTCGAAATGGGGCCCTGCTTCGTCTTCGCCGCCGCAGGCACCGCTCGGTGAAGTCTGGAGCTTGTCCACCTGCGCCGCGTGCCACTTCATCGAAGGCGTGAAGCGCACGGCTACGCTCGGCAGGCCGCTGGCCCAACTGGATCTGAAGCGCGGCTGCCTGGATCCGAAGGATCGAGCGACTCCGCGCTATTCGTTGAGCGCGCACGAACTCGAAGCATTGCGCGCGGGCATCGACGAAGTCGTGCACGTTCGCAGTGGACAAGCGCGGCTCGAACGCACGCGCACGCAAATGGAATTCCTGAACTGCGGCGCCTGCCACGCGCGCGATGGCCGCGGCGGCGCATCTGAAGGTGTGCGCGCCTACTTCAGCTCGCTCGACGAAAAAGCGGACCTCGGAAACGAAGGCCGCATTCCGCCGGACCTGAGCGGCGTCGGTTTCAAGTTGACGACGTCGTGGATGCAAAAGGTGATCGGCGAAGGCGCGCGCGCGCGACCCTATCTCGCTACGCGCATGCCGGTCTTCGCGGCTGCGGCGACGGCGGGACTGGCCGATGGCTTGGCTCGCTGCGAAGGCATTGAACCGAACAGCGACGCGCCCGAGCCGACGCCTGAGCCAGAGTCGCTGCAGGCCGGCCGCGCGTTGATGGGCCCAAGCGCGCTGGCCTGCGCGAACTGTCATGTGTTTCGCGACTTCGCGCCGCTGGGCACGCCCGGTCCGCGCATCGACATGTTCGCGGAGCGCTTGCGCTACGAATGGTGGTCGGCGTACATGCAGGATCCGAATCGCTTCAAACCGGGCACGAAAATGCCTTCGTTCGAAAGCGGCGGCAAGAGCGCCTGCCGCACGATCCTCGAAGGCGATTTGAAAAAGCAACTCGACGCGCTGTGGATCTACCAGAATCTCGGCGAGTTCATGCCGGCGCCCGAGGGCATCGAGCACGGCAAAGGACTGCAACTGGTCGTCGGCGCGCGACCGATCGTGCTTAGAACTTTCATGGAGAGCGTCGGAGCGCGCGCGATCGCAGTCGGCATGCCGTCGGGGCTGCACTACGCCTTCGACGCACAGAGCGTGCGACTTGCCGAATGCTGGCGCGGCGATTTCCTCGACGCCTCGGCTGCGTGGACGGGCCGCGGCGGAGAAAATGTCGGCGGCGAAGGACCAGGAATCTGGAAGGCTCCGCCCGGTGCTGTGTTCACGATCCCCACCAGCGACGGGCCGATCGTGCAGTGGCCCGCCGAAGTCGGCGCACAGGCCGGCCTGAAGTTCCGCGGCTACTCGATCGACGCCGAGGGCGTGCCGACCTTCGAGTATCGCTGGAAGGAATGGGACGTGAGCGAACGCGTGATCACCACGCCATTGCCCAAGCCGCGCATCCTGCGCAATTTCAAAATGCCCAAGGCGCCGCCGGCTTTCGCGATCAATACAGGTCCCGGCGACAATCGCGTCTATGTCACCGAAGCCGGCGACGTGCTCTTTTCGAATCGCGACCACGGCATACGACGCTTCGAGATCCGATTGATGGAGCCGGGAGCGGGCTGCACCTTCACGTTGGAGATCATTCCATGATGTGCCTTGCCTTGCTGCTCACGTTCGCCGGCGCGATTTTTCAGGACGAGCTGATCGGCGGCGTTCCGTACCAAAAACTTGCCACGCGCGAAGCGACCTTCGATGCGATGCGCGCGGCGCTCTTGAAGGAGAAGGCGCACTTCGGCACTTGCTGGCTGGCCGCGCCGTTTCCGTACGCGGGTATGCACAAGGGCGATTTCGCGACGCCGCAGCCGCCCGAAGCGGAGCTGGTCAAGATGGCGGCGGGCGCAGTTGGTCCGGACCTCACGGCGCACTTCAGCGGCAAGTCCGCGGTCGATGTCGGCTGGACCAAACTCGGCCGCATCGAAGGACAGCCCATCGATCTGCATACGCGGCCGGGCGCGGAATTCGGCGACTACACCAGCGGTTACCTCTATGCGCCGATCACGGCCAGCGAGAGCGTGAAATTGCCCGTCAGCATGGGCAGCGACGACGGCCTTCGCGTTTGGCTCAACGGCGTGCTCGTGGTCGACAACGAAGCGCTGCGCTCGCTCGATCCGGAATCGGAACATCTGACGCTCGATCTCAAGGCCGGTGTGAATCACCTCTTGGTCAAGGTCACCAATCGCGAAGGCGGCTGGCAATTCCAGCTCAACGCCGCCGAGCGCTTGCCGAGCGATGTGGACGCGCTGCTTTCGTTCGCGCTCGACCGCGATTTCCCGCCTTCGCGCGAGCGGTTGCACTATCAAGTGCTGCCGCTCGCCGCGCCCAAGGAGTTGGTGCTCGAGGTCGGAGGACTCGCCTTCTTCGCCGACGGCCGGCCGGTCGTCAGCACGCGCCGTGGCGATGTGTTCGCGGTGCAGGGCGCCTACGCAGTGCCTCCGGTGGGGGCGAAATTCAATCTGTTCGCCGCAGGGCTGCACGAAGCACTCGGCGCCGCGGTGCGCAAGGAAGCGCGCGGCGAAGCCGTCTACGTGGTGCAGCGCGGCGAGCTGACGCGCCTGGTCGATGCCGACCACGACGGCGTTGCCGAG
This sequence comes from Planctomycetota bacterium, assembly GCA_043754695.1. Taxonomy (GTDB): domain Bacteria; phylum Planctomycetota; class UBA1135; order UBA1135; genus JADJQU01. The sequence continues at coordinate 7,949 of JAYUUV010000464.1, forward strand.
CGCTACGAAACCGTTTGCGACGCCTGGGGCGTCAGCGGCAATTATCACGAGTTCGCTTTCGGCCCCAAGTTTGATCGCGACGGCAACGCCTGGGTCACGTTGAACGTCGGCTTCTGCGGCGGACTAGGGAAATCGATCGTGCCCTGGCGCGGTTTCGCGCTGAAGGTCACGCCGAGCGGGGAGATGATTCCGGTCTGCGACGGTCTGCGTTCGCCGAATGGCATCGGCATGAACGTGGACGGCGACATGTTCTACGTCGACAACCAGGGCGACTACGTGGCGACGAATCGCCTTGCGTTGCTCGAGCCCAACGCCTGGCACGGACATCCGGCGAGCCTGCACTGGCGCGACGACGTGAAGGCACCGACCGATCGGCCCTTGCGCGCGGATCCGGTGGTCTGGTTCCCGTATCGCAAGATGGGGCAGTCGGCAGCGGATGTCGAACTCGACGCGACGGCGGGCAAGTTCGGTCCGTTCACCGGCCAGTTGTTCGTCGGCGACCAGATGAATTGCACGGTGATGCGTGTCGCGCTCGAAAAGGTCGACGGCCACTATCAGGGCGCGTGTTTCCCGTTCCTCGAAGGCCTCGATTCCGGCACGAATCGCGTCGCCTTCGCGCCCGATGGATCGATGTTCGTCGGTCAGACCGATCGCGGCTGGGGTTCGCTGGGACGCAAGTCCTACGGCCTCGAGCGCGTCGTGTATCGCGGCGTGTTGCCGTTTGAAATTCTCGCGATGCGCGCACTGTCGAACGGATTCGAACTCGAATTCACGCAGGATGTCGACGCCGCTACGGCCACGGATCCGAAGAGCTACGACGTTGTCAGCTACAACTACGAGTACCACGCCGACTACGGCGCGCCCGAGGCCGACACGAAGACGCTCGCGGTCAGCGCCGCAGTCATGGACGGCCCGCGCAAGGTCAGGCTCGCGCTCGATCCGCTGCGCAAGGGCTACGTGCACGAACTCACTGCCGCCGGCGTGAAGAGCAAGTCGGCGCACGAGACGCTCGTGCACACGAAGGCCTACTACACGCTGGTGCGGATTCCCGAAGGCAAGCAGGCGATGATTCGCCAGCAACCCAACGCGGCCGCGGCGACAACAGCTGTTGCCGTGCAGAAGCAAAAGCCCAAGGTGCTCTTCCTGACGCACTCGGCGGGTTTCAAGCACGACGTGGTCAATCGGCCGGCGCCGAACGAGCTTTCGCTCGCCGAGCGCGAGTTCATCGCGATCACCAAGGACGACTTCGAGGTGCGCGCCACGCAGGATTGCGCCGATCTCAATCCGAAGACCCTGTCCGAAGTCAGCGCGGTCGCCTTCTACACGACCGGCGAATTGCCGATCGAGCCGAAGAACCTCGATGCATTCATGGAGTGGATGCTGCACGGCGGCGCGTTCGTCGGCATGCATTGCGCGACCGACACGCTCTACAAGTACGCGCCCTATCAGCGAATGATCGGCGGCGCCTTCGACGGCCATCCCTGGCACCAGGAGATCCGCGTCGACGTGATCGACGGCGCGCACCCCGCGACCGCGGCGCTCGAGCGCGGTTTTCTGATCACCGACGAGATCTACCAGTTCCGCGATTTTGTGGCCACGCCGCTGCGCCAGTTGCTGCGCCTCGAACCTTCGAGCGTCGACATCGCGAAGGGCGCGCGCAAGGACGGCAACTATGCGATCGCCTGGTGTCGCGAGTACGGCGAAGGCCGCGTGTTCTACACCTCGCTCGGCCATCGTCC
>JAYUUV010000465.1:0-5781 GCA_043754695.1 Planctomycetota bacterium
TCGGCGGCATTGCGTTGCCCTTGCCGCTGATGTACAGCGACGTCGGCTGGAAAGTGCGGAAGGTCTGGTAAAGCAGTTCCAGCGTCAGATCCGCCTGACCGGGTTGACCACCGAGCGCGTCGAGCGAAAAGTTCGCGACGCTGATGCCAAGATTGTTCAAGTCGATCTGCGCGTCGAAGGCTCCCAGCGGTTGGCCCTGGAAGGCGAGCGCGGTCTGCAGCGTGATGTTCATCGTGACCGGCTGGTTGCCGCTGCCGCCGAACAGGCCCGGAAGCGTGCGCGTGCCGGTCGGGTTGGTGAGCGCGTCGTAGTTGCCGATCACGGTGCCCGGCAGCGCCACGTCGACGTTCGAAGTGATGTCGACCGTGCTCTGCGGTTGCACGACATGGAAGGCGAAACTCTGGGCGCGCGCCGCTGAGGACGACAGGACGACGACCGACAGGAGCAGCAAGGGGCGATGCAGCATGGGACAATGGCGGGCTGTGAGCCCGGGGGAGAAGCGAGATGGGGAAAACAAGGTGCCTTGCGGGGCAGCGACCGACTCCTAAGTCTGAACGCAAATGCCACGGGCCGCAAGGTACCGGCGCGCTACCCAGGAGAGCCGCGGTCATTCAGGGCATTTTCAGTGATCGTCGGCCGGCCCGGCTACGTCTACTTCGCTTGCGCGGCCTTGGCTTCGGCCCTGGTCTTCAGCGCTTCAAGGCCGCCTTCGAACATAGGGCCGATGAACTTGTCGGCGAACAATGCGATGTAGCCCCCCACCATGGGCATGTTCATTTCGCCTTCCATGCCCCAGAGCACTTCGACGGAACCCTCGGAACGCGCGTTCAGGCGCATCCAACTCTTCGCCGGCGAATCGTGCTCGCCGTTGGTGAAGACCACGTCGTATTCGATGCCGACTTTCGGATCGCAGGCCGTGAACTTCAGCCGGCCCTTGTTTCCTTCGCCCAGCCAACTCTGACTGGCTCCGACACCCGTGGTCGTCTCGCCGAGGGTCGTCTTCGTCGTCGGATCTGCCTTGGAAAACGGCTCCCACTCCGGCCAGCGCTTCAGATCACCGATCAGTTCAAAAATTCTCTCCGCGGGGGCCTGAATCACGACGCTGCGCGAAGCCGAGTAGTGTGTCGACAGGCAGAGTCCGATCACCACGACGATGGCGATGACCGAAATCAGTGTCAGCAGGATTGTCTTGAGCATGGGGAAGAACTCTCCGCGGCGGGGACGCAGGCCAGTCTAACGATCGCCCACGACGCGCATCACTTGTCGCCCGCGCGCGCGCGCAGGCGGGCCAGCATGCCGCGCACATCGGCCAGGCCGCGAACGGCGATCTTGAGCGTGATCGTCGAATACCAGATCAGGCAGGCCGCGACGAGCGCCCACCAGAACGGATGGCTCGGCAGCTTCATGCGGCACTCCGCGGCTTGAGCAGCGAGCCGACGACCATGGCCAGCGCCGCGGCGACAAAGGCGATCAGGCCCGAGGTGTTGCCGCCCAGATTTTTCGCGAACTCACTCGACGGCAGCTTTTCCAGCACCAGGAAAGAAATCGGGATCAGCGCACCGAACACGATCGCCGCCAGCGCGCCCCAGGAGTTCGCGCGTTTCCAATAGCAGCAGGCGATCAAGAGCACCGACATGCTCGACAGATAGATCGTGCCGGTGAGTTGGCAGTAGTTCCACAGATCGCCCTCGAGCGGATACCACAGACCGTAGAACAGGAGAAACACTCCGATCGCGCCGACGATCGAACGATTGACCAGCAGCCCGCGTTTGTCGCTCGAAGGCTGCTTGCGAAACGGCGCGAGGATGTCGTTGTAGATCACGCTGGCCCAGGTGAGCATGTACGACGAATCGGTCGACATGTCCGCGGCGAGCATCGCCGCCACCAAGAGGCCCATCAAGCCGACCGGCACGATGCCGGCGAGGAAAACCGGCATCGCGTGCAGCGATGGATTGCCGCGCATGCTCTCGGGCAAGAGGTCCAGCGCGTCGGGCGGCAGCATGGCGAGCGCTGCGATCCCCCACAGCCCCGGGATCACGAAACGACAGACGAAGAAGAAACTGGTACCGGTGAACACGCGCCGCGCGGTGGGCGTGTCCTTGGCCGCGAGCACGCGTGCAATCACGGTCTGCCAGGTCAACGTGGCCGCAATTTGCACGCAGATCTGGAAGAGAATGTAAGTCCAGCCGAGGTCCTTGTTGGCCAGCGGATCGAAGCCGCCGGCGCCGTGGTGCTGTTCCACGGCGTCGACCATGTGCGACCAGCCGACCTTGTAGAGGATCAGCACCGTGACCGCGACCAGACCCGCGCTCATCACGATGAACTGCAGGAAGTCGGTCACGAGTACGGAGAGCATGCCACCGAACACGGTGTAAACCGCGACCAGGAGCAGCAGCACGGTCATCGTCAATTCGAGCGCGTCCGGATCGAGTCCGGTGGCGAGCACCAAGAACTCTCCGCCGACGCGCAAGAACACGCCCATGTTCAACAAGCCGCCAAGCACGATCACGATGCCCGCGATCTGGCGCACGCGCGAACCGAAACGGCGCTCGAACAATTCCGGGATCGTCATCACGCCCGAATCGCGCAGCGGTTTGACGCAAAAACCGCTGGCGCCGATCGCGAACATGGCCAGCGCCTGCACGATTCCCGGAGTCGCGCCGGCGAAACCGTACTTGTAGCCGGCCTGCGCGGCGTACATGCAAGTGATGATCCCGAACTCGGTGGCTGCGAGCGAAGCGATGCCGAGGTAGACGTTCATCTCGCGGCCGGCGACGAGGTAACTCTCGACGTTGGTCACATAGCGGCGCACCCATAGGCCGGCGAACATGGTCGCCAGCAGATAGAGCCCGACGATCGAGCCGTCGACGAGCCAGTCGAAATGGGGACTCACGTGCAGGGCGAGCGTATCGGCCGAACCGGCCCGTTCAAGGGTCAGGAACGCTCGAGCAGGCGCACAAGATCCTGATGCTTGCCCTCGCGGGCAAAATCGAGCGCGTCCTTGCCGTCGTCGGCCCGCCGACTCTTGTCCGCGCCCGCACGCAACAGGGCTTCGGCGATTTCCACGTCGCCGGAGAGCGCCGCGCTGTGCAAAGCGACGAAGCCGCGGATCTGGCGCGCGTTCACATCGGGATGCGCGGCGAGCACCGCGCGCACCGTCTCGAGATCGCGGCCCGCCGTGGCCGAATGCACGGGCCGCAGCTGAGTCGGATTCGCCGCCAGCGCATCGACCTCAGCTCCGTGCGCGAGCAACAGCGTCACCAGTTTCGCGCGCCGAAAAAAACAGCACAGATGCAAGGCCGCGAAACCGTCCGCAGTGCGCGCCATGACGATTCTTGGATCGCGCTCGAGCAGCAGCTCGAGCCGGGCAATGTCTCCGATCGCGCAAGCTTCGGCCCAATCGAGCGGCGTGCGCGCGGCGCGAATGATCTCTGCCGCGTCGAAGCGCTTGTGGTACAGCGCGAACATCAGCGCACTCTGGCCGCTGCCCTCCTGTTTCACGTCCGCGGTCTGTGGATTGGCCGCGAGCACGCGACGCAAGCCATCGAGCTCGCCGCGTTGGATCAAATCGAAGAGTGTGGCGGACATGCGCGCTGCCTCCCTCAAGGCCCGGACTCTAGCAGGTTCGCTGGCCTGCCCGCCGCGACCGGGATCGACTCCGGGAAGAATGCTCGCCGCCTGGCGTCTCGCTACGATCCTGCCGGAGGCATCAAGATGAGATTTTCATGGGTTTGGCTGTTCTGTTTTCTGGCCGGTTGCGCCGCGCCCACTGCGGAGGTCGAGACCGGCGGATTCCAAGATCTCGAGAATCTGTCCTACGAAAAGAAGCTCCAGGCTGCCGACTCGGCTTCGAGCGCACGGATCAAGGTGATCGACCCGAGCTTTGGCTCGGGCCCGCCGCAGGAGAACGCGCCGGGCGGCCGCTACGCTTCGCCCACCCAGGACGCGCCTGCGCAACCCAATCGCCAGGTGATCTACTCCGCCGGCCTGCGCGTGGTCGTCGTCTCCCAAGCGGACGCGACACGCTCGATCCAGTCCTTCGCCGAACAGGCCGGCGGCTATCTGCAAGAAAGCGACTCAGGTTCGATCACGATCCGCGTGCCCGCGGACAAGTTCGAGAAAACGCTCGAGCGCATCGCGTCGCTCGGCGAAGTCGTCGATCGCTCGGTCAAGGCCGCGGATGTGACCGAGGAAATGCTCGACCTCAACATCCGGCTCGACAACGCGCGCAAGACCCGCGATCGCCTGCTCGAACATCTCGCCAAGAGCGACAAGGTCGAGGACACGATCAAGATCGAAGCCGAACTCTCGCGCGTCAGCGGCGAGATCGAACGCATGGAGGGCAAGTTGCGCTACATGCAATCGCAAATCGCGATGAGCACGATTCGTGTCGATTTGAACGTGCTCGCGCCACGCACGCCTGGTTCCAACGGCAACCTCGACCTGCCCTTCGACTGGATCGAACGCCTTGGCGACGGCCTGGTCGCCGGCAACGTCAAGAGCATGCCGCGCAAGCCGAGCTTCTTCTCGGGCGGGCCGAAATTCGATCCGCCCAAGGATTTCATCCGCTACTTCTCGAAAGACACGCTGGTCGAAGCGATGAGCGCGGACGGCCTGCGGCTCAAGCTTCAAAAGCAGCTGAACTACGACAAGGGCGCGCTCGCGTTCTGGAGCAAACTGGCCCGCAAGGCGTTGGTGGAATCGCGCGCGCTCGCCGTGGGCACTGAGCGCGAGCTTGGCGAAGATCGCGCAATGATCTCGGGCACGCGCGAAGTCGCAGGCGTCCAGTACGGCTATCTGCTCGTGCTCGCGCGCACGAAGGATCACGTCTACAGCTTCGAGGCCTGGGGTCCCAAGCCGGTTTTCGACGCGCAATTCGAAGCGCTCGTCGCCAGCGCGAAATCGCTGCAGCGCTGATCTTCAGCCCGCGGCAGGCGTTTTCCTGCGCCGCAAGGCGACCAGGTAGACGACTGGAATCACCACCAAGGTGAATGCCGTCGAAGCGAGCACGCCGAAGATCAGACTCCAGGCAAGCCCAGAGAAGATCGGGTCGAGCGTGATCGGCCAGGCCCCGAGCATCGCGGCAAACGCGGTCAAGACGATCGGCCGCAAACGCTTGGCACCGCTGTCTAGCACCGCCTCGCGCGGATCCGCGCCCTCGGCGAGTCGCGCCTGGATGAAGTCGATCAGGATGATCGAGTTGCGCACGACGATGCCGGCCAGCGCGATCATGCCGATCATGCCCGTGGCGGTGAACCAGACCGGGCTCGAGAAGCCGCCGACCTGCTGGCCCACCAGCAGATTGAGCAGATAGAAACCGGGCAGGATCGCGATCGCACCCAGCGGAATCGCCAGCATCACGAGCAACGGCAACGTGAACGAACGCGTCTGGATCACGAGCAGGACGTAGATGCCGCAAAGCGCTCCCGCGAAAGCGAGTCCAAGATCGCGGAAGACATCCAGCGTGATCTGCCACTCGCCCTCGCCACCCCAGGCGGCGCGAATTCCTTTTGGCAACGGATCCGCCTCCAAGCTGGATTGCATCGCCAGCACGGCTTCGACCGGCGGACGGCCGGCGACTTCGGCCAGCACGAACACGACGCGCTCGAGATCCTTGTGATAGATCGGCTGCTCTTCGGAGAGCTCCACGAAAGACCCAAGTTCCGCGATCGCGACGCGATCGCCGCTGGCCCCGATGACCTGGATGCGGCCGAGTTCGCTCGCGCCGCTGCGCGAGGAACGCTCCAGCGTGACGCGCAGCGCGAGCGGGTTGCGTTCGCC
>JAYUUV010000466.1:0-3749 GCA_043754695.1 Planctomycetota bacterium
CACGCCGCAGGCGTGGGGCCGGCGAAAGCGGCGGAGTCGAGGCTGGCTCCGTACCGCTGCTTTCGAAGCACGCTTGACACCTGCCGTCCGCTAGTCTGACGCGCAGCGATGTTTCCGGTTGTCGCGCACTCGGTCAATCCGTTCCTGTTCAGCACGGGCAGCTGGGTCTACACGCAGATCCAGACCCTGGCGCATTGGCGCGCGATCGTGGTCTGCAAGCGGCGCGAAAATCGGGAGGACTATCCGCTGGCAGACGTCTTCGCGCTCGAGGATCTGGCGCTCTGGCGGCAACTGCGCGAGCGCTTCGGCCGGCGGCGCAACGGTTGCTTTCCTTTCATGACCGCGGCGTTGCGCCGGCATGACGCGCGCCTCCTGCATTCGCACTTCGCCAGCCAAGGTTGGACCGACTTGCCGCTCGCGAGCGCCAGCGGATTGCCGCACGTCACCTCGTTCTACGGCGCGGACATCTGGAAAAATTCGCGTTCGCCGCACTGGCGCGAGCGCTACCTCGACTTGTTCGCGCGCGGATCGTTTTTCCTCGTCGAAGGAAATGCGATGCGCGCCAAGGTCGAATTGCTGGGCTGTCCGAGCGCCAAGATCGTGATCCAACATTTGGGCGTCGATGTCGAACGCGCCAGTTTCGCAGCGCGTCAACCCAGCGCCGACGGCCTCGTGCGCGTGCTCGCCTCGGGGCGCGCGGTCGAGAAGAAGGGGCACGAGTTCGCCGTGCGCGTCTTCGCAAAGGCCTTGCGCGAAATGCCGCAGCTGCGACTTTCCTTGATGATCATCGCGTCGTCCGAGGACGAAAAAGCGCGGCTTGCGGCGCTCAAGATCTTGGTGCGCGAGCAAGGCGTCGAGGCAAGCGTCGATTTTCCGCCGCCGCGTTCCTATGCGGACTACCGCAAGTCGCTCTACGACTATCACGTCTTCTTCGCGCCGAGTCGGCACGCCGCGAACGGCGACGCCGAGGGCGGAGCGCCGGTTTCCGTGATCGATATGTCGGCGACCGGCATGCCGATCGTCGCCTCGCGCCACTGCGACATCCCCGAAGTGGCGCCCCACGGAGTCAGCGGCCTGCTCTTCGACGAGAACGATCTCGAAGGCGCCGTCGCCGCGCTCTTGGAAGTCGCGCGCTCGTCACAGCGTTGGCTCGACTGGGGCCGTGGCGGTCGCGCGCACGTCGAGCGTGAGTACTCGCTCGCGATCCAGCCAGCGCGCCTCGAAGCGATCTACGATTCGATCGGCATTCCCAAAGCGGCGGGCGCTCGCGGCGCCTGAACGACGAAGCGCCGAAAGCCCGTCTGGCGCTAGTCGATCTCGCGCGCAGGCACGCCGGCCACGCGCACGCCCGGCGGAACGTCGTGGCGCACCAACGCGGCGGCGCCGACCAACGCTCCAGCACCGATCTTCACGCCTGGGAGCAAGATCGCTCCCGCCCCGATGTACGCGTCATCGCCGATGGTCACCGGCGCACTCGAGGGGGGATAACCGCGCACCGCCCAGGAGGAGCGGCCGACGTCCAGATGCGTGACTACGCTGACGCGCATCGCCAAGGTCACGCGCGCGCCGATCTCAATCGGCTGCTTGAGATCGATCAGGCAATCGCGGCCGATGTAGACGCCGTCGCCGATGCGCAAATTCGCGAACGAGCGCTCGGCGTTGTGCACCACCAGCGGCGAGGCGATGCGCACGTCGTCGCCGATGCGCGCGCCGTAACGGCGCAACAGCCTGGGCACCAAGCGCGAGGTCACGCAGCCCAGTCGCGCGCACAGTCCGCGCTCGAAGCCGAAAACTCGGCGGCTGAGCAGCACCGACAGGAACTCGAGTTCGCGCAGCAGCCAGCGAATCATGTTGCTGACCAGCGCGCGCCGGCGAGGAAGGCTCGTGCGAAGGGGATCATTTCGTCGCGACTCCGGAAAGGCGCCTCAAGACGTTCTTCCAGGCGCGGTAGGGAGATGGGGCGAGGCCGCGCGCAGTGAGCGTGTGGCGAGCATCGTGCAGTTGGCCCTTGGCGGCGCGCAGCGGCCAACGGCCTTGGAGTTCCTCGAAGCGTGCCAAGGCCTCGGCGGGCCTGCCGTGGTGCAGCAAAAGTTGCACGCCCGACAGGCGCACGTTCATCGCGCCGGCATCGTCGCCGCTCGTGGCGATCCATTGCGCCATGCGCTCGATGTCCTTCAGCGCGGAGGCCGTGTCGAGTCGGGTGACGTCGTCGAGCATGGCCTCGAAGCGCGCGCTGTCGAGCGTGCCACGCAGCCGAAACGTGGCCGTCGAACCGCGGCGCACGACGTGCACCAACTCGAGCTCGGCTTCGATGCGCGCGATCATCAGCGGCACCCACGAAGAGGCCCAGTGCTTGAAATCCTGGCAGACGAAAAGGGTCTTGCCCGGCATCAGCGCCGGCGCGACGCACCGCAACAACCAACGCATGCCGCGCCAGGATTTTGCGCCGTCGACGAACAGGATCTCGATCGGCTCGCGCGCGTCCCAGCCGAATTCCGGTTGTTTGGGCGCCTTGGAACCGCGCACTTCCTCTGCCTGTGCATCGCCCGGAATCGATTCGTCGGGCAGTGTCAGCGTGTGCGCCACGATGCGCTCGCGGTGCGCGGCCACGTTGCTCAGAAAAAACGACTCGAAAGAATCGCCCGCGGAAATCGGCAGCGGCGCGAAACGCGCCATGAAGTCGCGCCAGACGAAGTTGTCGAAGGCATGCAAGCGATGGCGTGCGGCGGTATGGCCCGCGGCCATGCCCTGCGCGAGGCACAGCGTGCTTCCGCCGAGCCACGGTCCGATCTCGACCACGTGGCCTTCGTCGCGCCACTCACCGTGGGCCAGCCAGTACAAGTACTTCTGCTCGGAGCGCGAAACCATCGCCGGCACGCCCGTCAGCGCAAAGTCTTCGCGCAGCCAGGGCTCGGAACCCAAGGCGGACATCGGCTGCTAGGCGAGCACGGCCTTGACCGCAGTGATCACGTCGGCGACATCTTCATCGCTGAGTCCCGCGGAGAGCGGCAGGCTGACGGTTCGGCGGCCGACGCTTGCGGCGTGCGGGAACATCTCGGGCTTCCAGCCGAATTCGTTCTGATAATAGGGGTGTTCGGGGATCGACATGTAATGCACGCCGACGCCGATGCCTTGGGCGGTCATGCCGCTCAGGAATTCGTCGCGCGACAGACCTGCGCGGCGTTCGTCGATCAACAACGTGTACAGGTGCAGCGCGTGGCGCGTGTTCTTTTCCGGCGGCGCGGGGCGCTCGACCGGCAAGCCTGAGAACGCGCGATCGTAGGCCGCCCAGATCTGCGCGCGGCGTTCGAGCCAGCGCTCGATGCGCGGCAACTGATGGATGCCGATCGCGGCCTGCAGGTCCATCATGTTGTATTTGAAGCCCAGATCGACCACTTGATAATGCTTGTAGCCTTCGTCACTGAAGCGCTTCCAGGCGTCCTTCGACATGCCGTGCAGGGCGAGCATCTTCAGCCGCGCCGCCTTGGTTTCGTCGCGCGTCAGCACCATGCCGCCTTCGCCGGTCGTGATGTTTTTCGTCGCGTAGAACGAGAAGCAGCCGAAATCGCCGAACAAACCGGCCTTCTTGCCCTTGTACTCGGTCTCGATCGCGTGCGCGCAGTCCTCGATCATCACCAGGTCCTTGCGCGCGGCCAGATCGCAGAGCGCGTCCATGTCGCAGGGCCGGCCGGCGAAGTGCACCGGCAAAATCGCGCGCGTGCGCGGCGTGATCGCGCGCTCGATCGCAT
>JAYUUV010000467.1:0-7825 GCA_043754695.1 Planctomycetota bacterium
GATCGGCGCATTCGTCGTCTGACCGGCCGCCGATTCGTCGCGCCGTTGTCGCTTCAGTTCTTTCTTGGTGAGCTCGGGATTCTGCTTGCGGGCGCGCGCAAGCGTCCACAGCACGAAAACGAATCCGGCGAAACCCAACGGAAAAACGAACGCGAAGGTCGGAGCGAAACTCAACGTCGAGGACTGCTCGCGGAAAAACTCGAATGAAGTGTTGTCCGGAATTTCCCAGGCAATCCAGTTAGCGGCCACTTTCTGCGCGAAGTTCGAAAGCGCCAGACCGAGGTCGCCGTTGTAGGAATTCCACACGCCGGAAAGCGCCGCCAGCCCGCTGCCGTGGGCCTCGTCGAGCACCTGGACGGCCGTCGGGCTCGGCGCCGTGAACGTCGCTCCGCCGTCGGCGGCATCGGCGACGTTCGACTCGACGAAGTTGATCACGGTGCGGCAGGAAACCGAGAACGGCGGCGCGCCGACCGCGAGATTGCGCGCCAAGAGTGGCGCGAAGCCGATCAGCCAGCCGACGAGCGCGCAGCCGACCGCGAGGCAGGCAAGTTTGAAGCTCGAACGCGCATGGCCCAGGCCGAGTGAGATCAAGACCACGAGCAGCGTGATGCTGCCGAGTTCGTGCAGCATCGCGAAGGCACCCGCCGCAGCGCCGAGTGCGGCGCAGGACAGCACGAGACTGCGCGTGCTGCGCTCGCGCCGTTCGAGGTGTCGCATCAGCGCGAAGACGATTCCCAGGATGCAGAAAAGCGCCGGACCCTCGCGCAAGAGCTGCGCTTCGAGGAAGGGCAGCGGCCCGTAGATCGCGGCCAGCCCTCCCGCGACGCAGCCAGCCCCGAAACCCCACAGATGATGTCCGATCAGGAACAACAACACGCACGTGCCCGCGCCGAGCAGCAGCTGGAAGGCCTTGACCAGCGCGAACTCTTCGCCGGCAGCGGGGCCGACCCAGGCCAGCAGATAGGAGTACGCGGGAGCCTGGTGGAAGCTGTGCGGTCCGTACCAGACGAGCCACTTTTGTGCGGGCGCGACGGTCTGCCAGCTGTGATAGGGGTGGTAGGGATCCGACTGCAGCAGATCGCCCTGCGCGATCCGTCGCGCCTGCTCCACGTACGTCGCCATGTCGCTCTGGTCGAAGCGCTGCCAGCGATCGAGCGCCGTGTGGCGGATCTGCGACCAGAAGGAAAATCGCACGCCGGCCGCGACGAGGAAGATGGCCAGGACGGCAAGCCAGACCCGGCGCTTCGACGCGTTCTCGATCATTGGGGGAGTGTACCGGGCGGTGTGCGCGAGAATGACTCGAGGCCGGCTACCCGTGCGGGCAGCCGGCCTCGAAAGCTAGAACAGCGTGAGCGTCAACCGGGCGTTGACACGCTCACCGAGGTCACGGGCAAACGGTGTATTCCAGAGCGTCCGACAACGTGGTGTTGTCGGGGGCCGGGAAGCCTTGGTCGCGTCCCCACATTTGCGCCTGCACGACGGTGCCGGCGATCGACAGGTCCGGCAGCGGGTTGCCGCCGAGGTTGCCGCGGCCGAATGCATTCATGTCGATGAAGTAAGCGCCGCTGCAGTCGTTCGCGGGACCTGGGTTGCCGCCCGAGTTCAAGCCGATCGAACGCTTGACCGGAGGAACCAGGCAAAGCAGGCCACCCTGGAACGGCGTCGCCGCGCGACCGTTGATCGAGTAGAGCAGCAGGCCCGACTTGTTGTTGCGCACGCCATCGGCGTAGACGGCGAATCCCGTCTGAGCCGTGGCGCTGGCCTGACCGGAGTAGAAGATCGCCGGGATGCAACCCAACGAGTTCGTCTTCGCGGTGCAGTAGACGACCGGTGTCGGGCAGACAGGCCCGCAACCGCCGACCGTGCTGATCTGCACGGCATCGATGCCGGCCTCGACGATGCTCGCCGTGCCGGAGTCATTGGCCGTGAAGCGGATCTTCGAGTTGACCGAGGGCGTGAAGCCCGCCGCAACCATCTGCCCGCGCGTGATCGAAACCGACGTCCAGGCCAGGTCGTTGTTGGTGATGTGCGACGCGATGGTCGTCCACGCACCGGCGCCGCCATTGTTGTTGGCCTCGACCAGCAGACGGTCGACGCCGCCCGCGACGGTCAGATTCAAGTAGTACCGGTAGCTGAGCGTGAACGCCGCCGCCGACATGTCGAGCACCGGCGAAGTCAATGTCACAGAGCCGCCATCGACGTCGGTGTTCCCGAGCGCGTTTTGCGTCAGATAGCACTGACCGGAACCGTCGCCGTCGCTGACCGGGTCATAGGCCCAGGCCGGGTCGTTGACCGGAATCCCGCGTTCCCAGTAACCGGATGTGGCCGCGGCGAACGTTGCCACCCAATTCTGGTTGGTCTGGAAGTTGTCGCTGAAGGTGGTGGTCAATGTGCCGACGACGAAGTCGAGCAGACCCGAGCCGGGCGCGGTCGGCGGGAACACTGCGCTCTGCGCGGCGTTGTTCGTGGCGGTCACGTAGTACTCGACGCTGCTCGGGCAGGCTTGCCCCGGGATGGCGGCCGTGTACGTCGTACCCGAGACCAGGTTCATCGCGGTCGTCACGAACGCGCCACCGTTGACGCGGTGCTTCAACTGCACGACGGTCAGCGGCGGATTGAGCAGAGCCGTGACGTCGGCATTGACGACATACGGTCCACCCGTGTTGGTCGTGTCAGGCAGGTTGGTAACGTTCGTGATGCCCACGCCCGCCAGCGCGATTTGCGGGAAACCTTGCTGACGGAAGCCGCCTTCGATCGCCGTGAAGTTCGGCGTGCCATTCAGGATGTTGCCGTCGTTGTCGTCGATCGTCAGCCAGTGCGTTTCGACGATCGTCTTGATCTGCGAATCGTTGAACCCGACCATCCAAGCATTGAAGATCGTGTTCGCGGCCACTGCGCCGGGGCCCGCGCCGAGCGAGTTCTTCAAGTTGACGCGCACCTTCCAGCAGGCACCCATCAAGACTTCGCCGTCGTTGTGCACTTCGCCGTAGCAGCCGGGCGATGCATCGCCGCAGAACTGACGCGTGTTGTTGCCATTTCGGATCTGGCTGCCCACACCTTGGAAGTCCGCGCCGAGGATCGGCTGGTCGGTCACGTACAGCGCGAAGTTGTCCGCGTTGCCTTCACCGAAGCCGTCAGCACCGTTGCCGCTGCCGTACTTGACGTTGAGCCAGTGCCCGGTTTCGTGCACGACCACATCGGCGTAGGCCGTGTTCACGCAGCCGCCGCCGGCCGTGTAGAAGTTCGTCGACGTGCCGTTGAAGAACGCATTGCAGGTGCCGCCCAGGTTGACATTGACCTGCGCCAGGAAGTCGTTCATCGGGTCGGCGGGGTTCACCGTGCGCGTCCAATCGCGCAGCTTGTTCGTCCAGTTGAACCCGTTGGCCTGCGCCGTCACGAGGGCAGCCGCAGGCGAGTTCATCAGCACGTTGTTGCCGCTGGCCAGCGGCAGAGCGGGTGAAGTCGTATAGCCCCCGCTCACGTTGGCGAAGGGGCCGACGAAACGGAAGGTCACCGCCAGGGGCGCCGTCGCGCCGACGATGTTGAAGTTCCCCGCCGCGTCGCTCAGGGCGTTGCCCTGCGCGCTGGTGATGGTCATGTTCGGCATGGCGATCGCCGCGGGCGGGTTCGAAGGTTCGTCGGGCTTCGTGCCCGGCGAGGCCATCGACGTCACCGTGCCACCGACGTCGAAGTGGTGGATCGCGTTGTCGCGTCCGATCTGACGCCCGTTGTTCGCATCGATGAAGTAAGTGAAGCCCTGGGCTTCGGACTGGCCGTCCAGCACTTGGGCGGTCGTCTTCCAGCACAACACGGCCTGGGGCAGCTCGCCGTTCATGCTCTTGTAGATCACAAGCTCCGGCAGGTTGACGTCGGTCGCCGCGAAGCCCGTGTCGGCGTAGAAGCGCTCGAGCGCAATCTGGCTGGCGCGCTCGTTCGAGATCGCCGCGCTGGTCAGCATGCCCGCGATTCCAGGCATACCGGTCGTGTCGACCGAGAGCACGCGGCCATTCAGATCGAAGAGCACGTTGAAGAAACCGAGCTCGACCGGCACTCCGTTGACCATCTGACGGAATTGGGCCGTCATCTTGTCGTTCGAGCCCGCGTTGCTGAGCGGCAGGAAGTTCACCGAGTCGTCCACCAGCGTCGAGGCTTCGATGCCGTGCAGCTTGAACGTGTCGCGCGCGACCTGACGGCCGAGGGTCAGGAAATCCGCGTCCTGACGGGGCGTGAACGCCGGGGCCGCATTGCCTCCATATAGGAAGCGTGCGTATCCAAACGCGTTGTCGAACTTGACCTGCCAGCTGGCTCCGTGTTCGGCGCGCCAGGCGTCGAGCTCGTGTTGAACGTTGTCCAGGCCCTTGGGCGCTGAGTTGTCGATGGCCTGCGCGTGCGCAAATGCGCTGAGCGCGATCAGGGCCGACAGCCCCGTGAGGGAACGATACTTCATGGTGTGGATAGTGAGGTAGCTAGGGGATCGCGAGAGAGAGATGGGAGGGCTGGGATAGCCCCTGAGGGTTCGAGCACCGCGCTTGCTGGTCCGGGGGCACCAGGCTTGGCAGTTCCTGCAATGTGAGTTTACTCCTGAAGTTCCTGCCATGGGTCCGCGACTGGCGGAACTTCGGGGGGCGCTGCCCTGAATCGAGTTCCGCTGGCAGGCCGCACGCCGCCGAGGCACTTGAGGCGCGCGGTGGCGGCTCCCATGATTCGGGCCCTTCAGAGTTCCGTGAGCGCATCGTCCTGGTGCGGCCGGCCGACCCTGCGGCTCAACCACAACCCGGAGACCCGATGAAAGTTTCGATCGAGTACTGCACCCAGTGAAACTACGAACCCCAAGCGGCCGGTCTGGCCGCTGAATTGACCAGGGCGTTCGAAGGCTGCGAAATCGAGCTGATTCCAGGCTCGGGCGGCGTCTTTGAGGTTCGCGTCGATGACCGCGCGCTGTTCTCGAAGAAGCAGCTCAAGCGATTTCCCGCTTACCGAGAAATACCTACCCTGCTCGGGGCGTGACGCGACCGCGCGTGGCCGTCAAATCGGCCAAACGATCATGGCAACGAGCACGGCGACTACGAGCAGCACCAACACGGACACAGCCGAGTTGGGCGCTGCACGCAGCGGCAAGGGCGCAGGTTGAAGGTCTCGGACGGAAGAGGCGCGGTCGGCGTTCGTCTGCATCTGAATCAAGGTGCTGGCCAGGGGAGCGAGCGATGCAGTTTGGGAGCTGCTTCTAGGTCTACCACGCGCTTTGCAAGCCGTGGGAGTCAACCTGGATTCTGGGCCCCCGAACTTCAACGATCTGTCATGCACCGCCGACCCTGGCATGCGCCGTGTACCCGCCCCCGCGAACCAAGTTCCACTCACCCATGCTGCTCCAGTACCTGTTGATCGTCCCCTGCGCCGCACTGGGCCTTGCTCAGGTTCCCCCCGCGCCCCACGTTTCAGACCTGCCACCTCAGCGCGAGGCGGACACGCTGCCCCAGGATCCTGGGATCTACGGGAGCGTGCGCCCGCAGCTCGCCGACGTCCTGCTCGCGGACACGCTGGTCCACGACGACCGCGAGGGGCGCGCGCTGCATCAATTGCTCGATGTCGCAGGCGAGCCCGGGCACGGATTCGTCGGCGTCTGGCGCGACATGCGCGACGGGAACGCAGGCCTGTACTTTGGCCGTCTCGACTCGGCCGGTTCCGCGCTCGAGCCGGAGCGCGCGCTCTACCCCGAAGGCTCGTCGTCGCGTGAACTCGAACCGGCGATCGCGCTCAGTCCCCAAGGCAACGGTGCCTTCGTCTGGTACTCGTCCGGATCCTCCGCGCAGAGCCTGAAGCTGCGCACGTTCGACGCCTCCGGTCGATTTCACGGCGCCGCGACTTTGATCCAGGACTCGCGCGCGGCGACACAGCCCGCGGGACGGGCGAGTGCGTTCGGCGACACGGCCGCGAGCGATGGGCGCAAGTCGGGCGGCGGACTGCGCTTGCCTGCGATCGCCTTGAACGAGAATTGGGGCGTCGTGGCCTGGGGCGAGAGCGGGACGCTGTGGATCCAACGCTTTCAACCCAGTGGCGCACTCATCGGCGAAGCTCAAATTCTCTCGAGTCCGGAGCGACCGCTCTCGGGCCCGCTGCGTCTGTGCGCGAATCGGCCGCGCTCCGGCGCGAACGGCGGCATCGTCTGCGCGTGGACGACGCGCGAGGGTGTCGAGTCGGCGCTGATCGGCGACGGCGAATTCTCACGGCACTTTCTCGGCGCGGGCGTGCTCGAACGACTCGTCGTCGCACCCGCAAGCTCACCGGGTTGCTGGGCGCTCGTGCAGACGAACGCAGGTCATCGGCTGATCGAGTTCAGCCTCGAAGGACAGAATCCACACAGCCTCGACTTGGGTGTTTCGCCGCGCGAATCCTGCGACGTGGCCACGCAAGGCGCGCGTTTCTTGCTCAGCGTCCAGCATGCCGGCGGCGCGGTCGAGTTGCTCACGCTCGATCCGAGCGCGGCCGAACCGCGGCCACAATCGCTCGCCAAACTCGATCTCGCCGGCACCGTCGCTGGAGATGTGCGTGTGGCGGGCGCCGGCGATCGAGCGCTGGTCGCCTGGACCGGCAGCGTCGCCAAACTCAGCGATGTCTGGTTTCGCACGCTCGGCGCGGACGGTGCCTGCTCGGCGGCCGTGCGTTGGAACACCGACGAAGCCAGTTCGGCCCAGAATCATGGCCGGATCGCGTCCCACGGCGGCGATCGCGCCGCGCTCGCCTGGCTCGATGCACGCAGCGGAGAGAATCAACTGATGGCGCGCTGGATCGGCGCGAATGGCCAATTCCTGTGCGGCGAATTCGCGGTGACGCCGCGCATCGGCCTGTTGGGCGCGGAGCCCATCGTGCTGACCGGCGAGCCTTCCGAGCCCGCCATCGCCGTCGCCACCGACGGCGGTTTTCTGCTGGTCTGGAAGCAGATGGAAAAGCGCGGTTATCGCCTGCTGGGACAGGCCTTCGACGCGGCCGGCAAGCCGCAGTCGCAACTGCTCGAACTCGATGCCGGCGAAGACGCGCCGCCGACGTTCAAGGCCGACCTCGACGTGACTTCCTTCGGCGACGGTTACGCCGTCGCGTTCGGGCGCAAGGATCGCGGCGTGTTCGTCCGCCGCGTGCTCGCGGGCGGCCGCGGCATGGGCGAGCCGGCGCAGATTTTCGAACATCCGCTCTGCCAGCACCTTTCGCTCGCCGAACTCGAAGGCGGAACGCTCGGCGTGGCCTGGGACATCACCGTGCCCGGCGCGGGCAATCAGGCCGTGCGCGCGCGCGTGCTCGGTCCCGCGTTCGAGGCGAATCGCGCAGTGGTGGAACCGCCGCTGAGTCTGTTCGGCGACGACTGGGATCCGACGCTGGCCGCGCTCCCGGGCGGTGGATTCGCGATCGCTTTCACCGGCGGCAAGCAGCACAGTCGCGACGTTTTCCTGCGCCTCTTCGATGCGAACGGAGTTGTGGCGAGCCCGCTGGTGCCGATCTCGTCGCGCATGAACGAACAGGATTGGCCGGCGATCGTGCGCCTCACCGACGGCTCGCTGATTGTCGCCTTCGAGGACGATCTGTCGGCCTACGACCACTGTTACGTGCGGCGGGTCACGAAGCCGACAGCGCCCGGTCAGGCCGTGATCCTCGGGCCCGTGCTCACGCTCAACGAACGCGAAGCCGTGCTGAACGAAAACCGTGTCATTCCGCGC
This sequence comes from Planctomycetota bacterium, assembly GCA_043754695.1. Classification (GTDB taxonomy): domain Bacteria; phylum Planctomycetota; class UBA1135; order UBA1135; genus JADJQU01. The sequence continues at coordinate 7,707 of JAYUUV010000467.1, forward strand.
GTCGCCGCCCTGGCCGGGGGCGGCTTCGCGGCGGTGTGGGTCGACAGCCGCCGCTCGAAAAGCACCGACGTGCGCGTGAAGATCGTCGGCCCGAAATTCGACCAGACTGTTCGCTGAGT
>JAYUUV010000468.1:0-6284 GCA_043754695.1 Planctomycetota bacterium
GTCTACAACGAGGAGCGCACGCTGGCCGAAATCGTGCGGCGCGTGCAGGCCGTGCCCTTCGACAAGGAACTGGTCCTGGTCAACGATTGCTCGAAGGACAAGACACGCGAGATCATGTCCGCGCTCGAGCGCGAGTACACGAACGTGCGTTGCTTCCACCACGAAGTGAACCAGGGCAAGGGCGGTGCGCTGCGCACGGGATTCGCGCAAGTGTCGGGCGACATCGTGATCATCCAGGACGCCGACCTCGAGTACGACCCCGCGGACTACCCGGTGCTCTTGCGGCCGATCCTGGAAAACAAGGCCGACGTCGTTTTCGGGAGCCGCTTCCTGGGTGGCCCGTACATGCGCGTGCACCTTTTCTATCACTACGTCGGCAATCGCATGCTGACGTTGATGTCGAACTGCTTCACGAACTTGAACCTTTCGGACATGGAGACCTGCTACAAGGTCTTCACGCGCAAGGTGGCCGATCGCCTGGACATCCGCTCGCGCACCTTCGCGGTCGAGCCGGAGATCACGGCCAAGGTGGCCAAGCTGCATGTGCGCGTCTACGAGGTGCCGATCAGCTACGCCGGCCGCGACTACTCAGAGGGCAAGAAGATCGGTCCCAAGGACGCGGTGATCGCCTTCTTCGCGATTGTTCGCTGGTCCTTGTTCCCGTAAAACTGTTCCGCGCCGCGATCGTTCGCGCGCGGAATTTTTACGGTGAGCCGAGAAGAAACGCGCACGTTCCTGGGGTTCGAGGGCAATTTTCTGGCCAAAGCGGCGCGCGCGCTGCTCGAGTGGGAGCGCCAGGATCTGGGCCGTGTGGTCGTGCTCGTTCCCGGCAGGCGCGCAGGTCGCAGGCTGCTCGAGCTGCTGGTCGCCGGAGCGGGCGGAGCCATCGAGCCGCCGCGCATCGTCACCGAGGCGGGCCTCGCGCAGGCGCTCTCGAAACACTCGATCGTGCTGGCTTCGCCGCAGATGGTCGAGTGGGCCTGGTTCGACGCACTTTCGGAGGCTGGTCCCAAAGTGTGGCCGGCCTTCGCGCCGCAGGCGGGCGCCGACGCTTCGCTCTCCGTGCGCTGGTCGCTCGCGCGGCAACTAGCGGCCCTCGATCGCGAGCTGGCAGCCGAAGCGGACGACGTTGGCACGCGGCCGCTCGCCCCTGGCGCGCGCGCACGTCTTGAATCGCTCACGCAGCTTTCGCTGCGCGTGCGCGAGGCGCTTGCACGCTCCGGCCGCGTCGACCCGTCGCGCGCGATCCGCGAGGTTGTTTCGGCCGCTGCGCGCCACGAGGGCTTGAGGCTGATCCTCGTCGGAGTGGTGGAGATCTCGCCGGCGCTGCGTTCGCTGCTGAGCTCGCTGGCTCCGCGACCGCGCGCGCTGATCCAGGCGAGCCACGACTGCGCAGGCGGTTTCGACGAGTTCGGTGCCGTGCGGCCAGAGTTCTGGGAGCAGCGCGCGATTCCCCTGCGCGACTGCGACTGGAACGCCTGCGACGATCCGGCCGCTGCAATTGCGACGGGTCTCGATTGGCTCGCGCGCCTGCCGGCGGGAACACGCACGGATCAGGTCGCGATCGGCGTGCTCGGCCCCGAAGTCCTGCCGGGTCTGGCCCACGCGCTGCGCAGGCAGGGAATCGCCTTGCATTCGGCCGCGGGGGATTCGTTGCGCGAGAGTGCGCCCTGGCTCGCGCTCGAAGCGTTGCACGCTTGGTTGGCCCGCGAGGACTTTGCGGCCCTGGCGAACGTGCTGCGCCATCCCGATCTCGAACGCTGGCTGCGACGAACGACGCCGTCGGACGCGGAGTCCGATGGCGCCGGCCTGATCGGGCGCACCGATGCCTGGCACGCCGAGCATCTGCCCGATGCGCTCGATGGCGAGCAGGCGCTCGCCGGCGAACCGCAGGACGCCGCGTGGAAGTTGCGCGCCGCCCTGCGCCAAGGCTGCGCTGCGCTGGCTTCGCGTCAGGAACGGCCGCTCAACCAGTGGACCGCAGCGATCGTCGAGCTGCTCGTGCAGATCTATCCGGAACTGCCCGCCGGAGACGCTCCGGCAGCGCTGCGCACGCGCGCTGCGCTCGAGTGGTTTTCCGATCTGGCCCAGGATCAGAGCGGCCACGGCGCGGACTTCTTCGCCACGGCATTGCGCGCCGAGCAGGCGCTGCGGCTGTGGCTCGACTGGGCCGCGGAGCAGAGCGTGCCTGCCGCGCTCGCCCCGGGCGCGATCGAAGCCCTGGGTTGGCTCGAACTCGCGCTGGAGGGAGCGCCGCACTTGCTCTTGATCGGCCTCAACGACGGTTGGGTGCCGCAGAACGAACGCGTGAATCCGATCTGGGGCGGCGCGGACGGGGGCGAGGCGCAGAATTCGCGTTCGCGCGTGCGCCTGGCCCGCGACGTGCACGCGCTGACGGCGATCGCTCTGACGCGCAATCCGCAGGGCGCCGGGAGCGGCCTGTGCGCGATTTCGCTGCGCAACGCGGCAGGAGACGATCCGCTGCGACCGAGCCGATTGCTCTTCCACGCACTCGATGCCGTCGCGATCGCGCGCGCGGAGACGTTCTTCCGCAGTCCGTCCGGCGTGCGCGGTCCGGACGCAGAGCAGCCTGCGCCGCCCGCCGCTTCCACGGCTGTGTTCCCGATGCCGCAACTTCCGCGGATCCGTTCGATCTCGGTCTCGGGCTTCAAGAGCTTTCTTCAATCGCCGTACCTCTATTACCTGGAGCGCGTGCTGCACCTGAATCGCGTCCGCGACGATGCCTGGGAATTGGACCCGCAGGGCTACGGAACGTTCGTGCACGATGTGCTCGAAAGCTGGGGCCAGTCTGGGTGTCGAGACAGCCGCGATCCCGAAGCCATCGAGAGTTTCCTGCACGCCGAGCTGAAAATGCTGGCCCACAAGCGTTTCGGCCCCCGGCCGCTGCCCGCCGTTCGTCTGCAACTGCAGCAACTGCGGCGCAGACTGAGTCGCTTCGCGCAGGTTCAAGCGCTCGAGGCTCAGGCCGGCTGGGAGCTGAAGCATGCGGAGTGGCTGCTCGAGGGCGCGTTCCTCGAAGTCGACGGGGAGCGCATCGAGGTCAAGGGCCGCATCGACCGCATCGATCGCAACACGAAGACCGGCGTGTGGCGCATCCTCGACTACAAGACCGGCGAGGACAGCGACAAGCCACTTTCGGCGCACATCCGCAGGAAGCGCTGGGTCGATCTGCAACTGCCGTTGTATCGCCACTTCCTCGGGGCAAGACTCGGCGGCGAGATCGCCATGGGTTATTTCGCGATCCCGCGCACACTCGAAAAGTGCGCGGTACACATCGCGGAATTCAAGCAGGAGGATCTCGACGGCTTGCTGGAGGAAGCGCGCCGGATCGCGCGCGAAATGCTGGCGGGCAGGTTCGCGGACGCAGGTCGCGCGAAGCCGACGGAGCGCGTGCAGCGCGCGCTGTGCGGCCTTTCGTTGCTGTCGATCGGCGATGATCCGCAAGACGAGTCCGACGACGGGGCCGCGGCCGAGGAGCAGGACGAATGAGCCGCGCGGACAGCATGGTCCTGCTCGCCAGCGCCGGTACCGGAAAAACGTTCCGGCTCACCAATCGACTGCTGGAGTTGTACGCCGGCGACGTGCGCCTCGACAGCGTGCTGGCCTCGACGTTCACGCGCAAAGCCGCGGGTGAGATCCTGCAGCGCCTAATCGGGAGGCTGTGCACGGCCGCAAGCTCGGACGAGGAGTGCGCGAAGCTCGCGGGTCACATCGGCATCGACATCGACCGCGCGGATGCCAGCGAGCTGTGCGTCAGGCTATTGCGCCACATCGATCGGCTGCGCATCTCGACGCTCGACGCGTGGTTCAAGGAGTCCGTGCAACAGTCCTCCCTGGATTTCGGATTGCCCAAGGATTGGGACGTTTCCGATCCGCAGATGGAGCGGCAGCTGTGCGGACGGGCGCTTTCGCGCGCCTTGGACAGGCCACGCAACGAGCTGGAGTGGAGCACGCTGATCTCCGACCTCAAACGCGGCGGGGCGGAGTCGCGCGTGCACTCGGGCCTGCTCTCCGCGCTCGCCGGGGCCGGGCGTTTCGCCCGCGACTGCACGCCGGACGCGTGGGACTTTCCGCCGCAGGCAGCCGACGTTGAAGCGCGCGAGTTCGAGCGTGCCCTCGAGGCCTTCGAACGATCCGAAATCCCCAAGACCAATACGGGAACGCCGCGCAAGAACTTCGTGACCGCGGTAGCGAAGGCGGCTCGCCTGGTGCGCGAGCAGGACTGGCAGGCCTTCGTCGCGGAAACGCTCGTGAGTCGCGCACTCGAGGGAGCGCAGCAATTCGGTGGGGCGGACATCCCCGAGGCAATGGCCGCTTTGATCCGCACACTGGCGCGGCGCGCCGGCCATCACTTCGCGCGGCAATTGCGCGCGCAGAACAACGCCCTGCGCGTGCTCGTCGGCGATTTCCTCGAGGAGCTCGACACGGCGACGCTGCAGGAACGGCGCCTGTCCTTCGACGCACTGCCGCGTCTGCTCGTCGCGCACGCGGCGCAGCACAGCGCGCGCAATACGCCCGATCACCTGCTGCTCGACGAATTCCAGGACACCTCGAGCCTGCAGTGGCGCGCGCTGGAGCCCAGCGTGAATTCGACGCTCGAACGCGACGAAGCGAGCTTCTTCTGCGTCGGCGACGTCAAGCAATCGATCTACGCCTGGCGCGACGGAAACCCGCTGCTGCTGGCCGAGCTGCCCGCGCGGCTTGGGCTTCCCGTGGAAGAGATGGCGGAGAGCTACCGTTCGTCGCAGAAGGTGCTCGACTTCGTCAACCTGATTTTCGAGTCGATCGACGAGAATGGAGCGCTCGCGGGCCTGGAAGCGCGCGCGGCGGCCGTGCGCTTCAAGTCGGGCTTCGAGCCGCACCTCGCCAAGCAGCAGCTCGAAGGCAGCGTGCGCGTCTGGTGCTGCGCCGAGATGGCCGACAAGCGGCTGGTGAAGCCGCGCGAAGAGGCACGCCTCGCGCGCGGCGTGGCGGCGGCGCTCGAGTTGCACGCTGCCCATCCGGAGTGGTCGCTGGCCTTTTTGGTGCGCAGCAAGAAGCTCGTGCCACCCCTGCTCGAACGGCTCAAGCGCGCCGGCCTCCAAGCCAGCGGCGAGGGCGGCAATCCGCTGACCGACTCGGGCGCGGTCAATGCCGCGTTGTCCCTGCTCGAATTCGCCGATCATCCCGCCGACGAGTTCTTGGCTTTCCACCTGGCGACTTCGCCGTTCGCCGCCCATGCAGGCATCGGATATCCCTCGAGCGAAGCGCAGCGTCACGCCGCAGCGCTGGCGCTGCGGGAACGCTGGCTGACACTGGGGCCGGCGGAGTTCTTGGCCCAACTCGAGGGCACGGTGCGCGAGCATTACGGAGCTTTCGATCAGCGCCGCTTTGCGCAGCTGCTCAGCCTCGCACAGAGGCTGCGTCCCCCCGAGCGCCTGCGGCCCGCGCGTTTCGCCGAGCGCCTTGCGCTGGAGCGCGTGCCCGATCCGGCCAGCAGTCAGGTGCGCGTCATGAGCGTGCACGGCGCGAAGGGACTCGAGTTCCACGCCGTGATCCTGATCGATCTCGACGGCCGATTGATCCGCGCGGAGGACAGCGTGATCGCGCACCGTCGCGACGGCGATCCGCGTGCGGCCTACGACGTGGTCACGCACCCCCTGAAGAAGGAAGCTGCGCCTCTATTGCCGGAACTGCTCGAGGTGCAGCGCGCGGCGAAGACCGTGCGAATGCACGAGGAGCTTTGCGTGCTCTATGTCGCGCTGACGCGCGCCGTGCACCACCTCGAACTCGTGATCGACCATCCAGGGGAGGAGCTGGCCAAATCCAGCTTCGCGGGGATTATCCTGCAGGGCATGGGCGTCGCGAAAGTCGAGCCCTCGAGTTGGGTAGGCCAGGATGGCGACGAACCTGTTCTGGGGCGCTCCGAGCGTTCTGCGGAACCTGCGCGGGGCGCGCTGGGACAAGACGCCGGCGCGCGGGAGCGGCGCATCGACCTGCTCGCCGGCGTTGCGCCGATCGGCTACGTCACTCCGTCGCGGACCGTGAACCCGGAGGCGGCCGGCGAGCTGCGGCCGACAGGAGAACTCTTCAGGGTCGCCGAGCCGGCGCGCCGGCGCGGCGTACTTTGGCACAGCTGGTTGGAGGGCGTGGCCTGGAGCGAGGATCCGCCGCCGTCCGTCGCAGCGCTCGTCGAGCGCGCGCGCATAGCTGGTCTGGGGCAAGTCGATTCGAGCGAGGCTGAAGTCTGGTTGCGCGCGCTCGCGCAGCCACAGATTCAGGCG
>JAYUUV010000469.1:0-19358 GCA_043754695.1 Planctomycetota bacterium
GACCCAGGTCAGTCTGGGCGGGACGCTGCTCTACTCCGTCGCCGGCTCGCCCAATCCCGGCGGGCTGCTCGGGCAAGTCTGGATCGCCACGGATCGCTCGAACGGTCCCAACGCCGGCAATGTGTACATGCTGTGCTCGGTCGACCCGCCGGGCGCCGATCCGCTCGACGTGCGCTTTTCGCGCAGCACTGATGCCGGTGTGACCTGGAGTCCCTCCGTGCGCGTGAACGACGACCCGCTGAACAACGGCGCGTGGCAATGGTTCGGCACGATGTCGGTCGCGCCGAACGGTCGCATCGACGTGGTCTGGAACGACACGCGCAACACCGGCGTCGCGAACCTGTCCGAGCTCTTCACTTCGTCGTCGAGCGACGGCGGGCTCACCTGGGTCGCGAATCAGGCGATCACTCCGGCCTGGAACAGCATCATCGGCTGGCCGAATCAGAGCAAGATCGGCGACTACTACGACATGGTCTCGGACAACGTCGGCGCGGACCTGGCCTTCGCCGCGACCTTCAACGGCGAGCAGGATGTCTATTACATGCGCCTGGGTGACCGCGACTGCAATCAGAACGGCATTGGCGACTTGCTCGATATCTCGACGGGCACGAGCGCCGATGCGAACGGCGACGGAATTCCCGACGAGTGCCAGTGTCAGGTGACTTCGTATTGCACGGCCAAGACGAATTCACTGGGCTGCGCGCCCTTCATGAGTTCGAACGGCCTGCCGAGCGCGTCGGTAGCGAGTGGCTTCCTGTTGAAGGCCCACAACGTGCTGGCCAATAAGGTCGGGCTCTTGCTCTACAGCACCACTGGGCCCGGCGGCGCGCCGTTCCAGGGCGGATTCTTGTGCGTGAGCGCTCCTACCAAGCGCACTCCCAGCCAGGCGTCCACATCCGGCGGACCGCCGCCCTGTGGGGGAGTTTACTCCTTCGATTTCAATGCGCGCATCGCCAGTGGGATCGATCCGGCGCTCGTCAATGGCCAACAGGTCTGGACGCAGTACTGGTCGCGCGACGGTGGCGCATCCTTTGGCAGCGGGCTCACCAACGCAATGACCTTCACTATCTGTCCATGATCGAAAACGCAGAGAGCGTCCGTCCGATCACACTCAACGAGATTCGCGAGGCACGGCTGCGGATCGCGGGCACCATCGTGCGCACGCCGCTGATTCGCCTGGAACTGGGCGCGAAATTCCCCGACATCCGGCTCAAGCTGGAAAACCTGCAGCCGATCAACGCCTACAAGTTGCGCGGCGCGGCCAACGCCGTGGCGATGTTGTCGGAGAGCGAGCGCAAGCGCGGCGTGTGGACGATCAGCGCCGGAAATGCTGGCCAGGGTGTCGCCTATGCGGCCAGGAAAGCCGGTGTGCCGTGCACGGTCGTCGTGATCGAGACCGCGCCGGAGTCGAAAGTCGAGCGCATGCGTGCGCTCGGCGCGAAGCTGATTCCCGTGCCTTACGAGGTCGCGTGGAAGGCGCTTGACGAGCGCTCGTACCCCGGCGCGGAGGGCACCTTCGTGCATCCCTTCGACGACCACAACTTCATCGCGGGACACGCGACGATGGGGCTGGAGATTCTCGAGGATGCGCCCGACACCGCGGCCGTCATCGGCAGCATCGGCGGCGGGGGACTTGTCGCAGGCGTCGGCACCGCCGTGAAATTGCTCAAGCCGTCGATCCAGGTTTTCGGCGCTGAACCGGAGACCGCCGCTCCGGTTGCGCGGTCTCTTGCAGCGGGATCGCCGCAGGCCTTCAAGGAATGGAAGGCGTCCTTCGTCGACGGCGCGGGCGGCCAAAGCGTTTTCCCGCGCATGTGGCAGCGCATGCAACCGGTGCTCGACAGTTGCATCGTCGTCAGCCTGGAGGAAACACGCTACGCGATGCGGCTCATGGCCGAAAAGGCGCGCGTCATTTCCGAAGGCGCGGGCGCGCTACCGCTCGCAGCAGCACTGACCGGAAAGGCCGGCCCCGGTCCGATCGTCGCCATCGTCTCCGGCGGCAACATCGACCTGAAGAAATTCTGCGAGCTCGTCTGTCCCCGGTAATCCGCCGCCGATTTCTATCGCGACCGAAACACGGCCGAGACATCCACCGTCAACGCAATGGAGCCGCTTGCTATTTGCGATGAGCCGAACGACGAGGTGCCACGGATTGCATGGGCAGAGTATCGCCCGTGAAAAGAACGGCGGCGAATTACCGGGGACCAGTGAGGGTCTTCGCGACGAACTCTTCGATGGCGCGCAGGGTCGGGGCGCTGCACCAGTTTTCGAGGACCAGCTTGTCGCTTTGCGCGCGCTCGTGTTCCCAGGCAAGACGCGAGGGTTGGCGCAGCCAGCGTTTGCTGAGGGCGAACGATTCGGCGGGGACCGCGGCGAGCTTCGTCGCGGATTCGAGCGCGCGCGGCAAGAGCGCTTCGGGGCCGACCAGTTCGTGGATCAAGCCGCGCGCGAGGCACTCTTCGCCGTTGTAGGTGCGGCCCTCGAGCACGACTTCACCCGCGAGCCTAGGACCGAGCGCCGCGCGCACGATCTCGAGTGCAAGGAAGGGCAAGGACACGCCGACCTTGAGCTCGGGCGCGCCGACCAGCCCCTTGCCGCGCGCGAGGATGCGCCGGTCAGCGGCCAACGCGAGCACCGCGCCACCCGCGATGGCATGTCCGTTCAGCGCGGCGACCACGGGCTTCTCGAGGAAGAAGAGTTGCGCGAAAGCGCGATCGAGCGCTGGCAGGAAGGCTTCGATGTACGCGCGCTTGCCCGAGAGGATGCGCTTCAAGTCGACGCCGGCGCAGAAAATCGTTCCGCTGCCGGTCACGACGAGCGCGCGCTCCTTCGTACCGGCCTCGGCACGAAACGCGGATTCGAGCGCATTCAAGAACTCGAGGTCCAGCGCGCTCGCCTTGCCGTGCGCGAGGCGCAGCAGCGCAACATCGCCGTGGACCTCGCGTTCGATCATCGGCCGCCGCCGCCCGGTGGGACAGCGGGGACGTCATGCCCGTGGCCATCGTCAACGGGCTTGGTCGGATCCTGCACCGGCACTTCGCCGTCGGTCGGCGGGGGCGGCGCATTGGGATCGACCACAGGCTCGGCCGGCGCGACTTCCTTGAGCATGTCGCTCATCTTCTTCGTGAAGTTCGAGGCCGCGTATCCGGGCAGCACGTAAGTCCACTTCGAAAGCCGCGCATCGAGCTCGCCCGCCTCCTTGGCGACTTCCGCTTCCTGCTTGCCGGGCACCGACTTCGTTTCGATCGGCTGAGCCGGGGGCGGAGTGACCGCTGCGGGATCCGCGCTCGGCGGCGCATTCGGATCCGCCGGCTTGGGCACTTCCGGTCCGGCGGGCGGCGGAGCTTCGAACTTCGTCACCTCGACGCGCAGGCTCGGATCGAAGCGCGCCGAGAACTGGCCGTAGAACTTGCCTTCTTTCTCGAGCACCTTGACCGTGACGAGCATGCCGTCGAAGGTCTGCATCGTCGTCGTGGTCGCCGTCGGACCCGAGAAGTCGACGCTGCCCGCGGCTTCCACGTCGTCGAAATTCAAGTACTCGAGCGCGCCGGCGATGCTGTCGCCGACGCCAGGCCACTTCAGTTCAGCGCCCGCGGGCAGATCGATCACGCCGAAATTCTTGTCGTCGGGTGCGGTCTTCGAGAGCACGAGCTTGGAGCCGTCCGCCTGCGTGGTCTCGACCTTGTGGACGCGCGCGCGCTCGAGCTTGACGATCTGCTTGTCGAGCCAGTTGTTCGCGATGCTCTCGATGGCGACCGTTCCGCTGGCCTCATAGGTCTGGTTGGCGTCCGGCCGCCGCACGTAGGTCGAAGCCAGGCCCGGCCCGCCGCCGCTGGAGGACTTTCCGATCAGGATGTCCGCGAGCACCGCACCGCTTGCGTCGGACAGCGTCACGCGCGTCGACTTCGCGTCCGGCGCGCTCGCATCCTCCAACTCCAGCTTGGCAAACAACTCCGGCCGATCGGTCTTCTTGTCGACGATCTTGAAGTAGGCGAGCTTCGCCACGAGGTCCTTGACCTTGTCGAAGTTGACGGCGTACCCGCCCTTCTCTTGCATGCCCCAGCTCTCGCCCTGCTTCTCGAGCGTGAAGGTCTGGCCCTTGGCCAGCACCTTGATCGTGCGCACGGAAGCCGTCTTCTTGGCCAGTTCGGGAAACAGTGGGCTGCCCGCGCCCGAGGCCGCGTCCGCGACCGGTGCCGAGGGGCGCGAGCTGTACCAGGCAGCGCCCGCAACCGCGAGCGCAACGACCGTCATGACTTGAATCGTGCGTGAATTCATGGGAGTTGCCTGGAAAGCTAGGACCTGCGGCGCAGCCGCTGCCAGCGCGAAAGTCCGAGGGCGAATGCGACGAGCAGCGCGGGGATCAAGGCGATGTTGATCACCTTGACGCGCGTGCCGAGATCTTCGATGTCCTTGTTCAGCGAGCGCTGCACTTCGCGCAATTCCTTGCGCGCGCGAATCTGGTCTTCGCGCAGTTTTTCGACTTCCTTCTGGACGTCGTCCGAGAGGATTTCGTCGCTGGCACCCTGGCGCTTGCTCAGCAATTCATCGACCCGTTGCGTGGCCTGGTCGTAGTTCGTCTGCAGTTCCTGCTGCCGCGCGCGGAAACGTTGTTCCGCGGATTTCTTCAGGCCCTCGACGACTTCGAAGGGCCGGCGCGAACTGCCGCGGCTGCGCAGGCTGACCAGATCGGTCGAGCCTTCGAGGAAGTCGATCGCGTTGGCGACGAAGGCCATGTTGCCGTTGGCCGGCGAAGCGAAGCGCTGGCCGCCGAAGTTCTGCACGGGCGTGAAGGAGAAGCGGTCCTGCAGCATGTCGCAGTCGGAAACGACGATCACGCTGATCGGAGCCTTCGATTCGCTGAGCACCGGCTTGTCCACTGGCGGAGTCGCCGCCGGGTCCGCATCAGCGGCCTTCGGCCGGCCGGCGGGGAAGGCAGTCTTGACGTTGCCCGTGATGTGCGCGGCCAGCGTCAGCGCGTGGTCTCCCGCGACGTAGTCATTGAGCAACGACTTGGGATCCGAGAGGAACTGCACCGACGAAACCGGAATCGTCGAAGCCTTGGCGCCGGTAGAGACGAGCGGCGTGAACTTCGTGCCCGCGTCGGCGACGCTCGACAAAGATCCGGCCGTGGCGAAATTCATGGTCTTGATCTGATCGGTGACGACGGTCTCCTGCGAGAACGCGCTGGCGCCCAGGCCGAGCCAGACCACGTATTGCCCCGAGTCATCGCGCGAGCGGTTCGAGAACTGCACCTTGAGCGAGTTCTCCAGGTCCGCGGCGATCTTGCCGGCTTCCATCTGCACGCCCCAGGCCGTGAACAACGGGCCCAGATCCGAGCCGCGCTGGGCCTGGAATTGCGCCATCGGATTGTTCGGATCCTGGGGCGGCTCGTCGGCCTCGCAGAACGGATCGGCGAAGACCAGCACGTGGCCGCCTCCAAGTACATATTGATCGAGCGCGAACAGCGTGTCCTGCCCGAGTGCCTTGGGGTGCACGAGCATCAGCACGCTGATGTCGGCAGGGATTTCCTTCGCGCTGGGCTGCACGGTCTTGACGTCGTAGAGCTGGCGCAGCTGCTCGACGATCAGCCAGGGCTCGGCGCCCGGTCCGCGCGTGAACGGATTGGACATCGCGCCTTCGACCGGCAGCGTGCTCATCACGCCCAGGACCTTCTTCGTCGGATTCGAGAGCGAGTAGACCAGCTTGGCGACGTCGTACTCGAGGAAAGTCTCCTTGTCCGGCTGCAGGAAGGCGATGACTTCCTTTTCGTCGGTCGTGTTCGTCCCGGCCAGGCCGAAATACAGGAGGTCCTGGCCGTCGGCGACGCGCACGCCCTTGATGCCGTACTGCATGGCGCGGTCTTCGGTGTCGCTGAAGGGCTCGGGATCGATGACTTCAAGCGAGAGCTTGCCCTTCGAGTGCGATTCCATCTCGCGCAGCAGTTCTTCGACGCGCTGCGCGTATTTCGCGATCGAAGCGATGTCGCTGCCGACCTTGTGCGAGTAGTACAGGCGCAGCTTCACGTCCTCCTTGAGGCTGCCCAGGATGTTGATCGCGCCCGGCGAAAGCGTGTAGAGCTTGTCCTCGGTCAGGTCGAAGCGCGTCGAGCGCAGCGACGCGTTCGAGAACACGTTGATCGAGATCAAAAGTGCGGCCGCGATGCCCAGGCCGCCGAGCGTCAGATAGCGTTTGTTCATGGGCCTAGTCCGCCTTCTTGAGTTCGACGATGGTCGCGTTCGCGAACAGGAAACAGCCGATCAGCGAGCCGAAGAAGACCAGGTCGCGCAGGTCGATGACCCCGCTGGTGATCGAGTAGAAGTGCGTCAAGAAAGACAGCGAGCTGATCGCATCGACCACGGTCTGTCCGACCCAGGGCTTGAAGAAGTTCAAGACCACCGGGAAGCCGGCCAGCACGAACATGAACGACAACGCGACGCCGAGCACGAAGGCGATGACCTGGTTCTTGGTCGTGGCCGAGATGCAGGCGCCGATGGCCAAGAATCCGCCGGCCATCAGGAAGCTGCCGATGTAACTCGCCAGGATCACGCCGTTGTCGGGCTTGCCGAGGAAGTTGACTGTGATCCACAGCGGGAAGGTCAAGAGCAGGGAAATCCCGGCGAAGATCCAGGCCGCCAGGAATTTCGCCAGCACAGTTTCGCCCAGCGAAACCGGCAGCGTCATCAAGAGTTCGATCGTGCCGCTCTTGCGTTCCTCGGCCCACAGGCGCATGGAAATCGCCGGGATCAGGAACAAGTAGAGCCAGGGCTGGAACGAGAACATGGCTTGCAGATCGGCCTGGCTGTTCTCGTAGAAGTTGCCGATGTAGAAGGTCAAGATCCCGCTCAAGAGCAGGAAAATGACCATGAAAACGTAGGCGACCGGCGTGGCGAAATAGCCGCCGAGTTCGCGCTTCATCAGTGTGATCGTTTTGGGCATCGCGATGGGCCTAGTTGGTCGCGACCGAGCCGAAGCCGGTCAATGAACGGAAAACTTCGTCGAGGCGGCCGGATTCGACACGCAGCTCATCGACTTCCCAGCGCTCGTCGCGCGCTTTGCCGCCGATCTCGGCCACGATCGAAGCGCCGCCGCGCGGGAAAGCGATCAACGTGGTGCGACCGTTGGCTCCGCCCGCGGCTTCGAGGCTCGCAACTTGCGCCATGCCTGTCAGGCTCTTCTCGACTTTCTCGCGCTGCGCGCTCGGGATCGAGAGCGAAACCGCGTTGTGATAGCGCGACTTGGCCGCCAATTGCGCCGGCGTGCAGTCGACCACGAGTTTGCCGCTGGAGATGATGATCGTGCGCGTGCACAGCGCTTCGACTTCTTCGAGGATGTGGGTCGAGAGCACCACGACCTTGTCGCGCGCCATCGAACGGATCAACGCGCGCACTTCGTGTTTCTGATTGGGATCGAGTCCGTCGGTCGGTTCGTCGAGTACCAGGACCTCGGGGTCGTGCAGGATCGCCTGGGCGATGCCGACGCGGCGCTTGTAACCCTTCGACAGCGTCTCGATCGGTACATCCAGGACGTCCTGCAGATTCACCATGGCCACGACTTCCTCGATGCGTGCCTTGCGGTCGCCGGGAATGCCACGCAGCTCGGCGATGAACTGCAGGAAGCCGCGCGGGGTCATGTCCGGGTACAGCGGCGCGCCCTCGGGCAGGTAGCCCATTTTCGTCTTGGCGGCGATCGGCTCTTGTTGCACATCGTGCCCGCACACGCGCGCGCTGCCCGCCGTCGGCGAGAGGAAGCCCGTGATCATCTTCATCGTGGTCGACTTGCCGGCGCCGTTGGGGCCGAGGAACCCGAGCACCGTACCCCTTTCGACCTTGAATGAGATGTCGTCGACAGCCGTGAACAGGCCGAACCGCTTGGTCAGCTTGTGGATCTCGATCATGTTGAGAGGGGAGTGTGGGAACGAAGCGGGAGGCGAAGGAAGGCGTCCAAGACATCGAAGCAAGTGCGGCGCACGGCGCGCGTGCGGGGAACGCGGTGCGCCGGCCGGGGCCGGGCTTCGAGGGGCGAAGAGGTTACGCGGGGTGGCGCACGCAGGGCAAGCGGCAGAGGGAGGTTTGGGCTTCGGGCGCCGTCGGCGCACGCAACCGCTGCCTTACGCAGGCGGGTGCCCGAGCGTTAGAGGCAGTTGCGGGGCCGCGCCCTGGCCTACTTCCGCCCGAAGTCGTCCGCCAGGCGCTCGATATCGTCTTCGCCGAAATAAGTCCCGGTCTGGACCTCGATGAAGACCAGTTTCTCGGGGCTGATGCACTCGACGCGGTGCGCCGCGCCCGTGGGGATGTCGATCGCCTGCCCGGGTGAGAGTTCGAGGTCGCGGCCGTCGAGGGTCACGCGCGCGCGGCCGCTGACCACCAGCCAGTGCTCCGCGCGCTGGGTGTGACGTTGATAAGAGAGGCGCTTGCCAGGCAGCACGTCGATGCGCTTGACCTTGAAGTCAGGGTCTTCCGCCAGGACACGGAATTCGCCCCAGGGCCTGATGTCGTGATTCGGGCTTGCCATGGAAAGAATAGATGGGGGAGCGCCGGGCGTGACTGAGCGGGAGCTCAGTCCCGGCGCAGCGCCTCGGTCGGGGTCAAGCGCGCGGCCTTCCAGGCCGGGACTGCTCCACCGAGCACGCCCAGCAGCGTTGCGAACGTGATCGCAGTCAAGATCACCTTGGGCGTGACGCGGAAGGCGAAAGCGACATCGGTGAACGTCTGAAAGTTCATGCCGCCGGTTTCGACGCCGTTGAACAGGAGCGCGATCGCTGCCCCAAGGATTCCGCCGAGCAGTCCGAGCAGGAGCGACTCGATCAGGAACGAGATGAAGATCGGGAACGGCTTGAATCCAATCGACAGCAGAACTCCGATCTCGGAGGTGCGCGCGGAGATCGCGGCCAGCATGGTGTTCGTGGCCGTGAAGACCGCGGCCAGGCCCATGACGGCCGCCAAGAACGAACCCAGGCCGAGCAGGATTCCGGAGAGCACCTTGGTCTGCGACGTCAGGTACTCGCGTTCGGTCACGACCTTGGCCGGCGTCTCTTCGTTGCTCTTCAGCCGCTCGTTGAGCGCCTCGACATCGGTGCCCGGATCGAGCGCCGCGATCACGCGATTGGGCGAGTTGCGCTCGAGCGCGGCCATCACGCGATCGAGGTCGCCCCAGATTTCCGACTGCGAGGCTCCGTCCGAGGCGAACACGCCGACCACGCGGAACGGCGTCGTGTTCACGGTCAGAACATCATCGAGTGAGCAGTTCTCGACGTAACCGTCGAGCTTGCGGCCGACGATGACTTCGTTGGAACCGGGCGTGAAGTTGCGGCCGGCGACGATCGACATCTCCGCCTTGCGCAGCGCAAACGTTTGTTGCTGCACGCCGCGGATCGGGACATACGTCTCGCCGCCGCTTACGCGCGAGCGTCGGATGCCGAGGAAACACTCCAGCGACGCCTGCGGACGGCCGTCGGCATCGGCGGCGATTTCGGGCAGCGTCTTGATCAGGCGCTCGCCCAGATCGCGGCGGAAGATGCTGTCGCCCTCGCCGGTCGCGCCGGGACGCAGGAAGACCGCGAGATCGCTGCGGCCGGCACCTGCGAACATGGTCGTGAATCCCTGGCGCAGAGCGAGCACGCCGGCGAGCACCGCCACCGTGGCCGCGATGCCGATGACGGTCAGGAGCGTGGCCGAGCGGCGCACGAACAGACTGCGCAGGTTGTAGCTGAGCGGGATGAACATCGGGCTAGGCCTGTGAGCGCAGCGCTTCCACGCAGCGTAGACGACTGGCGTTCCAGGCGGGCACGAGTCCGGAGAAGAGTCCGATCAAGACCGTGATCACGGCGGCGATCGCCATCGTCTGTGGCAGGATGTTGTAGCCGGGGAAGAACTGCTGGATCAGCGGCGAAATCACCGGCGCACTCAGCGCGGCAAGGCCGATGCCGGTCGCTCCGCCGAGCACGCACAGAATCATCGATTGCACGATCATCACGCGGAAAAGCGTGGCGTCGTTGAAGCCGAGCGCTTTCAGGATGCCGATATCGTGGGTCTGCTCCCGGCCGGTCATCAACATCGTGTTGATGCAGGCCAACAGGATCGCGATGAACACGCCGCCGCCGATGAAGCTCAACAGGCGCGGCACGTTGCCGATCATGGTCACGAACTGGCGCTGGAATTCCGCTTCCGTCGTCGTGCGCACGCGCTGCGGACCGCCCTCGAACATGCCGTCGACCGCGGCGATCACCTCGGTGATGTCGCGGCCCTTCTCGGCTTCGATCACGACCACGCCCACGTCCGACTCCTCGCCGTTGATCGACTTGTAGGTCTCGGCAAAGTACTCCCAGCCGAAAAACAACGTGCGGTTGTCGAGGGTTGGTTTGCTGGGGCGATAGATGCCTTCGACCGTGAATTCCCAGGCGGCGCCATTCGGGCCGGGGAAAAGTGCACCGATCAGCGGAATGGTGTCGCCAACCTTGAAGCCGTAGTCCTTGGCCAGACCTTCGCCGACCAGGCAGCCGATGCGCTTGGATACGAACGCATCGGCGCTGCCGTCGATGATCTCGATCTCCGGCCACATCTTCAGAAGTTCCGGCTTGTCGCAGGCGAACTGCCCGAAGAAATTGCGCTCGCTCTGGTAGTAGCCGCCGAACCACTGCCACTTGCAGGTCTGGACGACTCCCGGAGCCTGGCGGATCTTCTCCTGATAGTTGGGCGGCAACTGCACGAACAGGCTGACCGACGAAATCACCCACAGGCGATTCTGCTGGGCGCTGTTGACGCCGGCGTTGAGCGTGGTGACCACGCTGCGCAGCGTGCACAAGAGGAACATCGCGATGCACAGCGAGCCGACCGTGAGCAAAGCTCGCAGCGGGTGCTTCAGCAGATTTCTCCAGACGAGGCGAATCACGGCTTCGAACCCGGCAGGACGTAGGCCGGGTTTTCCTCGATGCGCAGGAGTTGGCCCTTGTCGAGATGCACGATGCTCTGCGCGCGCGCGGCGGCGTGCGGGTCGTGCGTGACCATCAGGATCGTCTTCTTGAACTCGCGGTTGAGCCGCACGAGCAAGTCGAGCACGGCGTCGCCCGAGGCGCGGTCGAGGTCGCCGGTCGGTTCGTCGGCGAGCAGGATCTTCGGATCGGAGACGATCGCGCGCGCGATGGCGACGCGCTGCTCCTGACCGCCGGACAGTTGCCTGGGACGGTGCGACGCGCGATCCGACAAGCCGACCAGGGAAAGCGCCAGTTCAGCGTGTTTCCTGCGCGAGCCGCGCGGCAGCGGCGAAAGCGATAGCGGCAGCGCCACGTTCTCCAGCGCGGTCAGCACCGGGATCAGGTTGAAGCCCTGAAATACGAAGCCGACGTTGTTGGCGCGCCATTGCGCCAGATCGCCGCCGTCGAGTTGCGAAAGGTCTTCGCCGGCGACGACCAACTCGCCCGAATCGGGATGGTCCAGTCCGCCGATCAGATTGAGCAGCGTGGTCTTGCCCGAACCTGACGGTCCCATCAGCGCGTAGAACTTGCCTTCCTCCATCTCGAGGTTGAGGCCGTCGAGCACGCGCAGCGTCTCGCCGCCTCGCGTGTAACTCTTGTTCAGCCCGCGCACGCGAATCATTGCTTTGGTCATGTACCCTCCGCGACGCGCACGCGGTCGCCATCGTTCAACTCCGCAGGCGGCAAACGCACGAGCCGTTCGCCGCCGACCAGTCCGCTCGTCACGACCACGCGGCCGCCACGCTCTTCGCCAAGTTCGACTTCGACCCAGCGCACCACGTCGCGCTCGAGCGTGAAGACGCCCTTGCGTCCGCTCTGGCTGACGACGCACTCGACCGGGATCAGGACTTTTTCTTCGCCCTCCGCGGCGGGCGCCTGTGCTGCCTTGTCGGGGAAAACGACGCGCACGCCCATCTCGGGCCGCAGGCGTTCGTCGGGCGCATCGAAACGGATGCGCAGTTCGACCGTGGCCTTTTGGCGATTGGCCGTCGGCCAGATGCGCGTCAGCGAGCCGCGGTAGAGCTGCTCGGGAAACGCGTCGAGGTAAATGTTCGTGGCCTGGCCAATTTGCACCGCGGCCAGGCTGGTCTGCGGCAATTCGACCTGCACTTCAAGCGACGCCCAATCGACCATCGTCGCGACGGAGCCGCGCGAATTGCCGCCCTGCGAGTTGGGGCTGACGACTTCGCCGACTTCGGCGTCCTTGAGCACGACCACGCCGTCGAAGGGCGCGCGCACTTCCAATTTGTCGAGCGCGGCCAGCGCCTGGACGCGTTCGGCTTCGACGATGGCGATGCGCGCCTGCGCTTCTCGCACGCCGGCGTCGAGCGCGCGGACTTGCGCTGCGCCTTGGGCGAGGACCGCGCGCGCCTGCGTGACGGAGGCTTCCGCGCTGACCACCGCCGCCTCGGCGCGCGCCAGGATCGACACAGTTTCATCCACCTTGCGCTGGTCCTGGATCTTCTCCTTGGCCAGCTTTTCGTAGCGCGCGAGTTCGACGCGGGCCCAATCGCGCAGCAACTTGGGTTCGGCCACGAAGGATTCCGCGCGCGCCAATTCGGCGCGCAGCCGTTCCTGGTCCGCGACCGCCGCCTCGTGTTGGGCGCGCGCGCGCTCGACCGACGCCGCCGCCGATAACAGATCGGCATCCGCGCGTTGCACCCCCGCACGCACCTCGTCGGAGTACAGCCGCGCGACGACCTGGCCCTTTTTGACGACCGAGCCTTCGACGACGTTCAGCTCGACGATCCGGCCGGGTGTATCGGCGGAAAGCGCGGCGCGCTTGGCGGCGACGATGTAGCCGTTGGCTGCGGTGCCGGAGACCGCGCTGGCCGCCAGCGGATTCGAGCGCTGGGCCTTGACGGTAGTCACCTGCGGCAGGCGCAGATCGTCGACGAAGCGCTTGAGCGGCTTCCAGAAGATGAGCGTCGCGCCGATGATCAGCGCGAGCGCGACCAGCCAGCCGATCGGAGCTCGCTTGCGCTTCTTCCAGGGACCGGGAGCCGGGCTGTCCCGATCGATTTTCAGTTGGGTGAGGTCCACGCGTGCAGTCGACGGGTCGGAAGTGGGGGCGGCGGCAGTAGGGGGGCTGGTCACCGACAAGGGCGCGACATTCTAGCCGAACCGAGCTGCCCGCATGAATGCCCGCGCAGTGTTCGGCGCGGGCTCGGTCCAGGATTCACGATCCGCGGCCCTGCGCGGGTCGCGCGCGCAGCCGAGGCTCCGCGCTCAGCGTTCCAGTTTGCGCGCGAGCATCCACTCGACCGCGCCAGGCAGCGAGGGCCCGACCATCGTCAGGTGACCCAGATGCGGCAGGCGGCGAAACTCGATGCGTGCCCCGCCCTCGCGCGCTTTGTTCGCGCTGCTTTCGATGCCGCGCCAACCGACGATGCCGTCCTCGTCCGCGGCAATCGCCAGGATCGGTGCGCACTGCGCGGACTTCGAAAAGAAACCTCCGGCCAGGCAGACCACAGCCGCGAGCCGATCGTGAAGCGGGCCCGCCAAGCCTGCCGCTGCTCCCGCGCCCATCGAATGTCCAAGTACATAGATGCGCGCGGGATCGACTGCGTAGTCGCTCGAGAGCACGTCGATCAGCTCGAGCATCGCGCGCTGTCCGCCGCTGCCGAGGAATGCGTTGACCGGCGAGGCCAGCAGAAATCCGTGTTGTTCAGCGAGATCGCGCAAACGGCCGAGATCGTAGGCGTCGAAAAACATGTTCTCGTCGCCGCCGGCACCGTGCAGCGCGATCACCAGGGGATGGGGCTCGTCGCCACAAGCGGCCTTCGGCGCGTACATGCGATACGCGAGCCCGCTTGGCTTGCGCGGCATCGAACGCCACAGATCGCCGGCCCGATGCCGGTAGGGATTTTTCGACTTCTCCAGTGCGGAGATCTCGTCCTCGAGTTGCGCGGCGAGCCGGCCTGGGTCGGCCATGAACTCGGCCGAGCGCGCGGGATTCGGCGCGTCGACCAGCAGCTTCGCGCGTTCGCCGGCGCAGAAGTACGCCGCGGCTAGTGCCGGTTGAGGCACAATCGCCTGCAAACGACCTAGGAAATTCTGCCGCAACTCCGACGCGGGCTTCTCGAGCACGTTCAATGCGCAGAACTTCTTCGCGCCAAGGCGCACTTCGTAGCTGCCCGCCGCGGGAGCCTGCGCGGCCGACCAGACTGCCTGACCGGCGGCACTGAGTCTTTCGCCGCTGAGCTTCAGCCGTGCCACGACGGTGGACTTTGGCGCGGGACCGATCAGCACGAATTCCAATTCCTGTGGGCTGTCCTCGGGAGCCGCTGGATAAAACGGAGTCCAACTGAGCGCGGGCCATGCCGCCTGCGATACGAGTCCGATCGCGGGCTCCAAGCGCAGGCAGAGCGAGTGCGCGCGGCGCGTGGCCGCATCCGTTTGGACCAAGGATTCCTCGAGCTTGCGCATCGAGTGCAGCGCGCTCGTCCCGTCGCCCAGGAAGAACGACAGTGTCGCGCCATCGAAGACGCGCGCGATTCGAACACTGGTTTCGTCCTTCGCCGCGCCGGCGGGTTCACGGGCATCGAAGGCGCGCACGGCGGCTTCGAAGTCGAGCAGGCAGCGCGACAGGTCCAGGCGTGTCGCCTGCGCGAAGCTGAGCTTTGCGGTTCGATCTTCGTCCTCGATCGCGGGCCCGTCCTGGAAGCAGGCCAGCGGAATCAGCCACACAGTACACAGAGAAAAGAGCATGGATCTTAGAACAGCCGATTCTGTGCCGCGGGCGCCGTCTTGCCGAAACGCTCGATGTATCCATCCACTGCGAACTTGCGCGCGGTATTTTGCGACGTCATGTAACGCACCTTGCCGAAGATCGCGCGCTCAGGTCCCCAGGCGCGATCGTAGCGGCCCAGGCACCAAAAGATCCCGCTGTAGGAATTGGGGTCGCGGCCGTCGAGCGCATATTTGTTGTTGAGCTCGATCATTGCCTCGAGCGCGGCGCGCGGCGTGGCCGACCACTCGAGGATCTTCTTGCCCCACAACATGCGCAGGTAGTTGTGCATGCGGCCGGTCCTGGTCAGTTCGCGCTGGGCGGCGTTCCACAACTCGTCGTGCGTCGCCGCGGATTCCAATTGCGCGAGCGAATAAACATGCACGCGCGGATCGGCCGCGTGTTCCTCGAGTGTCTGCCGCGCCCAAAGCGGCAAAGACTCGTAACGATCGTAGTCCGCGCGCTTCGAGCAGAAATTGAGCCCCAGTTCACGCCAGGTGATCGCTTCGTCGAGAAAACTCTCGGCCGTCGTGCTCATGCCCCACCAGCCGCCGCGCGTGCCGCTGGCCTTCGACGAAAGTCGCGCGGGAGTCCATTCCTCGCGCTGACACAGCGCAGAGAAGACCTGCTGGATCGAGAGCATGCCGTAATGCAAGTAAGGCGAGAGTCCGCTGGCGGCATCCGCCTCGGGCTCGCTGCGCTTTTCTTCGTAATCGACCAATCGCCGATCGAGGAACTGTGCGAGCTTCAGCGCGCCGGCGACGTGGCCGCCGCGCATCGCGACTGCGGCAACGCTGTGGTCGATGGGCAGCGCGGCGAGTTCCAGAGGGCTGGCCGCAAGCAACGCCGGCGTCGCGCGCGGCCATGCGCGCTCGACTCGCGGATCGATTTGCGCGCACGCCCGACCGCGCGTGTTGGACAGCGGATCCGCGGCAGGCATCTGCGCCAAATGTTGCGGCAGGTTCTTCTGCAGGTAGCGCCGGAACGCGTACGCGGTGGGGAAGACTTCGTTTGCCGCGCGCAACGGCAGGATCCCGTTCGAATCGACGGCCTCCATGCGCACGCCGACTTGTTTCGCGCCGGCTTGAAGCATGCGCGGCTGCATGAAACAGGGAAAGTCGTCGCTGACCACCACGCAAGCGCGTTCGGCCAGTGCCGCGAGCAGGCCTTGCCCAGCCCCGGGTGAGGGCTCCACGTAGGCGTAATGCTGCACGCCACGTTCGGAGTACGCGGCCGCGTTGTCGGAAATGCCCTGCAGCGCGAAGGCATGCAGCCGATCGCTCGCCCAGCGATACCCGACGCGCAATGCGTCGAGCACGACCAGCGGCCGGTCGAGTTCGCGCGACCACTCCAGCGCGCGCTCGAGCGCGAAATTCCAGCCCGGCCGGCGAGCCGCGATGCACCAATACAGCACGTAGTCGCGCCCGCGCTCGACCTCGCGCTTGTTGACGGCGCTGATGCGCAATTCCGGCACGGGACTCATGGCGTGGACGGCATTAGAGCGAGTTCTTCCTCGCGCGCAAAGAACTCGGCCACACGTTGTTCGGCCCAATAGCGATCGGAATCTTCCGACCGTGATGCGGCGATGAACCCGCAGTGCCCGCCAAAGCGGGGCCCGAAGAACGTAAAACGGCCGCCGGGCCGCGTGCGCGGATCGCTCCACGGCGCGAAGGGCACGAAGGGATCGTCCATGGCATGCACGACGCAGACCGGCACGCGGATGCGCGGAAGCATCGGCCGCGAAGCCGCGCGGGAATAAAAATCCCGGGCATTCGCGAAGCCAAAGTGCGGCGCGGTCACCACTTCGTCCCACTCGAGGAAAGTGTCGATGCGCTCCAGGCCGCGACTCTTGTAGCGCTGCGGAAAGCGCACTTCCTTGCGCCGCAAAAGGTTCAGCATGTCCTTCAGGAAAAAGCGCCGGTAGATCTTGTTGGATCTGACATCGTCGAGCGCAATCTGCGCCGCTTCGAGATCCAAAGCCGGCGAAACGGCTGCGACTCCGCGCAGCCAGGTCGGCGCCTCAGATCCGAGTTCAGCCGCGAATTTGAGCACCATATTGCCGCCCATGGACCAGCCGCAGACGTAGACGCGTTGCGCGCCGCAAAGTTCGCGCGCTCCGCGAGCCGCTGCATGGACATCGCCGCTCTGCGCCGTGCAATACAAAGTCGGCGTGAGTTCCTCGGAGCCGCCGCAGTTGCGCACATTCATGCGTGCCACGTGGAATCCGCGCGCGAACAACTTGGCGCCCAGACCGTGCATGTAGTGCGAATCCGCGTTACCTGAGAGTCCGTGAACGAGAACGGCGAGCGGCGCGTCGGAGCGATCCAACTGCCGATGCAGCACGACCAAGAGTTCCGTTTCCGCGTCGACGCGCACGCGCTTCGTTTCACCCTGTGGCAAGGCTCGGAAATGGCTGCCGAAGACTCGGCGGGGCAAGAGTCCGGCCAGAGTCATGGCATGGGCGTTGCGCAGCAGCGGATGCGGTTCGAATGCCATCCGCGCGGAAACTACTTGCCGGCGAGCGCTTTCGCGCGCGCGAGAACGGAATCGAACATGGCCTGAGTCAGACGGCCGGTGCGCGTGTTGAGTTGGCTGGGGTGGTAGGAACCGACCATGTGGATGCCGCCGACTTCGTCGAGCGATCCGTGGCCGAAGCGCGCGCGCCGCCGAACCGGTCCCTCCAGCCGTCGCGTCAAAGCCGCATGAGTCGCGCGCCAAGAAATTTCGCCGAGACATACGACGACGCGAAGTCCGTCGAGCAATTCGAGCTCGCGATCGAGGAACGGCGCGCAGCGCGTGCTCTCCGCCGGACTCGGTTTGTTCCCCGGCGGCACGCAGCGCACGGCGTTGGAGATGCGCACGTCGCGCAACACGAGTCCGTCGTCGCGCGCGAGCGACTGGGGCGCGCTGGAAAAGCCCGCGCGGTGCAAAGCTCCGTAGAGGAACGGCCCGGCGCCGTCGCCGGTGAACGGTCGGCCGGTGCGATTGGCTCCGTGCGCGCCCGGCGCGAGTCCGAGCATCAGGATGCGCGCGTCGCGCGGACCAAACGACGGCACGGGCTTGCCCCAATAGTCGGCGTCGAGGTGCGCGCGACGTTTGACCCGCGAAACCTCTTCGCGCCAGCGCACGAGTCGCGCGCAAGCGCAGCACGATTCGATGTCGTGCTCGAGCTTCTTCCAACTGTCCTTTCCCAGCAGCGAAATGGAAGTGCGGCGTGCCATCGAAGATCAGATCGTAGGGACGCCCACGCCAAACCTCCAGGCGATTGCGCGGGTTCGATAACCGAAGATCCAACGCAGTTGGGGCGCGATGAACAGGCCCACGGCCGCGCGACCGATCCAGCCGAATGGCGCGGCGAAAAATACGCGATCGCGCATCAGCGTGCCGTCGTGATGACGCTCGAACGTGTGTTCGTGCCACCAGCAGCGATAGGGCCCGCGGTACTGCGCGTCCGCAAATCCGCTCGCTCCATTCCAGACTTCGATCACCGTGCGCCAGCGCAGTGTCAAGGGCCACAGCCTGATCGTGTAGTCGATGATTGTGCCCTGTTGCATCTGGATCGGCTGCGGCGTGTCGATGCGAAAGACCATTTTCGGCGGCGTCAGCGTGCCGAGGTTTTCCGGCTTGCCAAAAAAAGCGGCGACTTCCTCGAGCGGCGCGAGCAGCAGAGTCGTCGCCTCGAGCACATGCGTCGGCCGCCGCTCACGGACATACGCATGCTCAGGCAGGTTGCGCGCCGACGAGATGCGCACGCTGCGATCGGCTTGCAGCGCAGCCCTCATGGCCTGGTCGAGTTCGCTGTGCGCGAAGCGGAATCCGAGCGCCAAGAATCGCGTGGGCACCGCGCGCTGACTTGCGAGCAACGCCGAGGCAGCCTCGCCGAGCGCAGCGTGCAGCGCAAATTTCGGCACGGGGAAGATTGTGGGACGTCCGAGGGCCTGACCCAACGCGCGCGTGAATTCCGCATTGGTCACAGGAGTCGGCGCCGTCGCGTTGAACGCGCCGCTCATTTTCGGATCGACGAGCGCGCGCAGGTACATTTCCAGCAGGTCGTCGAGGTGAATCCACGGAATGTACTGACGGCCCGACCCGATGCGCCCGCCGACGCAAAGCTTGAAGGGGAGTTGCATCGCGCCGAGCACGCCGCCTTCTGGGCCGAGCACGATGCCTGTGCGCAAGCAGACGACTCGCGCGCCCTGGCTTTTCGCACTCTCGGCGGATTGCTCCCAATCGACGCAGAGTTGCGCGAGGAAGTCGTCGCCGGGCTTAGCGTCTTCGCCGAGGATTTCGTCGCCGCGGTTGCCGTAGTAGCCGACGGCGCTCGCGCCGACAAAGACGCGCGGCTTGTGCGTGCATTTCGCCATCGCCGCGACCAGTCGGTTCGCGAGTCCGATGCGACTGTCGTGAAGTGCCGTGCGGCGCGCTGCGCTCCAGCGTTTTCCGACGACCGGTTCGCCGGCGAGGTGCACGATCGCATCGCAGGTCTCGAGTTGGCGCTCGAGTTCGGCCGCACTCGCACTGGCCGCCGGCAGCTCAAGCAGCTCGACTTGCGCCGACAGCAAATTCCTGGCGCGCGCCGGAGCGCGCACCAGCGCCAGGACCTGATGGCCATCCCGCTCGAGCCGCAGGCAGAGCGCCCGGCCAACGAACCCGTTG
>JAYUUV010000470.1:0-5264 GCA_043754695.1 Planctomycetota bacterium
GTAGGGTGGGGAAGTACCTGACTCGGTATGACGACTCGGCTAAGATCCGCCGCGCGCGTGCGACGGGAAGCTAGGGTGGCTGGATGCCGGACTCGGTACCGCCATGATCCAGCTCTCACGCCGAACTGCCTTCATCGGCGTCTGCGCCTGCGTCGTGCTGGCGGCTCTACTGCGATTCTGGGCGCTGGGTGCCAACCTGCCCTGCGAGCTCGAACCGGACGGAACGATCCTCGCGGAACAAGTGGCGCTGATCCAGGAGGATGCTCCCGACCGCGATTCGGGCACGGTCTGGCGCTTGTATCCGCATCTGGTTTCTGAAATCGCCGCGCTCATTCCAGCGCGCGTCTTGCAGGACGGGACGCTGGAGGACCATCTGGCGCAGGCCTCTTCGATCTTCGTGCGCGTGCGCTTCGTGTCGGCGCTGCTCTCGCTCTTGCTGATCCCTGCCACGTACTGGCTGGCACGACGATTTCTCGCGCGAGGAGCTGCCTTGCTCGCCGCGTTCCTGTCGGCGGTGAGCTTGCTCACACTCTTGTTCGCGCAGCAGGCCCGCCCACATGCTCCCGCCGCGGCGTTTGCTTTGCTGGCAGTCGTTGCTGCCCTGCGCCTCGCGCGCAAGCCCAACTGGATCAACTGCAGTTTGGCCGCAGTGTCTTTGGGCCTGGCCATCGGCACACTGCAGAGCGGACTCGCGGCCGCGCTGCCCGTGGCTGCTGCGTGGATCTTCCGCGATCGGGAAACCGTCGGCGGCGCCAACCGTTGGTGGGCACCGCTGTGGATCGTTGCCGTGGTCGGTGGCATTGCTTTCGTGCTCTACCCGAACGCGGCCCCCGAATCCGCGCGCGGACCGGTCGCGGACACTGGATTCATGGGGCTAACGCTGAACCCCGGAGGAGCAGCCTCGGGCCTGCCCGGTGGTGTCAGCCACGCGATCCATCTCGACATGCTCGACGGCGGCGGATTCGCGACCGTGGCGCGCTCGCTCATCTCGTTCGAGACTTTGCCGCTGATTGCAGCACTGATCGGGATTGCAATCTGGCTGCGTTCGCTGCTGCGCGGCGGATTGCGAGCCCCAATTCGACGCGAGCAAATTGTTGTCGCGGCCTACGTCCTGCCCTACCTGTTGATGCTCGGGCTGTACGGACGGACCTACGAACGCTTCTGTCTCCAGCTCGTGCCTTTCGTGGCTTGCCTCGCGGCAGCGATGTGGGCTGACGTTGCCTTGTTGGTTTCTCGCCGGGTGGCCATCGCCCTCCTGCTCGTGATCGCGCTCCCGCAACTGGGCGCTTGCCTTTCGTTGCAGCACTTGCGCTCCGGCCAGAGCGGCGCGACGCAATTGGCGCGTTGGATCGAGAAGCAGGTGCTTCCGCAGACTGAACGTGTACTACTCGTTCCAGGCGTTGATGTGCCCTTGGCGCGCACAGCGGAAGCGCTCAAGTCGGACGCAGGAGCCGTGTTCGGCACGCCTTGGACGCTGTACCAACGCATGCACGCGAGCGAGCGCTGGGATTGTCCGCGATTCGAGCTGACGTATTCACCGTTGCTTCGCCGCGAAGACATTCTGGCCGCGATCAACGATCCCGGTGAAGTGTTGCGCTCCACGCCGGCGTCCTACCTAGCCCTCTTGGTGCCGTCCGTCGATCGCTCGCACACGATCGCGACGCGGCTCAATGAGGCATTCCAGTTGGAGCTTTTCGGCAAGACGAGCCCCGTCTTCCAGGCGCCGATCGAGTCCGAGGACGGGCTGACCCAGCCCATCATTGGCGAGGAAATGAAAATTCGGCTGACGATCTGGACCTGGACGCTTCTCGTGGGGACTCCGACGATCGGGCCTACGTATCAGATCTACCGAGTGAAGTGAATTCGTCCGCAGCGGCGGCGATTGCAGACGAACCCAACTGCCTCGGCACTACGGAATGATCCCAAATTGCACGGCGTCGGTCAGTCCGATGTCGTTCGGCGCCGCAAAGCCCGGGTCGCGGCTGTAGAACTGCCCGTAGATCGTGTCGCCGGGCACCAGGCCGTGCGTGGACATGTAATTCTGGCGGAAATGGAAACTGTAGGTGCCCGAGCACGGCACGGCGCCGGCCACCCCGGAGCTCTGAATGCCCGTGCGAGTCACCGGTGCACTCAGGCACAGTGTTCCTCCACCGAAGGGCGCTGCGCTTGGCACGCGGCTCCAGAGGAACACGCCCGGCTTGTTCGATCGGAGATTGTTCGCGACGAGAAAGAATACGTCGCCACCGCTGGAGCGCGGCACTCCCGCGGAACTGATTTCGGGCTGGCAACCCAGACTGTTGATCTTCGCCGTGCAGTAAGTCGTCACGGGCGCGAAGACCGTGAAGTCGTGCACGTAGACCGTGTCGTTCGAATAGATCTGCGTCGGCACGATGCCCGCCCAATAGCCCGAAAACGCAAGCACCTTTCCGTCGTCCGATTTGAACGTTGTGGCGGGCCCCTGGTTACCATTCGCGAATTGCCCAAGAGTTCCGACGCTGAAGACAACGAGTGCATTGCTCTGACGGTCGAGTCGGAACTGATCGTAGGCGTTGTTGTTGTCACCCGGCACCAGGTTGGTGGACCAGCTTGAGAACGCGACAAAACGGCCATCGGGCGTGATCGTCGCCGCGTCGCTCCAGTGATTGCCTTGGATGCCCGACGAATTGACGCTGAGCATGCTCGTCGTGCCGAGTTGCAGATCGCGCAGGAAGATGTCCGATTGGGAATTGACATCTCCGGGCACCAGATTGGTCGCGGAACTGCTGAACACCGCGTATCGGCCGTCGTCCGAAATACCGCCCGCGAAGCTGTTCCCATTGCCTTGAATTCCGGCCGAATTCACGCTGACTCTAATCGTCGTTCCGAGCACTCGATCATGCACGAATGCGTCCCCCGCCCCATTCGTATCGCCGGCGACGATGTTCGTGGCATAGCCCTCGACCATGATGTAGCGCCCAGCGCTGCTGATGGACTTCGCGGAGACGAAGCCGTCGAGCTGTGCGCCGGCTTGGGCCAACGGCAGTGCGAGCGTGGTGCCGGTTGGGACCTCGTGAACGAAGGGCGCGGATATGGATGTGGTCTTCAACGGATCGAGGTTGGTCGCAGCCGAGCTGAACGCCACCCATGCGCCGTCGGGCGTCAGCAGCGGAAAGTTCGATTCGGCATTGGCTTGGACACCGCTTGTCGAGCAACTGACTCGCGTCGTGAGTCCAAGGAGCTGATCGCGCAGGAAGACGTCACGAACGTTGTTCGAATCACCGTTCACCAGGTTCGATGCGACCCCGGACATCACGATGAAGCGCCCGTCGCTCGAGATCGCGCCACCCGACACCGAACCGTTCGCCTGCGCATTCGAAGAGGAAAGGCTCACTCGTGTGGTGACGCCGTTCACGCGATCGTGCACGAACGCGTCGTAGGCGCCATTGGTGTCGCCCGGCACGAGGTTCGGCCCGCTGCTGGTGAACGAGACGAACCGGCCGTCGCTCGACAGCCCTCCGGCGCCGGACAAATACGCGATCGCGGCCGGCACGCCGCTGGAACTCACGCTGGCGCGAGTGGTGGTCTGAGCGTCGAGCCGTGGGGCCAATACGACGACGATGCACGCGCTGCAAGCTGATAGCGCCTTCATGAACTCACCTCCGAGTGGCCTGTCCGGAATCCCCACCTCGCAACCCTGCGTGTACCTTAGCGCCGGCGCGGAAAGTGTGACGCCCCGCTTCGCGAAGTCATGTCAGGCTCGGGCGCCTTCCGTCCACCGCCTTCGAAGGT
Organism: Planctomycetota bacterium; assembly: GCA_043754695.1. Taxonomy (GTDB): domain Bacteria; phylum Planctomycetota; class UBA1135; order UBA1135; genus JADJQU01. The sequence continues at coordinate 3,769 of JAYUUV010000470.1, forward strand.
AGATGAAATTGATGATCCAGGCGGCGGGGTTGAAGCTGAGGATCGTCAGCGCGATCCAGGCCCAGTGCTGACGACGGGCAAAGCACGCGGCGAGAATTCCGTAGCTGAGGCCGCAGGCGATCGCAGCACCGACACCGGCATCGAGCATGATGCCAAGCAGGATGCCGGCGATGAGCGACTGAACAGCGAAGTAGTAACCCCATCTGAAGGGCCGCTTGCCCGGATGGCCGCTTTGAAAACGACGATTGAGTGCGAATGCGGCAGCAATCGGCACGCCGATGGCGATGACGAGGAACGCGAGGGCAGTGAGTTCGGGAGCGATCGAGCTCGCGCTGCTCAGAGGAAGACCGGCGCCACCCGCGGAGCTTTCGGCCTCGGGCTCGAAAGTGATGACCACCTTTCCTCGCGCATGACCTTCTTCCAGATAGCGGATGGCATCGGGAACTTCGCTCAACTTGTAACGCTTGTCGATGACGGACTTCAGCTTGCCTGCCTGCATGAGCTCGCGCAGCGTGGTCAGGTCTGCTTGGTTCACGTCTGCGATGATCCCGACGATCTCCTGTTCGACGAACCAGGAATAGACGACCGAATCGAGCATGCCGATCAGAGGTCCGAGCCAGAGCCCGATTTCCGTGCTCCCGACCATCACGAGCGTCCCCTGCGCGGTCAATGCGCCGCAGCACTGCGAGAGTGAATGATTCCCGACCATGTCGAGGATCAAGTCATAGCGCTGGCCATTCGTCGTGAAATCCTCATGCGTGTAATCGATGACCTTGTCCGCGCCGATCGACCGCACCAGTTCCACATTCTTCGTGCTGCAGACACCGGTCACCTCAGCGCCGAAGGACTTCGCGATCTGCACTGCGAACGTGCCCACGCCGCCCGACGCGCCGTTGATCAGGACCTTCTGGCCTGCCTTGATGTGCCCCTTGTCGCGCAGACCCTGCAAGGCCGTGACTGCAGCGACGGGCACGGCGGCTGCTTCCTCGAAGGAGACCAGGGCCGGTTTCATGACCAGTGCTGCTTCAGTCGCGCAGACATACTCGGAAAAGGCGCCGAGACGATGTCCGAAAACCTCATCGCCTGGCTTGAACTGCGTGACGTTCTTTCCAATCGCTTCAACCTGGCCGGCAAGGTCAACTCCAAGATGTGTGAACTTCGGCCGCAAGGGTCCCGGCTGAATCAGGCGAACGATGTAGGGCGTCCCGCGCATGAAGTGCCAGTCCAGCGGATTGACGGAGGCCGCGCGGACCTTGACCAAGACCTGATCGTCACGGGGAACGGGCTGCTCGACTTCTTCGAGTCGCAGGACGTCGGGCGAACCATAGTCGCGATAGACGATGGCTCTCATCCGATTGGCCACGCCCGAACTCGGCGCCTGGGCCAAGGCTGCGCTCGCAAGCAGGAGTGCAGCCGCCAGCATTGCCGCGATCAAGCATTGCGAATGTGTTTTCATACGCCGGAACGGTACCGAGTCAGGTACTTCCCCACCCTAC
>JAYUUV010000471.1:0-5184 GCA_043754695.1 Planctomycetota bacterium
GGTGGGGAAGTACCTGACTCGGTAAATCCCCGTGGCGCCTGCGGGCTCAGAGATAATCAGGAGGCATGGGCGAGCGCAGCTTGGATCGACTGTTCCTGCGCTACCGCAGCAAGGGGGATGCAAAGGCCTTGGGCGAGCTCTTCGATCGAGCCGCGCCCGAGCTACTCAAATTGTCGATGCACCTGGTGCGCGATCCGGGCGAAGCCGAGGACGTGCTGCAGGCGACTTTCCTCGCGGCTATCGAAGGTGCGGACTCCTTTGACGCGTCGCGGCCACTGCTGCCCTGGCTGACCGGAATCCTGGCACGCCAGGCGGGTCTCGTTCGCCGCCGGGCACGGCGCGTGATCGAACCCGACCGTCTGACCGAGCGCGAGAGCGTCGACCCGGCCGAGAGCGCGGCCCTGCGCGAGTTTTCGGAAGAACTCGCGCTCGCACTTCAAGCGCTGCCGGACAACTACCGCGAAGTCCTCTGGCTGCACCTCGCCGACGGAAAACGCCCGATCGAGATCGCGCAGGACCTGAATCGCGCGCCGGGCACCGTGCGCATGCAAGTACACCGCGGACTGGATCTGTTGCGGCGCGCGCTGCCGGCAGGTTATGCGGCCGGGGCAGGAATCCTCGGGGCGACACGCGGGCTGGCCGCGGTTCGCGGCGAAGTACTTGCGGGGGCGGCGACGCGTTGGCGTCCAGCCCCGCCAGCGAGCGGCGCGCCATACGCGCCCGGTTCGATCGCCGGCGCAATCGGAGCTTCGTCAGTGGCGTTGAAGGCGTCGCTTGCGGTGCTGATCATCGCCGCGCTCGCGAGCGGACTTTGGTGGCAGCAGCGCGCGGCGCGCGTGGAGCACGCCGCCGTCGCCGACGCGCAGAGTTCAACGCGCGCGGAATCGGACAAGGCGGCAACGCTGAATTCGTCGAATCTGCGCAGGGGCATCGCCGATGCAGAAATCGCGGCAGCGCAAACGCAGAGCGCGGACGCAGTCCAAACAGCGATCCTGGTGCGTGGACACGTGCGCGGCTGCAGCACGGAGGAACTTGCCGATGTGAGTCTTCGCGTAAGCGGCGTCGCTCGCTTCGCGCTGCCCGCCGAACTCGAAGTGCGCGGCCGGCCGGCCCCCGATGGAAGTTTCGAGCTCGACGTCACGCGTCTTTTCCAGGCCGCGAAGCCGAAGCGGCCGATCGAGGAGCTGGTCCTCGAAGTTGATCATCCGCGTTATGCGCGCGAAGTTCTGCACATTCCTGCCCTCGGCCCGCCCGACTCCGGCGTGAACGCGAGCGAATCGGATTCCAACTATTCGGCCGACATCGAACTGTCCGCGGCCGGCCGCGTCACCGGACGCGTGCTCGAACCGAATGGCGGGTCGGCGGCAGTGAACGGCGCAGCACCTGCTGCGATCGTCGCCCTGTACGCGCTGGTGAGACAGACGCCGTCGGACTCGCCCGTCGATCGGGACGTGGTCGCCGCAGACGGCACGTTCGCCCTGCGCTCGCGCATCGCGGGCGAACATGTGGTCCTGTTGCTCGCCGAAGGAATGCGCCCGTCGACGACCGCGGTCTCGCTCGCGCCGAGCCTGACTGTGCCGCTTGGGCCGATCGTGCTCGACGAAGGTGCGCTGATCGAAGGCCAGGCACTTCAACTAGGTGTTCCGATGGGCGCCGGAGCACTCGTCAGCGCCTCCTCCATGTCGACATCGGTGGGCTTTGCACTCGAAGGCTCGCGCCTTGCATGGACCGCCGGCGCGTTCGAGCGCAAGGGCCGCATCGTGGAGACCGATTCCGACGGACGATTTCGGATCGGGGGACTCGCGCCAGGTTCGTATCAGTTGGGAGTCTCGCGCGCCGCGCCGGAAGGCGCGCTCGCAACTCAGCGCCGACTGTTGCTGTCCACCGCGGCCTGGCCGAGCATCCATGCGCCGGCCAGGGACGTTGAGATCAACGCATCTTTCGCCACGGTTCATCTGCAGTTGCACGCGCAGAACGAAAGCGACAACGCCGCGGCGAAGTCTGCGCTCGTGCGCTGGAATCAAGGCCTCAGCGCCTGCCGGTTTTCGCTCGCGTTCGGCGAACAGAGTTCGGTGTCCGTGGAGCCGGGCGTCGCCTGCCGGGTCGAGGTCGAAGCTGAGGGATTCCTCGGGCAAACAATCACGCTCGATGCGCCCCAAGCCGGATCCGTGTCGACACAGACCGTAGTCCTGGAAAAAGATCCGGCACTCGCGCAATTGTCGGTGGAAATCCGACGGCCCGCGGACGCCGGCGGCGCGCCTTGCACGGAGGCCACGTTTCAATTCACGCCGGACAGGCTGCTCGGCGCCAGGGCTGCGACTTTCGTGCGCCACGCAATCGCCGACGATGGCGTGTTTCGGTTGGCCGAGTTGCCGGCGGGAGACTGGACGGTGCGCGCTTTCGCAGGCGGTGTCTACGAGCACAACCGCGACTGCTGGTGCGAGGCCAAATTTTCGGTGCGACTGTCGGCTGCGAGCGCTGTCTCGTCTGTCGTCACTCTGGAACGCGGCGGCCAACTGCAGATCGGCGCGCTGAACTCCGCGGGTTCGTTCGTAGCCGCGCAGTGCACGCTCCGGCCGCTCGGCGGCGAGACACTCGACGTGGAATTCGTGGGCCGTGGGCCGAAGCATTCGGTCGTCGATCGATGGGTCCTGAGTCAGCTTGGAAGCTGCGACGTCCGCCCGAATCTGCGCGCGGGCAAGTACGAGATCAACCTCGCGGCCAAGGGTCATGAACCTGCGCGACTCGAGCTCGAAATCGTGCCCGGCGCGCGCGTGAAAGTCCGGGCCCTGTTGCTGGAAAGCAAACCACCGCGATGACAAGTTTCCCCAACTCAACTCGAGCGCGGCGCGTGCGCGAATTCCTGCTCGCTATTCCGCTGGCGATCGTGCTGATCTACCTCGGCTTGCGCGGCGCGGCCGGCGATGGCGGGCTGGCGAAGATCGCCGACGACCAGATTGCGGTGATCTCCGACCAGTTGAGCGAACGCACTTCGGTGGCCTTCGATCCGGGCTATCGGCTTTTCGTTCCCTGGTTCCAGGAGGTGGCCAAGTTCGACAAGAGTCCGGTCGAGTACCGCATGGAAGGAACCGCGGCCATGGACGCGGGCCGTGTGCCGCGGCTGACGGTGCGCGCCGAAGACGGCTCGAGTTTCTGGTTCGAGAGTTTCACGCTGCACTACGCGATCAATCCCGAGCGCGGCGCGCAGTTGCTCGAGGATTCCGGTCCGGGCGAGCGCTACAAGACCACGCTGGTCAACGCCTTCGCGCGCGCGGTGCTGCGCGACGAATTCGGACGCTTTTCTTCCGAGGCGATCGTCGAACCGGCCAATCTGCACACGGCGACGCGGCGCAGTCAGGAGCGTTTGAACGAGTTGCTCGCGCCGCACTCGATCGTCGTGCTCGAGATCGCGACGGCCAAGCCGCGCTTCGACGAGGCCTACGAGACGACGATCGAGCGGCGCAAGCTCGCCAATCAGATGATCGAGCACCAGCGCGCGAAACGCGTGCAGCTCGAGCAGGAGAAGATCCAGCGCGAGGAACGCGCGCGCAAGGAGAAGGAGATCGAGTTGCGCGATCTCGAACGCGAGCTCGAGCAGCAAGAGCTCGCCGCCGAGCGCGAAGCCATTCGCGTGCGCGCCGACGCCGAAGTCTTCGCCAGCGAACAAGGCCAGGCCGGCAGTCTGCAACTGGCCCAGAAATCTCAGCAGGCCGCGGCACTGGTCGAACGCTACACCCTGGAAGCCATCGGCCTGCGCGAGCGGCTCGCGGCGCTCGAAGTGCGCGGTGAATCCGTCGTGCGCGCGGCGCTGATCGACAAGTTGCGCTCGATCGAATTCAGCATCGCGCCCTACACGCGCGATTCGATGCCGCAACGCATGGAGTACGAACAGCAGGCCGCCGGGGCCAAGCCGAAGAGTTGAAGCGTCGCGCGCCGCGAGCACAAAGCCCATGGGACAATTCCTGATCACGATCGGCCGAGGCCTGCGAAACAGCGCGGCCTGGTTTCTGGCACGCCTGGCGAGCGGCCGGCGCAGGTCCGCTTCCGCCGTGCAGCGCGTAATCCACAACCCGCGACTCGGCCGCGGCCTCGCACATGCCGCAGCGCTCGTGATCTCCGCGTTGCGCGTCGCGCTGATCGGCGGCCTGTGCGCCGGAGTCTTCCTCGGCGCGCTGTTCCTGTGTTTTCAGCGCGTCCCACCGGCGACGATCGGCGTGTTGCAGACGCAGTGGGGCGGCGGCATCGTCGAGCGCGACTTCGAGCCTGGGTTGCACTTCGGCTTGCGCGGCTGGCAGACCTGGCATCTGCTCGACCGCCGCACGCACTTTGCTTTCTTCGGCGAGCATGAACAGGGCGCAGAGGCGCCGGGCCTCGACCTGCGCACCAAGGAAGGCAACGAGATCAAGGTCAGCGTGCTGGTCCCCTACCGCATCATCCCAGGCCAGGGCCACGCGCTCGTTCGCGACGGTCTGCGCAGTACGTACCAGACGCTGGTTCGCGCCACGATCAAGGACATCATGATGCAGGATCTAGGCGAACTTGGCGCCGACGAGTTCGCCAATACCCCTGCGCGAATGGCGCGTGTCGCGGCGAGCTTGCCGCGGCTCAACGTGCAGCTCGCGCGCTATCACGTCGTCGCGGAGTCGATCCAGATTCATCAGGTCGATTTTCGCGATGCCTACGAGCAGGTGTTGCAGAAAAAGCAGTTGACGCGGCAGTTGGCGCTGCTCGCCACGGCGGCCACGCAGGTCGAGCAGGAGATGCGCGCCAGCACGCTCGAGCAGGAGATTCAGACTTCGGAAATGCGCATCCGCGGCGAAATGGACAAGCAGATCGAGACGGTCCGCTCGCAGGGCAAGCTCGCCATCTCGCGCGTGCGCACGCAGGCCAAGGAATTCGACTTCACGCGCCGCGCGGAAGTCCAGGCGGAGTACGAGCGCAGACTTGGCGAGGGCGAGCGCGCGCTGTCGGATGCCAATGCGCTCAAGGAGCGCCTGACCAATGCAGCCTACGACAGTCCGGGCGGTCGCATCGATCTTGCGCGTCGCGCCGCGGAAAACTTGCGCTTTCGCGAAGTCGTGCTGAACGCCAACGATCCGCGCTCGCCGACGGTGCTCGATCTCGGGCAGCTCACGACGCTTCTGCTCGGCAAGTAGTACCGAGTCAGGTACTTCCCCACCCTAC
>JAYUUV010000472.1:0-4857 GCA_043754695.1 Planctomycetota bacterium
GTAGGGTGGGGAAGTACCTGACTCCGTACTCAGGAACTCGCGCGTGATCTGCTCGCGCGGTGTGTCGAAGATTTGCGAGGGCGGGCCGGATTCCAGGACGCGGCCGGCGTGGAACACGTGCACGCTGTGCGCGGCACGGCGCGCGAAGTCCATCGCGTGCGTGACGACGACCATCGTCAAACCGTCGCGCGCGAGATCGGACACGACCGCGAGAACTTCGCGGGTCATGCGCGGGTCCAAAGAACTCGTCGGTTCGTCGAACAGCATCACGTCGGGCGACATGGCCAGCGCGCGCGCGATCGCGACGCGTTGCTGCTCGCCACCGGAGAGCGAAGCCGGCGCGCGCTCGGCTTTCGATGCAAGACCGACACGTTCGAGCAGTTTTTCCGCACGCACGCGCGCTTCGTCCGCTGAAAGTCCGAGCACGCGCGTCGGCGCCTCGCTCACGTTGGCAATCACGCTCATGTGCGGGAAAAGATGGAACTGCTGGAAGACCATCCCGACGTGCGAGCGGATCCTGCGCAGGGTTTCTGCGCGCCGCTGCGGATCGAGTTCGGCCGTCAACGTCGCGTCACCAACTTGGATCGAACCGCCGTTGAAGTGCTCCAGCCCGTTCAGGCAGCGCAGGAAAGTGCTCTTGCCCCCGCCAGAAGGGCCGATGATCACCGCGACCTCGCCCTTCTTGACACTCAAAGTCACTCCGCGCAGGACTTCGACCTCGCCGTGACGTTTGAAAAGCTCGCGCGCCTCGATCATGAACGCAACCTTTGCTCGAGCCGTGCCGAGACGAGCGCCAGTGGATAACTCATCGCCAGGTACAGCAGCGCCGCGCAACCGGCCAGCGGCAAGACCTCGCTCGGATTGTTCATCGCGGCGATGTTGTAACTCTTGGTCAGCTCGACGACCGTGATCACCGAGCACACGGAGGTGTCCTTGAACAAGGCAATGAAGTCGTTGGTCACCGCGGGGATCACGATGCGCACGGCCTGCGGCACGACGATGCGGCGCAGAGCCATCGACCGCGTCATGCCCAGCGAAAGCGCGGCTTCCATCTGGCCTGGCGGCACGGCTTGCAGTCCCGCGCGATAGATCTCCGCTTCGTAGGCCGAGTAATTGATCGCGAGACCGAGCACGGCCGACGCCATCGCATCGAGCCGCAGGCCGAGGTTGGGCAAGACATAGAAGATCACGAAGAGCTGCAGCATCAGCGGCGTGCCGCGCAAGACCTCGACATAAACAGAAAGTGGCCAGGCGATCAGCTTGGGACCATAGAGCCTTCCGAGTGCGATCAAGATGCCGAGCACGATCGCGAGTGGCATCGACAGGACCGAGAGCAGCACGGTCATACCCGCGGACTGAAGCAGCGTCTTGCCGTGCTTGCCGAAGAATTCCGCCGCGCGAAAGCCGCTCGCACTGTTGGAATTTTCGTCCGCGGGAAGCTGCATGAACACAAGATCGTTCTGCGCTTGTGTCCAAATCCCGTACTTCTCGTAGATCGAGCGCAACACGCCGCGGTCGCGCAACGACACGATCGCGCGATCGACGGCAGCGTGCAGCGCGTCGTCGCCGCGGCGCATGTAAACCACATAGCGGCCCGGACCGACGGGCTCTCCGGCGCGCACCAGCGCCGAAAAATCGGCGTGATAGAAAATCGCGATCGGCAGATCCTGCAGCGTCGCGTCGACACGCCCCGAGACGACGTCGCCCATGGCGTTGGTCACGCCGTCGTAGGAGACGATTTCGACGTTCGGGCAATGCTCTTCGATGTAGCGCTCGGCCGCCGATCCGCCGAGCACGCCGACTTTCTTGCGCGGCAGGGATGCGAGCGCGGCCCAATCGATGCGCGCAGTGCCGCGCTCGTCGGCAAGCGAAAGCAACTGCAGCTCGTACGCGTAGTACGGCAAGCTCGCGGCCATGTCGCGCGCGCGCTCGCTGGTCCACTCGTAGCCGTCGAGCACGCAGTCGATGCGTCCGGTCTTGAGCAGGTCAGGCAGCTTGTCCCATGGTCCTTGCGCGAAACGCGCCTCGATGGGCTTGCCGAATTCGCGCGCAAATTCGCCTGCGATCGCGTCGGCGATCTCGACCTCGAAGCCGATCGTGTGCTCGGAATCTTTCGGATCGGGATAGATGTACGGTCCGCCGCCCTCCTGATCGCCGCCGAACGCAAACCAGCCGCGCGCACGAATCGAATCGAGCGTGTCGCCCGCGCTGCACGGCCGCGCCAACGAGCCGAGAGCCAGGCAGGCAAAGATGGCGAGCGAGCGCGGGGTCTTGGTCAAAGCGAGGCTCAGTAGTTCTAGGTATTCGGTCCCCTGCGTTGACTCCGCATTCGACAGCGGGGTCGCGGGCGCGCGGTCAATTCGGGTTTTGCGTAAAGAGTCTGCTAACCGCATAAGCGAACACGGCCCTGCCCGTCAGCGTACGGAGTTAGGCACTTTCCCACCCTATTTTTTGGCTTGTTCGCGTGGCTTGTCCGCGCGTGAGGGCTCGGCCGCGGCCAAACTGAGTCTGGAAAAGCGCCTGACCCCAAAAAGCGGGACCGCCGTATACTGCCCATCCCGTCCGCATCTTTTCGAACCGCCGGCAGCTGTTCGCAGAGATGGGCCTCGGACTTGTTCCACGGCATCGATCGACACCGCGCGTCGTCCCACGCGTGGCGTAGCAGAGCGTGCGTCAAGTTCGAAAGCTCCCTGCCTCGGCCGGGCCCTGAACATGATGCAGTACCTAGGTCTCGCGCTCGCCTTACTCACGACTCTGTTCGTGAGTTGTTCCGATTCGGGTGGATCCGCTGCGCCGCAGTCTGGACTCGTTCGCCTGGATTTGTACCCGACGGCGCCCGAACCGCGGTCACGCGATGTGGTCGTCACGGGCATCGTCGACTGGCCCACAGATCCTAGCGAGGTCGAGGTCGTGGGCGCACAGCACAAGGTCAGAGCGGACACGGCTGCGGGGGGCAAACCCGTCCTGCATGTGACAAGGATCGCAGGCGACGAACAGTTCCCCGACAAAGTCACCATCAAGCTCAAGGGGCGCTTCAACTCCGCCCGATTCAACCGAGCGGTTCTCTCCGTTGAAACGGCGACGGAAGCCTGGGTGACCTGCAACCTGCTCAACCAGGGCGTTGCTTTCCTGGGTTCCAGGAATCGGGCACGGCTCGAGCCTTACCATTCGCGCTCCGGGCCGAGCAAGGTGGTGCTCGAGCTACCCGGCTCCACGAAGCTCGCCGAATCCTGCGACGAACTCGTATTCGACTTCGACAACGTGAAGCAACCGTTTCGACTGGGTTCGATCGAGTTGTGCGCGCAGCCCATTTGGGCCTGGCTGCCCGCGGCCGAGCAGGGCTTTGGAATGGTTCGCATGGGCAGCGACGGACGCAACGGCGTCGGCCTGTCCACGGCGCGCACGCTCGAGAGCGAGGTGCTCGTCCCAGAGCATGCCCAGCTGATTTTTTCCGCCGGCATTCCGCAAGCGCTGCGCATCGGAGTGATCGATCCTTGCGTGCATGTCGAAGTACGCTGCACGGGCCTTCCGCCCGCAATGCTGAACGTGCCGCTGGAATCGGATCCCTACAGCGACGCGCACTGGCAGCTGCTGCGCATGTCTCTGGCCAAATTCGCCGGCAAAAAGGTGCTGATCACCTTCTCGCTCAGCATTGCGAACAAAACGGGCGAGGCGGTCTGCGCCCTGACGCGTCCGCGACTGGAGACGGTGCACGAGTCGCCGCGCACCGTGCTGCTGGTCACTTCCGACACGCATCGCGCCGATTCCGTGGGGATCATGGGTCTGCACGCTTCGATCCAGACTCCCGCGCTCGATGCACTGGCGCGCAGGGGAGTGCTGTTCGAGGACTGCTGGTCTTCGACCAATGTGACCATTCCCTCGCACGTGGCGATCATGACCGCCACATCACCGCGCGACACCGGTGTGCTCGACAACTACGCGCGGCTCTCGCGCGATGCCTACACCTTGGCGGAAGCTTTTCAAAGCGCAGGCTTCCTGACGTTCGCTGTCGTCAGCGCGCCGCACCTCGCCGACGTGACCAGCGGTCTGGGCCAGGGCTTCGATCGCATGAATTCGCCGCTGGACAGCGACAAGCGTCCTGCGGCAGAGAGCATCCAGAAGTTGACTTCATGGCTGCCCGACGCCGAAGGTCAGAATCTTTTCGTCTGGCTGCATGTCTTCGATGCGCACACTCCTTATGAACCGCCGGAGGAATTCGAACGACGCTACTGGCCGGCGGACCGCGACGCCTTCGACAAGTCGTTGCCCGAGCCCGTGGTGCCGGCGCCCTACCGAATGAATCTGCCCGAGGGATTGCGCGACCTCGAGCTGCTGAGCGCGCGCTATCGCGGCGAGGTCAGCTACCTCGACTCGCAGCTCGCGGGTCTATTTGCGATCCCACGCATCAGCTCGGGCGTGATCGCGTTCACCGCGGACCACGGCGAGTCCTTGGGCGAACACGACATCTTCTGGGAACACGGCGGGCTCTACCCGCAATCGATTCACGTGCCGTTGATCCTCGCCTGGCCGCACGCCCCTTCGGGGACGCGAGTGAAGCAGCCCGTGTTTCAGCTCGATCTGGCTCAGACGCTGCTCAAGCTCGCCGAAGTCGAGGATCTGCGGATTCCGGGAACGGATCTGTTCGCCGCGCAGGACGGAATTCACACGCCGCGCTTCACGATTTCCTCCGCCGCCGATCGCGCCAGTGTCACGCAAGATCGTTGGCACTTGATCGGCTCGTTGCAGGCCTACCTGGCTCCGCAAGGTGCTGAGATGAAACCTATGCCCGCGCATCACTTCGAACTGTTCGATCTCGCGACAGACCCGAATTGCGAGCACGATCTGGCGAAAAAGGAA
>JAYUUV010000473.1:0-5151 GCA_043754695.1 Planctomycetota bacterium
GTAGGGTGGGGAAGTACCTGACTCCGTACTCAGAGCATTTCCTTGAGGATCGGAAAGCTCGACGCGAGCGCGCGGGCGTCGACGCCGCCTTGCTCGAGCGCTTCGTCGAGCAACTTTTTCGCCGTGTCGAGTTCCTTCGCACGCGCATGCAGCACGGCGAGGCCGACCGTCGCGGCCCAGTCTTTTGGATACAGCCGCCGCACCAGCAACAGCGACTTGTACGCGTCCTGCCCGCGATCCGCGCTGAGGTAAGCCATGCCCAAGCGCACGTTCACCTGCTCGTGGTTGGGCTGCAGTTTCGCCGCTTCCTCGAGCAGCTTGATGCCCTCGTCGGTCTTGCCCTTGTCGAGGTAGATGATCGCGGCGTTGAAGCGTGATTCCAAATTGCCCGGCGCATCCTTCATCGCCGCTTCGAAGTGCGCGAGCGCCTTGTCGGTTTCACCCTTGGCGAGCAGCAGCGCACCCAAATTGTTGCGCGCGGCGGGCACTTCGCTGTCCTTGGGCGCAAGTTCGATCGCCTTCTCGTAGATCGCGACCGCCTCGTCGATACGGCCCATGTTCGAATAGGTCACGCCGATGTTGTAGCGCGCCTTGAACGAGTCGGGCTCGAGTTCGAGCACGCTCTTGAAAGCCTGCAAGGCCAGGTCGTACTTGCCCGCGCGCTGCAACACGTCGCCGATACCCATGAACAAGAACGGCTGGGAGTCGTCGATGGCCAGCGCTTCCCCGAACAGACGAATCGCTTCTTCGAGATTGCCCTGATCGCGGCTGATCTCGGCCAGTTGCGAGAGCGCGCCGATCGAATTGGGATCGACAGCGAGCGCGCGTTGCACGAAGTGTTTCGCCAGTTCGGTCTTGCCGTTCGCCTGGTGAATCGAACCGATGTTGAGCAGCGCCTCGGAGTTGTTCGGATCGAGTTCGAGCGCGCCCTCGAATTCCTTGAGCGCCTTGGCCGGCTCGCCGTCGCGCAGGAAGATGCGCCCGAGATTGTTGTGCATCTCCGGCGACGATTCTTGTTTCGCCGTGCTCGGCTTGTCGGTCGATTGTGCGCTCGCCTTGTCGTCCGGCTTGCTCTTGCCGTCCATGTAACCGAGCGCGCGCAGCCCGTTTTCGGCGTCGCTCTGTTCGCCGGCCCTGCCAGGCTCAGCTTTCGCCACTGCGCTGTCCTGAGCGCCGTCTTCGTGCGTGGCGATGTAGCGGATCGGATTTTTCTTGCTGAACTCCGGCTCGAACACTTCCTCGAGCACCTTGCCGTCCATGTCCTTGCCGACCGCGAGCCCGAGGTAGTCCAGTACGGTCGGCGTGAGGTCGAGCACCGATGCATCCGCGATCTTCACGCCGCGGCGAATGTGCGGGCCGGCGGCAATGAAAATGCCCTGCGGCTCGTGATCCATGTGCGCTTTCTTCGTGTCGACCATCTGCTCGCTGCGGATGCGCCGATCCCCGCTCTTGAAGCCGTGGTCGGAGAGCACGAAAACGGCCGTGGTTTCCAGATCGACCTTGGCCAGCACTCGGCCGAGCAACTCGTCCTGGTAGCGATACCACTCGCTGACCACGTCCTTGTAGCGTGCGAAGCCTTCGGCATCGATCCACTCGAGCTTGGGCGGCGCGTACTTCATGAACAGGTGCGAAAAGCTGTCGACCTGCTCGAAGTACATCAGGAACAAATCGTCGTGCCGCTCGCTCAACAGTTTCTCGGCAATCGCGGTGTAGCCCTGCGCCGTGACGGCGTACTGCTGGAAAAGATGGATCGGATTGTTGGGATCGCGCTTGGGATAGCGCGCCGGATCGAACTTCTCGTCGCGGTATTCCTGCGCGCCGATGTGGATGAAGCGCTGCACGAATTCGGTCGAGATCTGCTGCTCCGTCGGGACGAGCGTGTCGACCTGTGCGAACAGTGAACTGGGGTGAGTCTTCTTGGCGTTGTCGCCGTCGCGCGCCGTCGCGCCGAAACCATGGAAGCCGAGCGCGTCGGAAACGATCGCGCCGCCATAGACGTTTTCCGCGGGAAACGTCGCCCACCAGCCCAGCGCCGTCGCCTTCAGGTCGGCCCGCGCGAGAATGTTCCAGATCGCCAGCGACTTGCGGTTGGTGCTGCGCACCGGAACGCGCGTGCCGTCGGGCTGATCGACCATGAACCACGAGATGCCGTGTTTCGCCGCCGTCTTGCCGGTCGCCACGCTGGTCCAGATCACCGGCGAAAGCGCGATGTCGTTCAAGGTCTCGATCGGTCCCCAGACACCGCGTTCGCGCAGGCGCATGAGATTCGGCATGCCACCGTCCTTGGCCAGCGCCTCGATCACCCTCCAATCGGCGCTGTCGATGCCGATCACGACGGCGCGCGTATCGAGCGAGCGCGAGCCTTCCTTCGATCCGCAGGCGGCCAGGCCGAGCAACAGGCCGAACGCAAGCGCGATCGGCGCGAGGGCAGGCGCGCGAGGCACACGCAGCGAGACTGAAGGCCGTGTCGTCATCGAATCGGGCTCCCAGCGTACTTCCGGCGGCCCCTTCTGCTTATCTCGATTATCGCGCAACAGGGCTAGACTGCCGTCCATGGCCAAATCCAGCCTCACGCCGAAAAAGAAGTCCCAGGGTTATCTGCACGGTTTCACCAAGGAAGAGCAGGAACGCCTCTATCGCCAGGCGCGTGTGACTGAGTATCTGGTGCACGACCGCTTGCCATTCCGGCGCGCGAAAAACCTGCTCGAAATCGGCTGCGGCGTCGGCGCTCAGACTGAAATCCTGCTGCGCCACTTTCCCGACCTGCACGTCACCGGCGTCGATCGATCCGAACCGAATCTGGCCCAGGCCAAGCGGCATCTCGCCGGTCTGCCCTGGAGCGCGGGGCGCGTCGAGTTCGTCAACGCCGACGCCACCCGGCTCGATTTCGCGGCCGACAGTTTCGATTCGGCGTTTCTGTGCTGGATCCTCGAACACGTCGAGGATCCTTCGCGCGTGCTCTCGGAAACGCGGCGCGTGTTGCGCTCGGGCGCACCGATCGTGGTCAGCGAAGTACAGAACGCGAGTTTTTTCCTCGAGCCCTACAGCCCACAGACCCTCTCGTACTGGATGGCTTTCAACGATTATCAGCTCGAGATCGGCGGCGATCCGTTCGTCGGCGCGAAACTCGGCAATCTCTTGCAGGCGCTCGGCTATCGCGACGTCGCCACCGAAGTGAAGACGATCCACCTCGACAATCGCCAACCGGGCGAGCGCGCGGAGTTCATCGCCTATTGGAGCGATCTCTTGGTCTCGGGCGCCGAAGGCCTGCTCAAGGCCGGCAAGGTCAAAGCCAGCGTCGTCGACGGCATGAAGCAGGAACTCCAGCTCGTCGCACACAACCCCAACTCGGTGTTCTTCTACTCGTTCATCCAGGCGCGGGCGTTGGCGTACTGAGCCTCGCGGGCCGCGGAGAGTAAGGAAGGCGGGAGGCGCGTCGTTGATGAGGGGGGGGACCCTCTGGGGGGGGAGCCAAGCTGGGAGTCGAGTGCGACGCGCCTCCCTCGCTGAAGGTTGTCGACGGTCCACGGCAGAAGTTGAGTCGCGCGGCAGAAAAAATCCCTTGACCCGATATTAGGTGTCTGTTAGGGTCTGCTCCAGAGTTCGCCCGACGCCGGCCCTGGCTGAGATTCCTCCCCGTCCGACCACCACTTTCGGGGCCCCGGATCCCTCGGGGGGCCCGGCTCGGGCGAATTCTTCCATCCCCCACTGCCATGACCACGGCTCCCGAAGATCCCCAGGGTCCTCAGGGTCCTCAGGGTCCCCAGGAACCACGGGCACGCCGGCGCCGCATCGTCCATCTGGACGTCGACGCCTTCCTGGCCTCGGTGGAACAGGCCATGCATCCCGAACTCAAGGGCCGCCCGCTGGTGATCGGCGGCATGCCCGGCGAGCGCAATCTGGTGATGTCCAGCTCCTACGAGGCGCGCGCGTTCGGCGTGCGGCCGGGCATGCTGCTTGCCGAAGCGGCGCGCCTTTGCCCGCGCGCCATTTTTCGCCGCGGCGACAGCCAGGCCGCCAACCGTTTGCGCGAGCGCACGGCGCATTTGCTCGCGCGCTATTCGCCGCAGGTCGAAGTCGCGTCGATCGACGACTTCTTCGTCGATCTGAGCGCCTGCGCGCGCCTGTACCCGCGTGCTTTCGACGCGGCGGAAGACATGCGCCGCGCGATCCAGAGCGAGGTCGATCTGCCGGTGACGATCGGCATCGGCACCAGCCGCATGCTGGCGCGCATGGCGGGCAAGCTCGCCAAACCCGGCGGCATCGCCGAAATCTTTCCGGGCGGCGAACAGGCCTTCCTCGGGCCCCTGCCGGTCGACAGCCTGCCCGGGGTCGGCCATTCGATCGGCGCCGCGCTCGAACGCTTCGCGATCCGCAGCGTCGCCGATCTGCGCCTGGTCTCGCGCGAAATCCTGTTCGCCAGTTTCGGCGGTCTGGGCCTGTTGCTCTGGGAGCGCGCGCGCGGCATCGATCACGAGGCGGTCGAAGCGACGTTCGTGCAGCGCGCCGATGGAAGTTTCGCGCTGAAGATTCCCGCGGCACTGCGCCGCGACAGCACCTTCGAGCCCGAAGAGGGTCGGCGCGAACACATCGAAGCCATGCTGGCCTACATCGTCGAACGCGCGGCCCATCGGCTGCGCGTGCTGGGCGCGACGGCGCGTTCGCTCGAAGTGCGCGTGCGCTACGTCGACACGCGGCCGACGCGCGAACTCGATGCCGAAGAGAACGTGAATCTGGCGGCGGCTTCGCTGGCCAAACGCGTGGCGCTCAGCGAAGCGACGGATTCGACCGATGCGCTGCTCAGCCACGCGCGCGCGCTGTACGGACAACTCCCCCGCCGGCGCGCGCTGGTCAAGCGCATCGGCATCACGCTGCACGGCTTGAGCGCGAGAAATGGCTGGCAAAACCAGCTTTTCAGCGACCCGCGCAAGGATCGCGGTGCGCAAACGCCGCAGGTGCAAACGGCCGTTCAAGCGCTCGACAGGGGCACTCAGGCCAGTCACGCCGATCGCCAGCGCGCTGTCGATCGCGCGCTCGACAGTCTGCGCGCGAAATACGGTTTCGGCGGCATGCTGCGCGGCGCGAGCCTGCCGCTCGCCTCCGACCACGCGCGCACCCGCGAAGGCTTCGTGCTGCGCACCCCGTCCCTCA